>CADDYU010000001.1 GCA_902810705.1 Methylococcaceae bacterium
CATCCCCGGATATGCCAGGAAGTACCAGTTGCCGGTTGTCATGAATTCCTGCCTGGATAGGGACGGTCCCCGGTATAGCCAGTTCTTCAGCAGGGAAACGCGTAATCCGCATTGCCCGACGAGCAGATCGTAAACGTCACCCGAAGAAAAGCCGAAGGGTTCCGATGACGACCCGCCATGCTCAAAAACGATATAAGGCCTGTTTCGCCTTATGGTGTCGATCGCGCCTTCGATGACGAGCCCTTCGGCCCCCTCCACGTCGATTTTGATGAGATCGATCTTCATTTCCCGTGGAATGACGGCATCGAGCCGCTCGGTCGAAACCGCGATTTCCTGCCGCGTTTTATCCTTTTCCAGGAATTCGCGCTCGTTGAGACCGCTCAGCGCAGGCGCATCGGGAATCACATAAAAGGCCGCCTTCCCCGACCGGTTGCTTAATGCCTGGTCATAAACCTCGACCGCCGGAAATTCGGCCTTGAGCCTCGTTGCCAGATCCGGTATCGGCTCGAATACAAAATGGCGGCCTTGCGGCGCGTGCTTCAGAAACAATTCCAGGAACTGTCCCCTATGGCAGCCGATGTCTATGGCGTTGGAAGTGCCGCTCAATACGCGCCCGATCACTTCGGCGACTTGCCGGTCGTAGATCTCGTTCTTCACAAGATTGAAAGGCATCCCGATACCGCGCGTTCTCTTTACCAGCCACCGGACATAGGGCTCCATTCTGCTGTCCTTGATACTCCTTTTGATCAGTTTCCGCATGGCTCCACCGGTGAAAAGATATCCCCTGAGGCAAAACGGACGGCAAAAATCCGTATGAGCCGGGACCTTACGTGCACCCGTTGGGATCGTCAAGCCGGAAAGCAGACCGGGAAGGCCGGGCACCCATGACCACGAAATCCACTCATCCGCCAAGAAACGTTTTAATGATTTTGGCGGAGCGGGCCTTGCGGGTGAATTCGGTCTGATTGTTCTCAGGCGATTTGTTAGGCGTTAAGGTAAATTTCCAGAACCTATTCCACTAATGGGGCACTGGGAGCCTTTAAGAATGGGAGTTTTGAAAGCCCAGCCCTAGAGCGGCAAGCAGGCCATAGTCACATCCTGCTAGTTTCCTAACGAAAACCGCCTCCGTCCAGGGCTCTAGGCCGGTTGCGTATTGATATTATTACCTTCACTTCCGAAATCCCCCTCAAAGACTCGGCAGACCCTATCACCTAGTCACGCCCGGCAATTTCGTGTTTAATCGCCGGCGTTTCGCCCACCATCCTCATCAAAGGAACATTTGGCCGGGCGAATGATCCCACGGTTGGCGCGGGCTTTGACTTTCCATAATAATAGAGTGCACGACATGGTTTTCTTCGTACAGATTCTGGTAGTTCTATCCCCCGTGGTCTTTCTCATCGGTCTTATCCGGCCCAAATGGATCTTGTTCTGGATGAAGGAGCCGGATCGGCTTTGGGCCTCAAGCGTGGGGCTGCTCTTGTTTATGGCGTCGGTTACGGCGTATTCCGAGCTGAGACTAAGGCACAAGACGCCCGGCCAAGGAGAGCAGCATCAGCAGCGTTCCGCCGACCAGCAAAATGAACTCCAATTGGGACGTTAGAACCGCCTTGATTTTGAGCGCAAGCCCGCGTCCATAGCGTCATCCTGCCCATAGCCAGTGTTTTGCTGGCGCGGCAATGACGTGTTAGCGCCATCCTGCTCTCCACGCCGGGTCAGGACTCTAAAAATCAGGATAGACCCTGATCCTAATCCGCCAAACCCTTTCGCCCGCTCCAGTCCTTGGCGAACTGGAAGGCTACCCGCCCGCTTCTGGAACCGCGCAGCAAGGCATAGCGAAGGGCCTCGGTACGGGCGGTTTCCCAATCATTGAGGGAAGCGCCCAGCTTTTCCAGCCAATGGCGGACCACGTTCAGGTACTGGTCCTGGGTGAAGGGGTGGAAGGACAGCCATAGGCCGAAGCGCTCGGACAGGGAGATTTTTTCCTCCACCGCTTCGCCTTGATGGAGTTCCCCCTCGACCCGGCGGGCTTGCTGATTGTCCTCGGGATATTCCGGCAAGAGGTGGCGGCGGTTGGAAGTGGCATAGATCAAGACATTGGCCGGCGGCGCGCTCAGCGAGCCTTCGAGCATGGCTTTGAGCGCCTTGTAGCCGGCATCGTCGGCTTCAAAGGACAGGTCGTCGCAGTACAGGATGAATTTTTCGAGCCGCGGATAAAGGAATTCCAGGATATCCGGCAGTTCGACCAAGTGCTGGCGGTCCACCTCGATAATGCGAAGGCCTTGGTCGGCGTACTCGGTAAGGAGGGCCTTGATCAGCGATGACTTGCCGGTGCCCTTGGAACCCCACAGCAAGGCATTGTTGGCCGGCAGCCCTTGCAGGAACTGGCGGGTGTTGCGGTCGAGCTCGCGCTTCTGCGCGTCCACGCACAAAAGATCGGCCAAGGCCAGCCGATGCGGTCGGCGAATCGGCTGCAAGGATTCTGGATGGGCGACGCCGCGCCAGCGGAAGGCGATAGCCCCGGGCCAGTCGGGTTCGATTGGAGCGGGCGGCAGGAGTTTTTCCAGCCGGCTCATCAATTCGGACGCTTGGGCAAGCAGCGCCTTGAGCGTAGCCATAGCCGCGGTTTCAATCGGAGGATTCGTCCGATTTGTCCCGGCGCCTTGGGACCGGTCTCCCTTCGACATTTTTTCTGAAAGGCTTTCTGTCCTCGGCTCCGAAAGCCCGCGATTCACTTCGCGCCGGACCGCGAGGGTCCTCCGCTCGTTGCAGGTTGAGACGCTGATTGCGTACCCAGGTTTTTTTTAGCGATCGGAAGAAATCCTCCGGCAGATCGGCGGGCAGCTCGACCGTGCTGTAGGTGTCGAATAGCCTGATCTGCCCGATTTGGCGGGCCGAAATACCCCCTTCGTTGGCGATCGCGCCGACGATGTCCTTGGGACTGACACCGTGCTGCCGGCCCACGTCAATGGTGTAGCGCAGCAGGTTGTCGTCCCGGCGGTAATCCCGACGGCTGTCCCTTGGGTATTCGCGAAACCGCGGCTCGGGTTCTTCGGGTGCCGCCAAGGGACGCTCACGGTGCATCAGATGAGCGATAGCCGCAGCGATATCGGCGGGCTCGCCGATGTCCTCCGCCACCAGCTTGTCCACCAGGTCCCGGTAGAAGCCGATGTCCTGGCTGTCGAGGGTCTCCACCAGTTGCGCCTTGAACTGCTCGATACGGCGGTCGGCGATGTCGCGCAGGGTCGGCAGCCGCATTTGCTGAATGGGCTGCCGGGTCGCCTGCTCGATGGCCCTCAGCATACGTTTTTCCCGCGGCGCCACGAACAGGATGGCGGTACCCTTGCGGCCGGCGCGGCCGGTGCGGCCGATGCGATGGATATAAGCCTCGGTGTCGTAGGGAATATCGTAGTTCACCACGTGGGTGATGCGTTCCACGTCCAGGCCGCGGGCCGCCACGTCGGTGGCGATGACGATGTCCAGGGCGCCTTTCTTCAGGCGATCGATGACTTTCTCGCGCAGCACCTGACTCATGTCGCCGTTCAGCGCCGCCGCTTCATAGCCGCGCGCCTCGAGCTTCTCCGCCAGTTCCACCGTTTCGGTCTTGGTGCGCACGAAGATGATCATGGCGTCGATATCGTCCGCATCCAGGATGCGGGTCAGGGCATCCAGCTTCTGCATGCCGTCGGCGATCCAGTACTGCTGGTTGATGGCCTCGACCGTGGCGGTTTTGGCCTGGATTTTGACCTCCGCGGGGTCGCGAAGATAACGCTCGGCGATCTTACGGATGGCGGGTGGCATGGTGGCCGAGAACAAGGCCGTCTGGCGGGTTTCCGGGGTATGGTCGAGTATCCATTCCACATCCTCGATGAAGCCCATGCGCAGCATTTCGTCGGCCTCGTCCAGCACGAGCGTGGAGATCTGGCTTAGGTTCAAGGTTTCCCGCCGCAGGTGGTCCATGATTCGGCCCGGAGTGCCGACGATCACATGGACGCCTCGAGCCAACTGGCGGAGCTGCTGGCCCATGCCCTGGCCGCCGTATACCGGCAGGATGTGGAAGCCTTCGAGGTGGCGGGCATAGGTTTGAAAGGCTTCCGCGACCTGAATGGCGAGTTCGCGAGTGGGCGCCAGCACCAGCGCCTGCGGCACTCGCTTGGAAATATCGATCCCATTCAGAATGGGCAGCGCGAAGGCCGCGGTCTTGCCGGTGCCGGTCTGGGCTTGTCCCAGCAAGTCGCGCCCGGCGAGCAAGTGCGGAATGCTCGCGGCCTGAATGGGAGAGGGGGATTCGTAGCCGATTTCCCGGATGGTCTGGAGCAGGGCGGGGGAAATGGCTAGGTCCTCGAAGGATGTGGGTATGCCGGTCATGAAATCCTGGGTATGGGTAAAAAAGCTTCGGCGCGCCGGAGCGCGGTCATGAGTTGAGATGGCTGGCTTATCGCGGCATGGCGAGCGGCTAGCCAAAGGTCAACAATTCTAACCTATTTTTTCTGGGTCGAAGGCATGATTCCGAGGTTTGCCGCTCTTCTGCGAAAAGGCCGGTAATGTGTTTCTAAAACCTTACGGGAGATTTTCCGGAAAGCGCCGGCAATCCATCGATTTCCATGGGAATTAGATTTTGGTGGATTGATGGATAAGGTATTTCGTTTGAAAACTCAATAATCAAGAAAGAGCCTATATATCGGTCGATATACTACTTGTATCGATGAAAGCGAGGTTATGTAGAAAGGGTGTGATAATTTTCCCGTTCTGCTCAGGACAGACCGGGCGGAATTTTAGAGGGGGCCCGCGCCAAAGGCGGAAGGTGAGGCGGCCGAATAGTCTTTTACTAGCGTGAGCCCTATTTTGTCCCAACCACTTTGCCAAATCGCTCGAGCAAGATCGTCTGTGCCTCTATGCCTTGAGGGCTTTGCCGGGTTGCTCGAGCATAGCTGCCGTCCGGGTTCAATATCCACGCCTGGGAATCGTCCTTCAGATAAAGCTCCAGATCGTCGCGGATCCGATCGGCGAATTTCTTGTTTTCGATAGGAAAGCAGGCTTCCACCCGGCGAAACATGTTGCGGGGAAGGAAATCGGCGCTGGCGGCGTAGACTTCCGGATGTCCGCCATTTTCAAAGAAATAGATGCGGCTGTGCTCCAGGAATCGGCCGATGATGGAGCGCACTTCGATGTTTTCGGAAATGCCTGGAAGGCCGGGCCGGAGACAGCAGATGCCGCGCACGATCAGCTTGATTTCGACGCCTGCCATGGAGGCTCGGTACAGGGCCTGGATCAACTGCGGCTCGGCCACGGAATTGACTTTAATGATGATGCGGGCGGGACGACCGGCGGCCGCATGCTCGATTTCCCGCTGGATTTTCCGCAGGAGGGACTGGTGCAGCGAAAACGGCGCCTGCAATAGCTTGTTCAGCTTGCCGACCTTGCCCAGGCTGGTGAGCTGCACGAACACCTTGCGCACGTCTTCGCCCAAATCCCGATCCGCGGTCAGCAGGCCATAATCGGTGTACAGCCGAACGGTGCGGAGATGATAGTTGCCGGTGGAGAGATGGGTGTAATAACGCAAGTGCCGGCCTTCCCGGCGCAAGATCAGCAGCATTTTGCCGTGAGTCTTGTAACCCACGATGCCGTAGACCACCTGGACCCCGGCCTCCTGCAGACGGGTCGCGAGGGAGATGTTGGCCTTCTCGTCGAACCGCGCCCGCAGCTCCACCACCACCGTCACTTCCTTCCCGGCCCGCGCCGCTCTCAAGAGCGCATCGACTATGGGCGAGTTGGGACCGGTGCGGTACAGCGTCTGCTTGATGGCGACCACCTGCGGGTCGTCCGCCGCTTGCCTTAGAAATTCGAGGACCGGGGTAAACGATTCATAAGGATGGTGCAGGAGGATGTCCTGCTTTCGGACGGCCTCGAACAGATCGCGGCCGCCGGCGAGTTGGGCGGGGCCGCCCGCCGTGAAGGGTGGATATTTGAGGTCGGGCCGGTCGATCAGATCGTAGACCTCCCGGGTGCGGCTGAGATTGACCGGCCCGTCCACCTTGTAGAGCCGATCGGGCGCCAATCCGAATTGGCTAAGCAGGTATTCGACGAGAGCGTCGGGACAGTTGTCCGCCACTTCGAGGCGCACCTCGTCGCCATAGTTGCGGCTGCTCAGCTCGCCTTCCAGCGCCCGCAGCAAATCGTCGATTTCCTCCTCGTCCAGATACATCTCGCTGTTCCGGGTCACCCGAAACTGATAAAGGTCGCGCACCTTCATGCCGTGGAACAGATCGTCCACGAAGGCGTGAATGATGGACGATAAGAACACGAAGTCGTGCGGGCCGCTCTCGGTTTCGCCCTGAGGCAACTGGATGATGCGCGGCAGCGAACGGGGCGCCTGCAAAATGGCCAGATCGATGTCCCGCCCGAACGCGTCTTTTCCGGACAGGGAGATGATGAAGTTGAGGCTCTTGTTGACGATACGCGGGAACGGATGGGCGGGATCCAGCCCGATGGGGCTCAGGATGGGGAGCAGTTCCTCCTCGAAGTACTTCCTGAGCCAAGCCTGTTGCGAGGCATTCCACTCGTTGCGACGGACGAAGCGGATACCCTGTTCCTCCAACAGCGGTAGGATGACCTCGTTGAGCACCCGGTACTGCTCCGCCACAAGTTCATGGGCGCGGGCGCCGATGTGCGAAAGCGCTTCCTGGGGCGTTAGATTGTCCGGCTCGGTGCGGGTCGCCCCGAGATCCGCCCTTTGGATCAGGCCAGCCGCGCGAACCTCGAAGAACTCGTCGAGATTCGAGCAGGAGATGCAAAGAAAATTCAGCCGTTCGAGGAGCGGCGTCCGATCGTCCTTGGCCTGCTCCAGCACCCGTCGGTTGAATTCGAGAAGGCTCAGCTCCTGATTGATGTAAAGCTGACCATTGCTAAGATCGACCGACTCCTCGGCCAGGGGGCTTCGTTCTCCAAAAGCCGCCGGCTTGTCCCGCAGCTCCAGGACATCGGCCTCCTTGGCCATGTCGCCGATCATGTACTTCGCCGCGCGAATCATGCGAGTCGCCTTCGACTTGGTGAAGCCGGGTATCTTGACCAACTGGGCCACGTCCGCGTTGGCCAGTTCTTCGACCGAAAAAATGCCGTGCTCCGCGAGTATGGCCCGGGTGGACTTGCTAATGCCTTTAACGTGATTGATGATCAAGGTTCTTCCCGTCCGCTTGACTGACTGCCGCCATGATAACCCACGGCGATGCGAGGCCAATAGCGCGGCACTCTATTCCGAGTGAGCCGGTGCTACAGGAAGGTCAGTTCAATTCCCGCCGGTCCGAGATACCCCGCCTCTTGCTCCAGATCGGCCAGGGTCAGCGGATGCTCGTCCAGCCACCGGGGCGGAAACCGAAGATCGATCCGGGAGTCGCCCAGGGTAAGCCGGATATCGGGCAAAGTGCTGGCTTGCCGGCTGCGATGGAGCAGGATGGCGATCCGTAGCAGCAAGGCCAGGAGCTTGGCCTGCTCGTTCCAGGGTGGAGCCAGCTCCTTGAACAGTTTGGACGGAAATTTCCGCCGATGGGCACGCACCAAGAGCGCCAGCAAGCATTGATCCTGGCGGGAGAAGCCGGGAAGATCGGCATTTTCGAGAATATAGGCGCCGTGCTTGTGATAGCCGCTGTGGGCGATGTCCCGGCCGATTTCGTGCAAGTCGGCCGCCCAACCCAGCCATTGCGCAGCGGTGTCGTAGCTCAAGGGCAAACCGAGCGGCAAGCTTTCCAGAAATTTTCCCAAGGTTTCCCGAATGCGGGCCGCATGTTCGGAACCGACGTGATAGCGGGCCGCCAAGGCGGCGACGGTGCGGCTGCGAATGTCGTCATGATGGATGCGGCCGAGCAAATCATAAAGCAAGCCCTCGCGCAGGGCTTGCTCGGAGACCTGCATGTGCGAAACCCCTAAGGTCTTGAAAGTGGCGTGGAGGATCGCGAGGCCACCGGGAAAACTTAGATAACGATTGGGATTCAGGTCGGGAAACTGAAGCTTATCGAGCCGCCCGCTGGCGATCACCGTATCGACCAGCTGATCCAGGCTCTGGAGGCTAATGCCGTCCTTGCTCCAGTCTCGGCCGACGACGATCTTTTGCACGGCGCGAAGCGTGCCGGAGGCGCCGATCGCCTCGTGCCATTGGCTGCGGTGAAAGAGATGCTCGAAAGGCTCCAGTTCCTGCTGGGCGGCGATCACCGCCCGCTTGAAGCGTTTCGCCGTGATCTTCCCGTCCGGGAAGTGGGCCAGGCTCATGGAGACGCACCCCATATGCAGGCTTTCCTTTTGCAGCGGCGTCTTGTTGAGACCGATGATGAACTCGGTGCTGCCGCCGCCGATATCCACGACCAGGCGCCGCCTGTCATCGTCGGGGAGTCCTTGAGCGACGCCCAGGTAAATCAGGCGCGCTTCCTCGATGCCGGAGATGATTTCGATGGGATGGCCCAAGGCGCGCTCGGCCTGGACGAGGAACTCGCCGGCGTTGCGCGCGGTGCGCAGGGTATTGGTGCCCACCGCGCGCACGGTGCCCGGCGGCAGACTGCGGAGCCGTTGACCGAAACGCTCCAGGCAGATCAGCGCACGCTCCTGGGATTCCACGGTCAAACTACGTTGGGCGGTGAGCCCCGCTCCCAGCCGGACCATTTCCCGGAGGCGGTCGATCACCACCAATTCATGGGCTCTAGGCTCGGCGACGATCATGTGGAAATTATTGGAGCCGAGATCCACGGCGGCGACTTGGCGAGGAAGGGCGTTGGCGTCAGAACTCATGGATGAAACCGCACGAATTAAGGGAGGGCCGAGGCGTATCCGATTTGTTAAAATCCATAGATTTTCGAGCCGTTTTTTCCTTAACTTTTAAGGAGAATAGCCGGAGTTCGATTCGGCGCCTTTTCTATTCTCACAAAAAAATCAGTCAAACACAGCCGTGACCCAGGCACTTTCCATTCGAGCCTTACGGAAGATCTACAAGAACGGTTTCGAGGCGCTGAGAGGCATAGACCTCGATGTCCAGGCGGGGGATTTCTTCGCGCTCCTTGGGCCGAACGGGGCAGGTAAGTCCACGACCATCGGCATCATCAGCTCATTGGTGAACAAGACCTCCGGCGTGGTCGAGGTGTTCGGCCACAGTCTGGACCGAGAGCGGGAAGCCGCCAAGCGGTGTATCGGCCTGGTGCCTCAAGAGATCAATTTCAACCAGTTCGAAACCGTCCTCAACATCGTCGTCAATCAGGCCGGGTTCTACGGCATCCGCCGCCGGGAAGCGCGGATTCGGGCCGAGGAATGCCTGCGCCAGCTGGCTCTGTGGGACAAGCGCAATACCGTCTCGCGCACCCTCTCCGGCGGCATGAAGCGGCGCTTGATGATCGCTCGGGCCTTGGCGCATTCGCCCCGGCTTTTGATCCTGGACGAGCCGACAGCCGGCGTGGACCTCGAAATTCGCCGTTCCATGTGGGACTTTCTCAGGAGAATCAATCGGGAAGGCACCACCATCATCCTGACCACCCACTATCTCGAGGAAGCGGAAAACCTCTGTCGTCATATCGCCATCATCAACCACGGGCGCATTGTCGAGCACAGCAGGATGGGCGACCTCTTGGCCCGGCTGCACACCAGCCGCTACATCTTGGAGATCGCGAATTCGGTGGATAGGGCGCCGGTGGTGGCCGGCTATCGGCTCGAGCGGCTGGACGAGCGCACCTTGGCCGCCGAGGTGCCTGCGGAGCTGGGCATTCATCGGTTGTTCAAAGCCTTGGCCGAGCAGGGAATCGAGGTCATCGCCCTCCGCAATGCGGCCAATCGCCTGGAGCAGCTGTTTGTTGATCTCGTGGAAAGCCAACGTCCCGTGCCGGTCCGAAAGTCCGCTTGATCCCACGAGCGCGCCCTGTGTCAGTGCTAGAGCGGCGTCGAGGCGTCGTGATCGGCGCGGCGGGCGGCTTTGTTTTCAATCCGTTGAACCGTTTTTTCCATGCGCCACCTGATTCCCCTTCAAACCATACTGTTCAAGGAAATCCATCGCTTCATCCGGATCTGGCCCCAGACGGTGCTGCCGGCGGCGATCACCACCTCTCTTTACTTCCTGATTTTCGGCGGCCTGATCGGCCGCCAGATTGGGTCCATGGCCGGCATGCCTTACCTGGATTACATCGTGCCGGGCGTGGTGCTGATGTCGGTGATCACCAATGCCTACAGCAATGTGGTGTCCTCGTTCTATTCCACTAAATTCCAGCGTCATATCGAGGAGCTGCTGATCGCCCCGGTGCCGAACTGGGTGATCCTGGCCGGCTACGTGGGCGGCGGGATCGCCCGAGGCTTGGCGGTGGGCGTCGTGGTGGGAGGAATCGGTGTCCTGTTCACGCATGTTCACCCGTTCCATCCCTGGATAGTCGCCGCCATATTGCTGCTCACCGCCACGTTGCTCTCCCTGGCGGGCTTTATCAACGCGATCTATGCCAACAGCTTCGACGATATCTCCATTGTTCCCAACTTCGTGCTGACGCCTTTGGTCTATTTGGGAGGCGTGTTTTATTCGATCGATCTTTTGCCCGAATTCTGGCGTAAGATTTCGCTAGGCAATCCCATTCTTTACATGATCAACGCTTTTCGCTACGGATTTCTCGGAATCTCCGACGTGAGGATTGACGTGGCGTTCGGGATCATCGGCGGGGCCATCCTGATGCTGCTGGTCTGGGCGCTGGTGCTGCTACGCCGGGGAACGGGATTGAAGAGCTAGAGCCGGTTATGAACTTTTGGGAGAACGGTCGCGAGAATGGCGCTTTGTCGTGCCCGCTCGTCAGGACGCCCCGCACTCCGAGCACGACCGGCGAGACGCGATTTCGGAATCGCTGGAACCTTAACCAGGAGCACCACCATGAAAGCGCTTGTCTACCACGGGCCGGGTCAAAAAACCTGGGAAGAGAAACCCAAACCCCAACTGCTGGAGCCTACCGATGCCATCGTCCGAGTCCACAAGACCACCATCTGCGGAACCGATCTGCATATTCTGAAAGGCGACGTGCCGACCGTCACACCCGGCCGAACCCTGGGGCACGAGGGTATCGGAATTGTGGACGAAGTCGGAAGCGCCGTCGCCAATTTTCGGCCGGGCGATAAAGCGCTCATTTCCTGCATCACCTCCTGCGGGCGTTGCGCCCCCTGCAAGGAGGGGATGTATTCCCACTGCATCAACGGCGGCTGGATTCTGGGCAACCAAATCGATGGGACCCAGGCCGAGTACGTCCGGATTCCTTATGCCGACACCAGCCTCTATCATCTGCCCAAGGGCGTGGGCGAGGACGCGCTGGTCATGCTGAGCGACATTTTGCCGACCGGCTATGAGTGCGGCGTCCTGAAAGCCCAGATCCAGCCGGGCGACACCGTGGCGGTGGTCGGCTCGGGACCGGTGGGGCTCGCGGCCTTGATCACCGCCCAGTTCTATGCCCCCGGCCAGCTTATCGTCCTGGATGTGGACGACAAGCGCCTTGAATTCGCCAGGAAATTCGGCGCCACCCATACCGTGAACAGCGGAGACGGGGAGACCGCGGTGGCGAAAGTCATGGAGCTCACCGAGGGGGCCGGCGTCGATGCCGCCATCGAGGCGGTAGGCATACCGGCGACCTTCGAGCTGTGCCAGTCCATCATCGCTCCCGGGGGAACGATCGCCGTGCTGGGCGTGCACGGGAGCAGCGTGCCGTTGCACCTGGAACGGCTCTGGGCCTTCAACATCGCCATCACAACCCGGCTGGTCGATACCGTTACCACCCCGCTGCTCCTCAAGACGGTCGTTTCCGGACGGCTCAAGCCGGAAGAATTGATCACCCATCGGTTCAGGCTGAACGACATCCTTCAGGCCTACGACACGTTCGCCAATGCCGGGCGGGAAGGGGCCTTGAAGGTGCTCATGACCCACGAGGCGGCGGGGTAAGCACTGAAGATAGGAGGCGTGGCGAGGCTGATTGGTCGCATCGGCAGGCTTGAGAAGCGATCATTTGTCGCCTTCGTCTGGCTTATGACCGAGGGGTTCGCGGTGCCCGCGCGGCACCGCGACATTAGGTATCGCCAAGAGCACCTTAAATATACCGGGATCAAACGTTGAATGGCCGGCGGAGTACTAAACCGCACCCATGAATTGGCAGCCGCTTGCCGCGACGCGGGAGCCGCCGAAGCCGCTCCCTGCGTTGGGCGAAAAAGACCCAACCGGTCAGGTCGCCGGTCTTTCAGCGGTGTTCAGAGCCGCCTGCAGCTTGGCTTCATCCTCGTGGGACAAGGAGGTTTGAATGATTTTGCCGCCGGTGCCCCGTAGCTCGTCGAGCACCTTGTCGGGCGTGACCTTCCGAACCAGAACGAATAACGCGGAGGTGCCCGGCTTGAAGGTCTCCGCGAGATTCTTCATGAAATCATCATTGATGCCGACATCGGTCAGCGCGCCGGATATGGCGCCGGCGCCTGCCCCCACCGCCGCGCCCAAGAGCGGGTTGAGGAACAAAAGCCCAATCAAGGCACCCCAAAACCCTCCCGCGATCGCGCCCGCCTGGGTGAGCTTATAGACTTGATTCAGCTTGACCTTGCCGTCCGCGTCCCGGACGGCGACCACCGCGTCCTCCAGATCGATCAGGTAGTCCCGCTGCATCTTGAGTAGCTTGAGGCGGACTTCCTCGGCCTGGAAGGGATTGTCATAACCGATAACGATCAGCTCGCTCATATAAAACTCCTTTTTCCTGAAACTAAGGAAGTGGACTCTGGGACTTGGGTTTATCCTCCTAAGGCAGGCAGGACACTTTCTGGCGGTGTATAAAAAAACGTTCGTGAAATTGAGACAGACCCCAAGCGAGTCGGGTTCCGGCATTGAGCGCCGGCCACCGTCGCGGCGCTTTCCTTGAAAAGGACTGAAGGACCGGGCGGGTGAGGCGAGCAATCGGGCGAGCGCCTTCGACGAACCGCTACTTCGAGAGGAGGGTCAGCTCGTTCCGCGCGTCGTCGATGGTGACGCGGAAGCGTTGCAGAAAGCTCATGCCGAGGAGCTTGACGCCATGCAACGAGTCATCGGCGATGAAGCTCGCCTGCACGTCATGGGCGGTGACCGCGCCGACCCGGACCGACCGCAAGATACCCGTCTTTACCGGGACCGTGCCATTGGCCGTCCGACTCATGCCGTCCCGCAGATCATCCGGGGCGAAGCCCAATTCCGGAATCAGCGAAGCGGGCAGAACCAAGGTCGATGCACCGGTGTCGACGATCAGCGGAAGAGTCTTGGCGACCGCGTTCGGCCCCGCAATGCTCGCTTGCACCTGGTGCTGCGCGCCAAGGCGAAGCGTTTCGACGTAAGCGCTACCGGCCGAGCCGTGGGATTCGGAGGCTTTCCGGCCAACGATCAGGACCTTTTCAAGGGCGCCGGGCCGTCCCTGAATAAGATAGTTATAGTCCCTCAACAGGCTTTTCAGCCGTTCCTCGGGAGTCCCCACAGCGGCTCCCGCCGATTCCGGGCCGATCCGGTCCAGCCCCTCGATGGCGAAGCCGGCTTGCGTCGCCAGCGCTTGAAGCTGGGTGCGCAAGGCGTCCGTTTCAGCACCTTGGAGCTCACGCCACGCTCCTCCCGTCGCAAGCAGCGTCGCCAATACCCAGGATAACGACCGCCGCGAAAAAGGCCGCCTGTTCAAATCTCGGCCGGGCGGCGCCATTATTTCGCCCGGATATAATCGTAGATGTTTAGATAATCCTGGCCCGGGTTCTTCCACGAGAAATCGCAGCGGATGCCGTTCTTCATGAGCTCGCGGAAGTGCTCGGGATAGTCGTAATAGCAGCTCAGGGCCCGGCCCAAGGCCGATTCCAGCCCGCTGTAGTCATAGTCCCGGAACACGTAGCCGTTGCGCTCGTGCAGGGGCTTGTGGGAATAGTCCTTGTCGAACACCGTATCCGCGAGGCCCCCGATTTCGCGGACGACGGGAACCGTGCCGTAGCGCAGGGCGATGAGCTGGGTCAGGCCGCACGGCTCGAAGCGGCTCGGGACCAGCATCAGGTCGGCGCCGGCGTAGATGAGGTGGGAGAGTTCCTCGTTGAAGCCGATTTCGATGTGGACATCCGGGTTGTCGTTCAGCTGATGCTTGAGCCCCCAAAAGTAGTTGTTGATTTGTCCGTCGGGGCTCGAGCCCAGCAGGACGAACTGGCCGCGCCGGTACAGAGTGTAGAAGATGGCATGGCGAATCAGTTCCAGGCCCTTCTGCGGATCGAGCCGCCCGACGAAAGCGACGATCGGCTTTTCGTTGTCCGCGAGCATCAGCCGGTCGCGCAACGCTCTCTTGTTCTTGTACTTGTCCTCGAGATTGTCGAGCCCGTAGTGGTAGGGGATGTAACGGTCGATCTCGGGGTTCCAGACGTTGTAGTCGATGCCATTGACCACCCCGCCGTACTTGGCATGATGGATGTGCAAGGTGGGCTCGAGCCCGAATCCCTGGCCTTGGTCCTTGGCTTCGACCGCATGGCGCGGCGAGACCGTGGTGACGAAGTTGGAGTAGACCACCCCGGCTTTCATCAGGTTGAGCGCGTGCGGGTTGAAATTGTCCCGCAGCCGGTCGTAGTGGAAGAAATACTCGGGCCGGTTGAGGCCGCTCGCGTAGAGAATCTGCGCTCCGGTGACCCCCTGATGCTTGAAGTTGTGAATGGTGTAGCACACCCTGGGATGGGTCATGCCGAGAAACTGATAGATTTCGTACAGATATACCGGTACCAGGGCCGTTTGCCAGTCGTGGCAATGCAGGATGTCCGGATTTTTGCCTGATTTCCACAGGAACTCGATGGCGGCTCGGGAAAAAAAAGCATACCGCATCACATCGTCGCTGAAGCCATAGATGCCGCCGCGGTTGAAGAAGTTATCGCTGGAATGCGGCTCGATGAAAAAGCACTTGCGGCCGTGGACGAAGCCGAAATAGACGGTGCAATGAATGGCGCCGTCGTACCAGGGAACCCAGAGATCGCTATAAACCTCGCTAAGGCCCCAAATATGATCGTAGCGGAGACAGTCGTACTTGGGCAGGATGATTTCGACGTGGTTGCCCCGGATTTCCAGCTCGTTGCTCAAGCCGAACACCACGTCGGCCAAGCCGCCCACCTTCGCGACCGGAGCAAGTTCCGGGGTGATGTGCACGATGAACAGGGACGGAATCGACGACACGTAAGGCTGGACCTGAGCCTCGGGTTCCGGGCCTAGAGCCGGGGGCTGCTCGGGTTCTGGCTCCAGCGGGGGCGGCTCCGGTTCCGTAATGGGGGGCTCGGGCTCGATGGCCGGATAAGGGGCAAGCGCGGATGCGTCCTCGGGCTCGGCCACCTCGACCGGCTCCCAGGCGGGTGCCGCCGCGGAGTCGGCCGGGGCGGGTTCGAGGATGGCCGCCGTTCCGGTGGAGGAGGGCGGAATTGGCTGGGCTTCCGAATTCGGTGCCGGCGCCGAGTCGGGGGTTTCAGCCTTGGAAGAAGGCTCAGGGCAAGGTGGCGGGGCGATCTCGGCGATCGGACGTTCGTTTAACCCGGTATTCTGCGGATCCGGCTTGGGCTTGCCGGCGCCGGCTCCCGCCGCGGGCTCCTTCGAGGCTGCTGGTTTTTCCGCCGTGCCTGATTTCAGTTGACTATCGTAGGGCTGATTGGGGGTTTGCGCTGGTAGATCGCGCTTGTCGGGCGCGGGCTGCGGCTCCGGCGACTTTTCCGAAAGCGAGGGCTCGGCAGCGGCTTGGGGTTGGGCCGCGTTCGCCGAAGCTTTGGCGGCTTTGGATTCGGAAGTGGAAATTGCGGGCTTGGCGGAGGATTTCTTGACCGCCGGCCGAGGTTCGTGAGGGGGATTTTTTTTTGCCATGAGATGAAATCCGTTACCTAGGTGCCGAAGATGCTAAGGTCTATGCCGCGGAATGAGGCTTGGTTCGGGGATAGGCTGAAAATCAGTCGAAATGTCGGCAAGAGTTCCTGCCGGTAATTCCTTAACGCTTCCGCCGGCCGTCAAAAATAATGGATTTCGGGACTTTGGCGGAACGTCCGAGGTTCAACTCCTCCAATCCGTCAGGCCGATCCATTAGCGCTTCTAGTTTAAGTCATCCTTTCATGCTAACAAATCTAGGGGCGGTATCGCGCTTGACGGGCGGAGGACTTGAAAAATCTTGCCCAGGGTGAGCGGACGCGAGGATTCCTCAAGGCGTGACGAGGACCCGCCCCATGCCGGGCCCCAGTTCGAACTCGAAGGGTGTCGGCAGATAATCCATGGGCCACTCCGGAGAAACGTCGATCAAGGGGGGCGGGCTTTGGACGAAACGGTACAGGTTCTCGGTCCGAAAGAGCTGACGGTTCCGGGCATCCTTGTTCAGGATCAAGAGGGCCTGGCCATGATTGCGGGTCGCCGCCTTCCACATCACCATGATCGCGGGATTGGAGTCGTGTCCCAGCACCTCGGTGATGCTCTCTTCCCGGAACACCGGGTATCTTTCTTTGATCTGATTGACCTGCTTGATGAATCCGGTGAGATCGACGCCGGTGGTCTCCCAGTCGGTCGGCCGGGTCTCGACCACGTGCAGCGGCTTTTCGAAGCCGAACTCAAAACCGATGGGCATCATGACTCCGGCCGAGAAGAGGGCTGTGAAAAGATAGCGCTGCCTCACGGCGTCCACGTTCCGGTCGGTTTCGGCATAGAGCCGAGGCGTATCGTGGCTTTCGGGAAAGCTGATGGAGGGCACGGTGTCCCGAGTGAGCTGGTATTGCTCCAGCAGCCAGGGGCCCTCGAAGTCCCACCATTTGGAGCTGTTGAAGATGAAATCGAACCCGGCGCGGGCGGTTTCCTTGATCTGGTCCGGACTGCAACCCAAAGTCTCGGCCGCGAACACGAGGTCGGGATGGGTCCGTCGAGTGTCCTCGATCAGCCGCTTCCAGAATGCGCCGGGAATTTGATAGGCCGCATCGCAACGCAGTCCCTTGAAACCTAAACCGACGAGATACTCGACAACTTTCCGGCAATGCTGGAAAAGCCCTTCGGGGTCGCGGGTGTTCAGATAATCGAACCGGGCTAGGTCACGCCAGACGACTTTTTCTCCATCATGCAGGCAGAACGGATGAGCGATGCGCCGCCCCTCTTTGGCGAACCACCCGGGGTGCTCCTTGAGCAGGGGCGAATCGTAGGCGCAATGATTGATGACCAGATCGACCATTAACCGAAGGCCGAGCTTTTCCGCCGTCTTCACCATTTCCCGGACTTGATCCTCCGGCGGCGCGGGCGAACGGGGCGCAATCAGCGCCGGATTGATTTGAAAATAGTCCTTGATCGAGTAAAGGCTTCCGGAACGGCCGGTCCTCTGGATGGGATTGACGAAAATCCAGTCGAACCCCATATCCGCCGCCCGCTCCAGATGGGGTGTCCACTGAGGCATGGGGCCGGCCAGCAAGGGGAATAGGTTGTAGATCTTCATGATTTTTGGTTTGCGCCTTTGTTCGATTGGTCGAGATTCTGGTCGGATTTTAAAGGGACCCGCGCCGATATGTTGGCCATCCGAGCCAATGGACTGTTTCCAGGGAAAAAGTTTGAGGCTTTATGGATGCTGACGGGCGACGGGACGACTCGCCTCGGCGAATCGTCCAAGGGCAAGGTTCCGATGAGGCGGGATATCGAAAAGTTCGGAAAGAATTAAATCAAATTAAGTCCCCGCGCCCGCTCGAAGGCTTCCCGGAAATCCAGAAACACCGGTTTCTCCGCCGTGAGGAGATAAGCGAGCAGCGCGTTTTGCAGTTTGTATTTCACGTCACCCACGGCGAGAGCGCCGATACCCACGGCACCGGGGGCATTGATGGCATGGATTAGGGGATCGCCGTTGTGGAGCCGTTTGACGCCTTCGATGCCCAAAGGCGGCACAGCGTTGACGTCGCCCGCCACTTTCAACTGCTTGGCATCGCCCAACACGTCCGAATTCAATACCTGCACGCCCGCCTTGGCGGTGCAGAACACGAGATCGGCGTGGGCGATCAGGCGGGCCTTGTCGGCGTCGGAGCTGGCATAGGTTCCGATGAGCTTCGAGCCGCAGCGCGCGTTGTATTCCTTGGCCTTTTCCAGAGCGGTATCGATGTTGAAGGGATCGACGATGGTCACCTCGGCCCCGGCCAGGGAGGCGATGATGCCGGTGGCGAGGCCCACCGGGCCCGTGCCGCCGTAGACGACCGCATGGGCGCCCTTCAATTCTCCGCCGTGCTTGTCCTTCAGCTGCCTTTCCACGCAAGCCACCAAAGCGGCGGCGGTCGTGAAGGCGCCGCTCGGATCGGCCAGCACCGAGACCTCGAAGGGCGGCACCATGGCGTTCTTGGCGGCCTCCAGCATATTCAGCGCCAGTCCCAAATCGCGTCCGCCGATGAAGATGCCGGTACGCTTCACGCCGGCGGGGCCGCGGGAGAAGATGGTGTCCTGCACCAGCCCGTTCACCTGTTCGAGCTTGACGTTGTCGTAGGGAAAAATCGCCTCGAAGCCCGCGTCCACCGCCATGTTGATGTCGAAGGGGCTGGTGTGTGGCATGGGATCGAACATGTGCAGCACGGTGCGTTTTTCCGTTTTTTCCATCGGTGGGACCTCTTTGGGGACGCAGAAACTTTTAAAACGGTTGCCTGAACATCTTAAAGCATGGAGGGCCGAGGCACAGGCGCTGGCCCTGGAACTCGGCGGAAAATAGGAAAATAGGCGCGGATCAAAGCTTCTGCGCGAATTCCCGAGCCAGCGCAAAAGCCTCGTCGAAACTCAAGTAAATCGGCTTGTCGGCCTGACGCATGCGGGCGAGGAGATCGCTCTGGGTCTTGTACTTGATGTTGCCGATGGCCAAGGCGCCGATGCCCACCGCGCCGCTGTTGGAGCCGGGAATCGGCGTGCCCTGATGATGAGCGTCCAGGCCCGCGATTCCCGAGGGCGGCACTGCATTCACGTCCGCCGCAACTTTCAGTTGCGGAGCCGCTGCCACTAGCTCGGCGCTCAGCACCTGAACGCCGGCGGCGGCGGTCGCGAACACCACGTCGGCGGTCTTGATGAGTTCACCCTTGTTGGCGTCCGCGTCGCCCTCGATGCGGGTTTCATCGCCGCCGAACTCGGAATTGACCAGGCTGGCGATGTTCCGAGCCTTTTCCAACTGCCTGCCGACGATCTTGACCTGGGCACCGGCCTTGGCGGCCAGCACCGCCGCGATTTGCCCGACCGGACCGGTGCCGCCGAGGGCCAATACGGATTTGCCCTTGAGTTCGGTGTTGAACTTGGCTTGCAACTCGCGCTCGACCAGGGCGACCATGGCCGCGGCCGTGGTGAAGGCTCCGCTCGGATCAGCGAACACGGAGACCTGGAAAGGAGGCACCATGGATTGCTTCGCGGTTCTGAGCATGTCAACGGCCAGCTTTGCATCCCGGCCGCCGACGAAAATGCCGGTGCGTTTTAGTCCCTTTGGGCTCCGGGAGAAGATCGCATCCTGCACCAAGGCCCGAACCTCATTCGCCTCGACGTGGAGGTACGGGATTGCCGAGGTCCAGCCGGCGTCCAAGGCCATGTTGACGTCGAACGGACTCAGATTCTTTTCGGGCGTGAACATGTGCAGGATATAGGGCTTTTCCATGGGATCTCCTCTCTGTCGTAGCGTATCTGATTGGTTTGCAAGAAATTGGATGCAGTCGCGGGAATTGAAACTCGGGGCGGATTGACCGCGCAGCATAGCATAGTTCGGCCGTTCGGTGCGGCCGAACCAGTCTGCCAGCGGCTAGAATACGCCCCGCTTTTGCGCGAACTCCGAAGCGCGGTGTCGACGAGATGCCCCAGGAGCAAGGCTCGTTTCCAGGAGTCTGAAAGAACGGGGTTCCAGAATTCATCCACCTCGGAGGCGGGTCTTGGTGGACGGCATTCCCGTTCCTCTGCCGCCGAAAAATTTCCATGAACTGGTCGTCGATGCCGAAACCATCCGGGCTCCGAGCCCCTGCAGAAATGAGCGCAGTCAAACCGATGATGGAGCGCACAGGAGCGCTAATGACCGACGGAATACGTGTACCCATCGACTCGGAGGCACACATTCTGACCGCACGCCAGCAGGGGCGATCATTGGCTGCGGACCTGGGCTTTTGGTCCGTCGAGCAGACCTTCATCGCCATGGCCATCTCGGAAGTCGCGCTCAACATCCTCCAGTATGCCGGCAAGGGCGAGATCATTCTGAGCACGGCCCAAAAGGATGGAACCCGGGGCATCGTCATCGTGGCCAGCGACCAGGGACCGGGCATTCCCAACGTGGAGCTCGCCATGCAGGAGGGCTATTCAACGAGCGGGGGAGCGGGCCTGGGCCTGTCGGGCGCCAAACGGCTGATGGATGAATTCGACATTGTTTCCGAGGTCGGGAAGGGAACGACGGTGACGATGAAAAAATGGGTGCGATGAGCGCTTCCTATCGGTCGATTTAACAGGTGAGATCGATCGAATCGGAAGAGAGCCCGCTAGTCAAATAAGTCAGATATCCAAACGGCCATGAACCATTCCATTAATGATGCTTTCCGTTGAATTTTCCCTCACCCGCTCATTCACCGGTCACTCATCCTGGAGATAGGCCATGAATGAAATTGTCGAGCGGGCGGAAGCCGATCTCGCGGTGGAATACGGGGCGGCCTTGCGGGACCATGGGGCCCGGGACGGGGAAGTCTCCCTGCAGCGGGCCCATGCACTGGGACACAAGGCCCTCGCGGAGAAAATAAGCCTCTCGGCCTTGGCTACGATCCATCACCAGGCCCTGACCGAGCTTTTAAGTCAAGCCACCACGCCCGAGCAATGCGTCGGCATCGAAACCCGGGCGCAGGCGTTCTTTCGGGAGGTTCTCGCGCCCTTCGAGGGTGTAATCCGCGGCTACGATGACGCCGAGGCCAAACTGCGCCTCCTCAACGAGAGCTTGGAGCGGACGAATAAGCGCCTGACCGAGATCCTTTTCGAGAAGGATCGGGTTATCGCGGAACTGAAGCGAAACGAAGAGGAGCTGCGCAGATCGCACGCCGAGGTGGCGCAGGCGAAGACCCTGGAACTCGCCGCCGCCGCCACGACCCTGCAGGCGGAAATCAGCGAGCGCAAGCTGACGGAAATCGCGTTGCGGGAAAGCGAATCGAGGTTCCGGGCCATTTTTGAAAGAACCGGCATCGGCATTGCCCTCTTGGACCGACTTGGAAAAGTCCGCGAGTGCAATCTCGCCCTGCAAGAGATGCTGGGCTATAGCAGCGCAGAGTTGCACAACCAAGTGATTTTCGAATTGAGCCATCCTGACGATGTCGAAATCAGCGCTCGATCTTTCAAAGGCTTGGTCGAGGGAAAATACAAGCATTACAACTTGGACAAACGATTCATCCGGAAAGATGGCTCATTGCTGTGGGTGCGCAAGATCGTTTCCGGAGTTTATGGATTCAGGGGCGAATTGCAGTTCGCCATCGATATGATCGAGGACATTACCGACAGCAAGTTCGCCGAGGAGGCGTTGCGGGAAAGTGAGGCCCGGTTTCGTCAGATCGTCGATATGACCTGCGAATGGATTTGGGAGCAGGATGCGGAAGGCCGCTATATCTATTCGAGCGCCGCGGTGAAGAACATTCTGGGATTTAGCGCCGAGGAGATTATCGGAAAACACTATTACGAGTTGTTTTATCCGGAAGACAAGGAACGCCTCACGGTCGTAATCCCGGAAACGGCCGCGCGCAAGGAAACCTTCCATCGCCTCATCAATCGCTATCGGCATAAGAACGGCCGCGAGGTCTTTACCGAATCCACCGGAACGCCGATCTCCGATCGCCAAGGCCGCTTGCTGAAGTGGCGCGGCGTGGATCACGACGTCACCGAGCGCAAGCGCTTCGAGGATGCCCTTCGGCTTCGGGACCGCGCCATCGAGGCGTCCAGCGTGGGCATCATCATCACCGATCCCCATCAGCCGGGCAATCCCATCATCTATGCCAATCCCGCGTTCATCCAGATGACCGGCTGCAGCCGGGACGAGGTGATTGGGCACAATCCCCGCCTGTTGCAAGGCCCCGATACCGATGCCAAGGCGATCGCGGAGATTCGAACGGCCTTGCGCGAAGGCCGCGACTGTCATCTGACGCTCAAGAACTACCGCAAGGACGGGACCCCCTTTTGGAACGAGCTGTTCATCTCTCCGGTGAGGGACGATCAGGGCCGGGTGACCCATTTCATCGGCACGCAGACGGATGTTACGGCATTGCGACGCATCGAGGAGGAACGCCATGAGCTGGAAATCGCTCGGCAAATTCAGATGTCCCTCTTGCCGAGCGCGCCGTTGCGGGTGGACGGCGCTCTGGTGGCGGGCTATTGCCTGCCGGCGGCTCATGTCGGAGGCGATTATTTCGATTATTTCGGCGCGGACAACACCCTGGATATCGTGATCGCCGATGTATCCGGCCACTCGGTAGGCGCGGCCATGCTCATGGCCGAAACCCGCAGTACCTTGAAGATGGAAACTCACTGGATGACGAAAGGAGAGCTCAAGCTTGACCACGGGGCGGAAAGAACCTTGTCGATCCTGAACGATCTCCTGTTCGAGGATTTGAGCCGGGCGGATTTTTTTATTTCCATGTTCTATGTGAAATATCATGGGGAAACCGGCGAGATGGTCTATGCCAACGCCGGGCACAATCGCCCATTGCTGCTGCGCCGAGATGAAAAGGAGTGCGTCGAGCTGGATGCCGAGGGACTCATTCTGGGGATTCGAAAAGGCGTGATTTTCGAAGAGAAAAAACTCTCTCTGCGAAAAGGGGACATGCTGCTGCTTTATACGGATGGAGTGACCGAGGCTCGCAATAAACAGGGCGAGTTTTTCGGCGTGCCTCGCCTGCGCGATCTGCTCATCGTCCATGCCCAGCTCCCGCCTCAAGAGCTCATCGAAATGGTCGTCGACGAACTCAGGAGCTTTTGCCAAAGCCGATCCTTCGAGGACGATATTTCCCTCGTGGTGCTGAAAGTGCTTTAGAGATCGGGAGTGTTTTTCCAAGGCTCCAGTCCAATCGGAGTACTTTGGCCTTATCGAGGAGGTGACCTGTGTCTGCGTCGACTCGAACCGCGCTAGCCGGTGAAATCACGAAACAGCAGCCATTGCTCAATCGGAGGCATCTGGTTCTTGTAATCGTGGGCTATGCGGCTCTGTACCTATCGCTTCGCTGGTATGAGGGGAGATACGCCTGGTCGGCCGGGCTGGATGCCTTTGCGCCGGAATTCGAGACCTATTGGATGAGCCTCCTTTACGCGGAAATCGTGCTGGAAGTCATCACGGGCGCTCTCTTGTGGGGATGGTTGTGGCGAACTCGAGATCTCAATTTAGAGAGGTATTGGGGACGCTTCATGGATACGGAGACGGTACTGACCCGAAAGAGGGGCGCCGCCTTGTGGGAATTGCTATGGAAAACCCGGGATCAGAGCGTCGTGGTGTTGACCCCGCGCGAGGAGCTGCGCCGCAACATGACGCATCTGATCTGGCTGGCGGCCTATGCCTGGGCTTTCTATTGGGGAGTGAGTTTCTTCACCGAGCAGGATGCGACCTGGCATCAAACGGTCGTGCGCGATACCGACTTCACGCCCAGCCACATCATCGTGTTCTATCTATGCTATCCCGTTTACATCATTACGGGTTGGGGGGCTTTCCTGTATGCGAAGACGCGCCTGCCTTTTTTCGCCAAGGGTTTGTCCGTGCCCTATCTCTTGTCGGTGGTCGGCCCGTTCACGATTTTGCCGAATGTCAGCTATAACGAATGGGGCCACACGTTCTGGTTCATGGAAGAAATTTTCGTGGCGCCCCTGCACTATGGCTTCGTCGTCTTCGCGTGGTTTGCGTTGTCCATCGGAGGCGTGCTGCTGCAGGCGTTTGCCAGCATTTTATATTTGATCAAGAAAGAGCTCTGCGCCGAGTCGTAGGATTGCCTTCCATCATCCCATCACGCCGCATGGGCTGGCGATGACGGCGCTCGCGTATAATGAGCCCCGCTATCTGCAAGTCCTGGTTGCCTGACGAGAGATTATGCCCGCGCCTTCTTTCCCCTGGCCCCCTGTTCGGGCATCGCTCCCGTGGCTAGGTTTTTGTTTCTGGCTCTTTCTGCTCGCCGCGTGCGGCGATCCGCCGAACAATCCCTATCCGGCGGAAGATAACGGCAAGAACATTCTTTATACCTCATTCGAGGAGCGGCCCAAGCACCTGGATCCGGCGCGGGCTTACAGCGCCAACGAATACGAAATCATCGCCCAAATCTATGAGCCCCCGCTGCAATACGCTTACCTGAAGCGGCCCTACCAATTGGAGCCCTTGGCGGCGGCGGAACTGCCGGCGGTGAGCTATCTGGACAGGAACGGCCAGCCGTTGCCGGCCAACGCGCCGGAGGAACACATCGGCTATAGCGTGTACGACATCCATCTTCGATCCGACGTGCGGTTTCAGCCTCATCCCGCCTTCGCGAAGGACGAGGCGGGACATTACCGCTATCATGCGCTGAGCCCGGAGCAACTGGCCCAGGTCCAAACGCTCGCCGATTTGCCCGAAACCGGCAGCCGCGCTCTGACCGCCGAGGATTATCTTTATCAGATCAAGCGCCTGGCGCATCCCCAAATTCATTCGCCCATCGCCGAGATGATGGCGGGCTACATCGTGGGGCTCAAGGACTTGAGCGAGCGCCTGGCTAAGGACTTCGGCAGCCGAGCGGACAAAAGCGTCTGGTTCGATCTCCGCCCCTATGCGCTGGAAGGTGTCGAAATCGTCGATCCGCACCGCCTCAAAATCCGCCTGCACGGCAAGTATCCGCAATTCCGCTTCTGGCTCGCGATGCCGTTTTTCGCTCCCCTGCCCTGGGAGGCGGACGCCTTCTACGCCCAGCCGGGCTTGGCCACGAAGAACATCACCCTGGACTGGTACCCGGTCGGCACCGGCGCCTACATGATGACGGAGAACAATCCCAACCGGCGCATGATGCTGGTGAAGAATCCCCACTACCACGAGGAACGTTACCCCGCCGAGGGCGAGCCGGAGGATGCCGCGCGAGGGTATCTGCGGGACGCCGGGCGGAAACTGCCCTTCATCGACCGGGTGGTGTTCGTGCTGGAAAAGGAAACCATCCCCTACTGGAACAAGTTTCTGCAGGGCTATTACGACGCCTCGAGCCTCGCTTCGGACAACTTCGACCAGGCCATTCAGTTCAGCGGGCAGGGCAACGCCGAGCTGACGCCCGACATGAAGTCCAGGGACATCCGCCTGCAAACCGCGGTGGCGACCACCTCCATGTACATGGGCTTCAATATGCTCGACCCGGTGGTGGGCGGCCTGGGCGAGGCCAGGGCCAAGCTGCGCCGGGCCATCAGCATCGCGGTCGACGAGGAAGAGTTCATCGCCATCTTCATGAACGGGCGCGGCATCCCGGCCCAGGGCGTGCTGCCGCCGGGGCTGTTCGGCTTTGTGAAGGGCAAGGACGGCATCAATCCTTACATCTACGATTGGGCGGGCGGGGAGCCTCGACGGAAGAGTATCGCTGAGGCGAAGCAGCTATTAGCCGAGGCCGGCTATCCTAGCGGCATGGATGCCAGAACCGGCAAACCCTTGGTCTTGTACCTGGACACCGTGGCCTCCGGACCCGACGACAAGTCGGTGCTGAACTGGTACCGCAAGCAGTTCGGGAAATTGGGCATCCAGCTGGTGCTCAGGACCACCGATTACAACCAGTTCCAGCAAAAGATGCTGAACGGCAACGCTCAGATCTTCCGCTGGGGCTGGAATGCCGATTATCCCGACCCCGAGAACTTCTTCTTTCTGCTTTACGGGCAGAACGCCAAGGTGGGGAAGGGCGGCGAGAACGCGGCCAACTACCAGAACCCCGAGTTCGACCGGCTGTTCGAGCGCATGCGCAACCTGGAGGATGGCCCCGAGCGCTTTCGGCTGATCCAGGAAATGCAGGCCGTCTTGCGCCGGGACGCGCCCTGGGTGTTCGGCCTCCATCCCAAGACTTTCAGTCTGAGCCATGCCTGGTACCAGAACCGCAAGCCCAATCTGATGGCGAACAACGGGCTCAAGTATCTTCGCATCGACGGGAAGGAGCGGGAGGAAAAGCGGGCCGAGTGGAACCGGCCGGTGTATTGGCCCTTGCCGTTCCTGGCGCTGTTGGCGGTCGGCGCCGTGACGCCCGCTTGGCGGGTTTATCGGCGCAGGATGAGGAGCACCGCTTTATGATCGGATACCTCCTCCGCCGCCTCCTCTATGCTTTCCCCCTGCTGCTCGGGATCAATGTTCTGACCTTCATCCTGTTCTTCGTCGTCAACACGCCCGATGACATGGCGCGCATGCATCTTGGGCAGAAGCACGTGACGCCCGAATCGGTGGAGAAGTGGAAGCGCGAGCGCGGCTACGACCTGCCGCTGTTCTGGAACGCCAAGGCCGGAGGCACGGAGAAGGTGACCGGGACTATCTTCTACCAGAAGTCCCTGGGGCTGTTCCTGTTCCGGTTCGGGCGCTCCGACGACGGCCGCGACATCGGCGCCGACATCGGCCAGCGCATGTGGCCCTCGCTCGCCATTGCCGTGCCCTCGCTGCTCGTGGGGCTCCTGGTGGACATCAGCGTGGCGTTGCTCCTGGTGTTCTTCCGGCTCACCTATCTGGAGTTCTGGGGCGTGGCCCTGTGCGTCGCGGCCATGTCGGTCTCGACCCTGTTCTATATCATCGGCGGGCAGTATCTGGTGGGAAAACTCCTGCAGCTCACTCCCATTTCCGGCTACGACACCGGGCTCAACGCCTGGCGTTTCGTGGCCCTGCCGGTTCTGATCGGGATCGTGGCCGGGGTGGGTTCCGGAGCGCGCTGGTATAGGACTCTGTTCCTCGAGGAAGTGGAAAAGGATTATGTCCGCACCGCGCGGGCCAAGGGTCTGCCCGAGCCGCGGGTGTTGTTCGCCCACGTGCTCAGGAACGCCCTGATCCCCATCCTGACCGGCGTGGTGGTGGTCCTGCCGCTGCTCTTCACCGGCAGTCTCATCACCGAATCCTTCTTCGCCATCCCAGGGCTAGGCAGCTACACCATCGACGCCATCAACCAGCAGGATTTCGCGATCGTGAGGTCCATGGTGTTCCTGGGGTCAGTGCTGTACATCCTGGGGCTGTTGCTGACCGACATTTCCTATACTCTGGTCGATCCCAGGGTGCGGTTGGGGTGATGGAATCCGCCGTATCCGCCACGAATCCATGAGGACCATACGATGAGAGAATATACGGCCATTACCCAGCAAGTCGGCGATTGGTGGGCGGGCTGGATCGAGGAAATTCCCGGCGTGAATTGCCAGGAACAAACCCACGAGGAACTGTTGGAGAGTCTTCGGATTATCCTGACGGAGGCTTTGGAATTTAATCGGGAAGAAGCCCTGAATGCGGCCGGCGATCACTAGCGCGAAGAAAAGATCGCGGTATGAAGCGGAGTGAGTCGTTGCGTTACCTGCGGGGGCAGGGTTGTGAGCTTCTTCGTGAAGCTGGACGGCATTCCTGGTGGCACGATCCCTTGCAAAACAGGCGCTCGGCTGTTCCGCGCCATACCGAAATCCAGGACGTTCTCGCCCTCAGGATAGGTCGGGATTTGGACCCGCCTCCCCTGAAATAACCGAAGTCGAGTCATGCCGACCTTCTTCTCCACCGACATCCTCTTCTTCCTGCTCCTCCTTGGCCTCGCCGGGCTCATCTTCCATATGAGCCGGCGGGAGCATTTGCGGCGGCCCTGGCGCAAGGTGGCGCGGAGCCCAAGCGCCATGGTCTCGCTGGTGATCCTGCTTGTCTTCTTGGGTATCGCGGTTTTGGATTCGATCCGCTTCCATCCGGCGGAAAACGGCGGTGGGAACGGCGGGGCGCGGTACCGGAGCGAGCCGGTGACTTTGCTCGACGCCTGGCTCGGCCCCATCCGGGCGCGGGTGGAAAAGACCTATTCGGCGCCGTTGTCCGCCTACTCCTACGCCAAGGAAATGATCCGCCAGCCGGACGGCGGCGAGGTCTGGGACTATCCTCGGCTGAAATACGGCGGTGCTCACCTGGCCGATCCGGCGCGCGAGAGGCCCGGCGATGTCGTGCGGATCGGCGCCCAGGGCCTGGGCGAGGGATTATTGGCATGGCTGGTGCCGGTAACGGCGTGGCTGGCCTGGCTGGGTTGGCAGGAGCGGTCCGGCTTCGCGGCGCGCTTCGGGAGCATCGTCCGCGGCGAAAGCGACGTGCCCTGGCGGACCATCGGGCTCACCCTGCTCATCATCTGCCTGGCCGGCGGGATGGTGGGCGAACTGGGACCGAAATACCACGTGCTGGGCACCGACAAGGTCGGCGAGGACGTGTTCTATCAAAGCCTCAAGAGCGTCCGCACCGGCCTTCTCATCGGCACCCTGACCACCTTCGCGACCCTGCCTTTGGCCTTGGTGTTCGGCATCCTGGCCGGTTACTTCCGCGGCTGGGTGGACGATGGCATCCAGTATCTCTACACCACACTGAACTCCGTCCCCGGCGTGCTCCTCATCGCCGCGGCCATGCTGGTGATGCAATCGTACATGGCCCGGCACGAGAACGAATTCGCGAGCCTTGCCCTTCGGGCCGATTTTCGCCTCTTGGCCCTGTGCCTGATCCTGGGATTGACCTCCTGGACCGGGCTCTGCCGGCTATTGCGAGCCGAAACCTTGAAACTGCGCGAGCTGGAATACGTGCAGGCGGCGAAGGCCTTGGGGGTGCGGGAAGGCATGATTCTGCTGCGGCATATTCTTCCCAATCTATTCCACCTGGTGCTGATCTCGGTGGCCTTGGATTTCAGCTCCCTGGTGCTGGCCGAGGCGGTGCTGTCCTACATCAACATCGGCGTGGACCCGACCATGGAATCCTGGGGCAACATGATCAACAGCGCGCGCCTCGAAATGGCCCGCGACCCGGTGGTATGGTGGTCCCTGGCGGCGGCCTTCCTGTTCATGTTCGCGCTAGTCTTGCCGGCGAATCTGTTCGCCGACGCGGTCAGGGATGCCTTCGATCCGAGAAGGGGGGAATGAGGTGATAGTCCCCGAGCCCTCTCGGACGAAGACGGAACCGGCCCGTGCGCTCCTCGCCGTCGCCGATCTCCGCGTCGCTTTCAGACAGGACGCCAACTGGGTGCCGGCGGTGGACGGCGTTTCCTTCCACATCGGAAAAGGCGAGAGCTTCGCCCTGGTGGGCGAATCGGGCTCGGGGAAGTCGGTGACCGCCCTGTCGGTCCTGCGCCTTCTGCCGCAGTCCGGCCGTATCCTGGGCGGCAGGGCCATGCTTGGCGATCGGGACTTGTTCGCGCTGCCGGAATTCGCCATGAGCGGCATCCGGGGCAAGCGTATCGGCATCATCTTCCAGGATCCCATGAGTTCGCTCAACCCGGTTCTGACCGTGGGCCGCCAGATCGGCGAGGCGCTGAGCTTGCAGCGCGGGCTGAAGGGCAGGGCGCTGAAAGCCCGAGCCTTGGAGCTCCTGGATCACGTCGGCCTGCCCGATCCGGCCCGGCATTTCAACGAGTATCCGCACCAGCTGTCGGGCGGCATGCGGCAGCGGGCGATGATCGCCATCGCCTTGGCGGGCGAACCGGACCTGCTCATCGCCGATGAGCCCACCACCGCGCTCGACGTGACCTTGCAGGCGCAAATCCTGGATCTTCTCAAGCGCTTGCAGCGGGACACCGGCATGGCCCTCTGGCTCATCACTCACGATTTCGGAGTGGTCGCGGAATTGTGCACCCGGGTCGCGGTGATGCGAGCCGGGAAAATCATCGAGCAGAACGGGCGGGGGTTTTTCGAGGGGCCGGAGCATCCGTATAGCCGGGAGTTGCTGGCGGCGATGCCGCGCCTGGATGCTCGGCTGAGGGACAGCGAAGTTGATTTCGACGATAAGGCCGTGGATGCAAGAAACCCCTTCTTGCGAGCGAGCGGAGGCGGAACCGTCGACCTTACGGAAGGCGGGGAGAGGTTGGCTTCCGCGATGAGCCGCGATGGGATCAAGAAATCCCCTTTGGATCTTCCTCGCCTCGCTCCATCTTCGGTAGGGTCGAGGATGGAGCGTCCGGAGCGGGAGGGAATCAAAGCTCCGCTCCTTGAGGTGCGGGATTTCAAGGTTCATTACCCCATCAAGAAAGGGATTTTCCAGCGCACCGTGGACACCGTCCGGGCGGTGGACGGGGTCTCCTTCAGCCTGGAGCGGGGCGAGACCCTGGCCTTGGTGGGTGAATCGGGCTGCGGCAAGACCACCCTGGGCAAGGGCCTTCTCAACCTCATCAAACCTTCCGGCGGACGGGTCCGATTCGACGGCGAGGATATCGCCGGCCTCAAGGGCGAGGCGCGGCGGAAACGCTGCGCCGAGATGCAGATCATCTTCCAGGACCCGTACTCGTCCATGAATCCTCGCATGATCGTGGGCGATATCGTGGAGGAGGGTTTGCGCGCCCAGCATCCTGGCATCGCGGCGGAGGAGCGGCGCGAGCGGGTGGAGGATTTGCTGCGTGCGGTGGGCTTGCCTCCGGAAGCGCGCCTTCGCTATCCGCATGAGTTCTCCGGCGGGCAAAGGCAGCGCATCTGCATCGCCCGGGCCTTGGCGGTCGAGCCCAAGCTCATCGTGTGCGACGAGCCCACCAGCGCCCTGGATGTCTCCGTGCAGGCGCAAATTCTCCGGCTGTTGCGGGAGCTGAGGGAACGGCGGGGCCTCAGCTATCTTTTCATCACCCACGATTTGGCCGTGGTGGCCGCCCTGGCCGATCGCGTGGCGGTGATGCGGCGGGGCAGGATCGTCGAGATGGGCGAGACCCGCCAGGTACTTTTCGAGCCGACCCATGCCTACACCCGAGGCCTCCTCGCGGCGGTTCCCAAGCTGCGACGGACGGGGCCGTCGGGCGCGCCCTGAATTACGTCCTGGCTTGTAATCCTGAAGATCCGAAGCCCTGCGCGTGTTACTGGGTCGGATTGGCCTGATCTTGCAACACGTCGTTGATGGCTTCGCGCGTTTCCTCCGGAATGGTCTGTGAAGCGGCCCTCGACTGAAGCTCCGTGAGAAGTTTCGTGTAGCGCTTCGAGCCTTCCTCGCTGCCGAGGAGAAAATCCTCCAAAGTCGACAACGCGCTCAAGCGTACCTCCTCGTTTTGATCCTCCAGAGAATTCAGCAAGACGCCGAGCGTGGTATCGGAGGGTCTTTCGACATAACCCAGGTTTTGCGCGGCGGTGCTGCGAACCTCGGGGTCGGAATCGCTACTGAGAAGCTGCGTCAGGGCCGTCTCCGCTTCCTTGGTGGGGTAAGCGCCCAGTTGCTCGGCTCCCTCGATGCGTTGGGCCGGATCATTGCTGCTGATCTGAGCCAGGGCGGCATCGACCTGCTCCTTTTCGCTCTGCGCGTCGCTTTCTTCCACCCCCGGATCAGGAAACACGGGAATGGTCTCGGCGGCCGGCGGCGCGACCGTAGGCGGCGGAGCCGGTTTGGGACCGCCGGATTCTGACGGCCTGGAATCCAGCCCATTCGAGGGGCTCTCGACGGCCGAAACCTCGGGTTTGGGAGAGTCCTGATTTCCACCCATGAAAGAGAAGAGCATGCTCGCGCCGGCTACGAGCAAGAGAGCAAGGACAAGAATTCGTTTGATCGACATAGGCGATGACGTTGAAGAGCCGATACCTTGGAGTAAAGCAAACTAGTTTATCAACTAATGGACCATTTTTTAGAACCTCTGATCGTTGCCTTGGTCGCTCGCGCTCGATCAGGTCGAATTATTTTTCGTTGAAAGTGGTCGGCTCTTTCCAAGATGAAGACGTATCGGGATAATGGCTGTGTCCTTTGGATGGACTGGCTATATATACTTCAAATACATGTATAAAAATTAAACGATGGGGACCAATAATGAATAAGAAGATTCTTGAAAGTGCGGTTACCATGATTTTGGTGATTTCAGCCACTGGCGCATGGGCCCGTTGCGGGGACGTGCCACGTGCCATCCTCGACCAAGCCATTGGCTCAGCGGAGGGAGCGGGCGCGGCCACTGGTGGCTACGGCTTGGAAATGTGGGTGACGGTGGTCGACGAGACCGGCAAGATCTGTCATGTCGCCACTAGCGGCGATTCCGGGCTGTTCGCCGGCAATAAGGAATGCTGGGCAGCCGCTTGATCTCGGCTCAGAAGGCTAATACCGCCAACGCCTTCAGCCTGGATGGTTATGCCATTTCCACGGCGAATCTGTACAGCGTGACGCAGCCAGGCGGCAGCCTGTACGGCTTGCAGCACAGCAATCCGGTGGACGCTAGCGTCGCCTATCTCGGCAGTCCCAGGCTTTACGGCACTCCGAACGATCCCTTGAGGGGCAAGCGCATCGGCGGAATCAACGTGTTTGGCGGAGGGCTCGCCCTCTACAAAAACGGCAAGAAGATCGGTGCCATTGGCGTCTCTGGGGACACCTCCTGCCGCGACCATGCGTATGCCTGGCGGATTCGCGAGGCGCTGCAAGCTCATCCCTTGGCGCCCGCCACGGTCGGCATCACCACCTCCAACAAGGATGCCACAGGTGCCGTGCAGGCGCCGCTCGCCGGCGCGGCCAAGGCGACGAGCTCATTCTCACCGGTACGGGCGGTTATTGGGATGTCTGGTCGCAGCCCGTCTGCCCGAATTCCACGCCGGCCGTCGGCCCGGCGAATGGCACCCTGCAAGCGCCCTGAACTCTCCCAGCCACTCGAGCGGGCAGCTCTGCTTGCTTTCCTGAGCCGCCAGGGAGTGCCCATGACGAGGGAAGAGTCCTGGATCGCCGCCACTTTGGCGGCGATCGCAGCACTAGGATCCATGCCGTTGGCGGCGGCCGGACCCACCGCCGCCTTGCCAGAACCGGTGAAATCCGGGCGGACGGAGCCCCGGTTTATCGCTCCTCCCGATCTTCGGGAACTCGCCGCCCGTCTCGGCGGCGGGATTTCCCCTACCCCGGAGCAGCGTGCCGAGCAGCGGCGCATCGAGCGTGAACAGGTGGCTCATGCCCTGCAATGGCTGCGGAGCGCCTCGGCCGAAGAGCGGATAGCGGCCGTCGAACAGCTATCCGCCTATCCTGCCCGCCAGTCGGAACGGGTTCTCGTCGGCGTTCTGGCCGAAGACCAGTCTCCGGAAGTCCGGAGTGCCGCGGCTCAAGCGCTGAGCCAGGTCCAAGAGCCCGCGCGGGAAACTTTCCAGGCTCTGCTCAGAGCGATGCGACATCCGGATGAGGAAGTCCGTCGCGGCGCTCTGGGGACCCTGGAACTCCATCTTTCCCGCAGCGATAAAGGCGCGGCCCGATTCAAGCAGATCATCCTAGCGGACCTTCGAAAGCTGGCGGCCTCGCCGAATACGGATCGGCAAACCCGGGAAGCGATAAGGGCATTGCTTGCCGAGGACTGAGACTGGCTTTTCCGGATGGCCCGAGCGGGGGCTTAAAATGAGCCGCTGGCAGGCCAAAACACCCCCTTCGGAAGAGTGGCGGATTGGACGGAGGCCCGTCCGCCCGTGGCGGTTTGAAGCAGGGAAAAAATCTTTTCCGCGGCTTTCTTCTCCTTCTCGCTGAATTGGATGACTCGTCCCGCGCAATAATGCCGCCGCAATAGGGCTTGCACTTTTTCATCGGACTCTTGGGTCAGCGGCGCCACCTTGCGCCATACCGCCTCGGATTCGCAAATCGCCCGCTTCGCCTGATCTGCGGCCCGGAAAAAGCCGGAGAGCAGGGGGCCGTTCGCTTTGGCCCAGCTCTCCCGGAAGATGTAGCCCAAGGCCGGCACATCGGCGTCTATCCCCAGGCCCTGCATGATGGTGCGGCCGTCCAGGACTTGGCGATAGCCTGAAGCCTCCAGCTTGGCGGCGTAGTTCCAGTAGTTCAGCACCGCGTCGAGCTTGCCCTGCAGGAGCTGCTGATTGAGAAGCGGCGGCGCGCCGAAAGTCTTGTCCACCGCTTGATCCAGGTCGAGCTGATGCAGCTTCTCCGCCAGAGCGCGCAGCAGCAGCCAGTTTTTGTCCAGGCCGCCGCCGGCGATGCCCAACCGCTTGCCCTTGAGATCGGCGACTCCGCGAACGGATGAATCGGCCGGCACCATCAGGGCCCCAGAGTTGGTTGAATAGGGCGCAAAGGTGAAATCAAGGCCCTGCGCCCGCTGCTGGGCGACCCAGATCCAATCGCCCACGATGAGGTCCACGCTGCCCCCTTGCAGGGCGATTCTCCCCGCCTCGGCACCGGCAAGGGGCATCGTCTCGATCGTGAGGTCTTGGGCTTTGTCCAGACCCTCGTCGCGGAGAACCGCCAATTCCCAGCCCAAGGTGCCGAACGCCAGCATTCCGACTCTGATGGCGCGGGCCTCCGCCCAAGCCGGGCCGGACAGGATCAGGAAAACGAGCAGCAAAACCGGAATTCGTATGCGCATGGAAGTAAGCTTGAGGCTTGGAAGTGTTAAAGTGGGTTCGAGTTTGAAAAAGAGGAATCAGGTGGGCGTCACCGGGTGGCGAGTAGGATTAGGTTTGTCGAAAGCGCTGTTGGCTCGAAGCTTCTCTTGAGCGAGCTGGCATTTTAAGAATGGAGAAGCAATCAAGCCCCTGGCACGAGCTTCGCTATAGCTCTTTGGACCTCAACGATCAGGAGGCTGGCGTGAGTTCCGAGCACGCTGGAGAGGAACAATTGTCCCTCGCATGAACTCTCGGCACTGACGTTTTCCCGGTCTTTCAGCGCGCCCAAGGCGGGTAGATTGCCCTGAAAGGCTTAGTCCAGGTGCGGTCGTGCTTGCTCTGGATGTCCTTGAAATGCTCCCGGAGCCCACGGCTACAATACTGTGGTTCTGACCATATAACACATTCTTATGAGCAAGAATATCCATTGGCATCGCCCCTTGGTGACGCGAGATCGACGCGAACAGCTGAACGGCCACAGAAGCTTTATTTTGTGGTTTACTGGACTTTCTGGCGCGGGGAAATCGACTTTGGCGCACCGAGTCGAGGAAACCCTCTACGAGCGCGGACACCATACCTTTGTTTTTGACGGTGATAATGTCAGACATGGACTTTGCGCGGATTTAGGCTTCAGCGCGGTGGATCGGCGGGAAAATATCCGCCGCATCGGAGAGATGAGCAAGCTGTTTATCAATGCGGGCGTCATCGTGCTGACGGCTTTCATCTCGCCGTTCCGTCAGGATCGCCAGATGGTTCGGTCCATGGTCGATACGGACGACTTCATTGAGGTATTTTGCGATACTCCCTTGGAGATTTGCGAGGAGCGTGATGTTAAAGGTCTCTACAAAAAGGCGCGTCGAGGGGAGATTCAGGAATTTACCGGGATCTCTTCACCGTACGAGCGGCCGATGAATCCCGAAATCACGGTCAACTCGGGGTACGAGGATCTTGAGACATGCGCGCGAAAGATCATCGCTTATCTGGAAGAGCGGCGAAAAATTTAGCCGTGGTCGATCGGAATCAATTGAGAGAATGAAGTTTCGAAGGTGATCAAGTTTTTTTCCACGATGGTTGAAATCGAAGAGGCGGCGGGCGAACCAAAATCAGAAAGGGCCAGCGGAGTATCCTTCATGCCCATCCGTTTGGCGAAGATCGCCGAGGGGATTGGTCTCCTGGGTTTGGTTGGATTCGCCCTCACGGTCTGGCTCATACCGGCGGGCTACCAGATCGCCCTGGGGGTAAGTGCGGCGGCGTGCTTGCTGTCTGCTCCGGCCCGATCCGTCTTGACCCGGGATCGGATGTTCGGCTTATTTTTGATATTCGCCGTGTTTATTCTGGCGGAGGCTTGGCGCGGGGCGACGCATTTTCCTGCGGCGCTACAGCGTCAATGGACGGATGCCGGCAAGTGGTTGCTGCTGTTCGGGTTTTTAATCATCGGCTGGTGGCTGAACGCCGATCTTCGGCGCATCAACGCGGTTTTGCTGACAGCCCTCCTCGGCTTTCTGATCGGCATGCTGCATGGCGCCCGTTGGGAGGAAGTGATTCATTTTCATACCGACTGGCAGACTGGTTTTCAGATGGCCGCTTCCACGAGCGGACTGATTTCGGTCACGGCAATTTTGGGGCTTTTGCTCTTTATTCCCCGAATCTTCGGGGCCGCCGAGCCAGGCTGGCGGTTCGCCTTAAAGGCGGCGGTTTGGTTGGTGCTCCTATACCTATGCGCTTTTGCGCTCGTGGCAAGCCAGTCTCGTGCCACTTGGCTAGCTGCCGCGATCGTATTTCCTCCCGTGCTTGGTTACCGCTATTTTCAGGTTTGGCGCGCCTCCGAGACCTCGGTCCGCCATCTGCCTGTTCTGGCCCTCCTGGCGCTCTTTTTGCTGGCGGGCGGCGTCTTCATCAACGCGGACTCCCTAAGCCGCCGCACCGGCGCGGATCTCGAGGTGGTCGCCTCCCTCCTTAGAGGCAGGACCGCCGATCTGCCGGAGTCTTCATTCGCCTATCGCTATCAGGTCCAGAGGTTCGGGCTTGAGAAATGGCTGGAACGGCCCTGGCTGGGTTGGGGCGCCGGCGCCAGCCGTCCTTTGATCGCGGCGAGCGGCCGGCCCGAGCTTTATAATCATCAATTCGGGCAATGGATGGCGAGCATGCATAATGCTTACCTCGAAATCCTGGTGCGGTTCGGATTGGCCGGCGCGGCATTTTTCGCGGCGATCGCTTGGTATTTGATAAGGTCGCTGGCGGAGGCGCGGCGGCTGGGCCGACTGCCGGAAGATTATTGGCTGTTTCTGGCCGCGTCCTTGGCGATCACCGGCATTTGGGGCTTCGGATCCCATTTTCTGGTGGAAGCTTGGCGTGGTTATTGGCTGTTGTTGGCTGGAATGATATACACCTTTACCCTGCAGTCCCGGCAATCCAGCGAGTCTCGGCGTCGAGCCTCCTGGTTTTGAAGCTTCCCTTGCAATCCCCTTCGCCGACCCCGCCATCCGCCTTTCGGAGCGAAGGGCCGGCTCCAATGAGAGTCCCATGTTCGCGGCTAAAACCATCGTGATCGAGCCCGGTCGCAGCGTTCGCCACTACTGGCGGGACCTGTGGCGCTATCGGGAATTGTTCTACTTCATGGCCTGGCGGGATCTGCTCCTGCGCTATAAGCGGATGACCATTGGGTTCGCTTGGGCCATACTCCGCCCCTTGTTGACCATGCTGGTGTTCACACTGGTATTCGGCAAGCTTGCCAAGCTCCCCTCTGGCGGCATTCCCTACGCCATCCTGGTCTATGCGGGACTCCTTCCCTGGCAGTTCTTCGCCACGGCCTTCGCGGACGCCGGCAACAGCCTGACCAACAAGGAGACCATCATCACCAAAATCTATTTTCCCCGCCTCATCATCCCAGCCAGCGCCGTCATCGTCAGCTTCGTGGACTTCCTCGCCGCAAGCAGCATCCTAGTGGGACTCATGGTCTGGTACGGCTTTCTTCCCGATGGGCGGATTTTCGCGCTACCCTTGTTTGTTTTTATCCTTTTTGTCCTGACCCTTGGAGCGGGACTTTGGATTTCCGCCTTAAGCGCCAAGTACAAGGACTTCCGCTATGTGATTCCCTTCATCGTGCAAATCGGGCTCTATCTCTCCCCGGTAGGGTTCAAGAGCACCCTGGTGCCTGAAATGTGGCGGATGGTCTATGCGCTTAACCCCATGGTCGGGATCATCGAGGGTTTTCGATGGTCAATCCTCGGCGCGGAAAGCGGAGGGCTAGAAACCAGCGTAGCCATTTCCGCTGCCCTCAGCTTACTCCTGTTATTGACCGGCATGGCCTATTTCCGCAGAATGGAAAGTTCGCTCGCGGAGTTGCTGTAATGACGGTGGCTATCTCGGTTAAAGGACTTTCGAAGAAATTCCGCTTGAAACATCAAGCAGGGGGCGCGGCCTACACCACCTTTCGCGATGGCTTGACCGACAGCGTGAAACGCCTCGGTTTACGCCTGATCGGCCATGCATCAAGGTCCAGCGCCTCGGTTACCGACGAGGAGTTCTGGGCGCTCAGAGACGTCAGCTTCGACATTCAGCAAGGCGAAAAAGTCGGCGTCATCGGACGTAATGGCGCTGGCAAATCGACCTTGCTCAAACTCATTTCGCGCATCTTCGAGCCAACTTCCGGACGAATCCAAATTCAGGGTCGAGTCGCCAGTCTTTTGGAGGTAGGTACCGGATTTCACCCCGAGCTCACCGGTCGGGAAAACATTTTTTTCAACGGCGCGATACTCGGCATGACCCGCGCCGAAATTACCCGGCGGTTCGACGAGATCGTGGCGTTTGCCGAGGTTGAGAAGTTCCTGGATACCCCGGTCAAGTATTTTTCCTCGGGGATGTATGTTCGCCTGGGATTCGCGGTCGCGGCGCATCTCGAACCGGAAATCCTCATAGTCGATGAAATACTGGCCGTCGGGGATGCGCGTTTTCAGAATAAGTGTCTTGGCAAGCTCCAGGACATCGGGCGAAGCGGACGAACAGTCATGTTCGTCAGCCACAATATGAGCTCGATCCTGCAATTCACCAACCGCACGATCTTATTGCAGGCTGGGCAGGTATTACTGGATGGAAATAGTGAAATCGGCGTCAGGGAATATTTGCGGATCAATGAGGATGCAGCCAAAGCCAGCAATCTCGAGACCAGGGTTCCTTGGTTCAAAATCAATTCGCTGATTTTTGATCAAAAGAACACGGAGATCGGTTTTAACAAGCCCTTGCGGTTGAAACTGGACGTGCGGCTTGAGAGGGGCTTGGACAACGTAGTGCTGATGATGGGAATAGTTAATAGCATCGGCGCGCGAATCATTACCGCGAAAACCTCCATACCGAATCTGGCCTCGGGTGAACACACGATCAATCTGGAAATTCCAGAGCATCGGCTGATTCCAGGTTGTTATTTCGTTTCCCTTACCATTTCAGTGCGGCAAGAGGTCCTTTTCGCCAAGGATCAGGTGATCCTGATTGAGCTCTTGGTTGATAATATTGACGATCCGCTATTAATGCCGCATGTGGAGAGAGGCAAGGACCGCTTGGGCTCCTATTGTTCGATTCGGGCGAGTTGGTGACTGGACTCTAATACATGTAATAGATCGGATATTTCATGGAAAGATCTGACTTGAACGAAATGAAAATCTTGGCTAAAAAAATAAAATCAAAAGTAGGGAGCTCTATAGCCGCTACAGTGGAAGCCCTGAAATGGAATGTCTATAGGTTAAAGTGCCCGTTGACTCGATCTGCGTTAACGCTCATGCCGGCCGAACATCTCGATTACATTATGAATATTTCGCCACGGTATAAGTATATTTACGTAGACAATCCAAAAACCGGATGCTCATCATTGAAATCTGCCTTGGTGGAATTTGAGCTGCAAGGCGCCCAAACAGATTTAGATTGCTATGATTGGAAGGTTTTTCATGACCCCACGGCTTCGCCGCTGAAGCGCGTTACTCGCTTAAACACCTGGAAGCCTTTAAGCTTCCTGGTGGCAGACGGGTACCAATTCATTACTTTCGTAAGAAATCCATATACTCGGCTACTCTCCTGCTATAGAGACAAAATTTTAAAAAATAGACCTCAGAAGCTTCAGGTGCTGCGCCTATTGAAGCACCCGACCAAAGATATTGAAAGGATGATTTCATTCGATGAATTTGTGAAAGCAGTAGTTAAACAGAGCGACTCAGAAATGAATCCACATTGGCGTGTTCAAACCACCCAAATACTATATCGTATTTTTAATTACTCTTTCATTGGGCGGTTTGAGTCTTATGAGAATGACTTCGTGAGATTGTTTGAAAGCATTTCAAATTCGGGAGCCGCGATACCCGCGCAGAGGCATTTGAACAGGACTCGAGAGGGCAAACGGGAAGGATGTCGGGATTATTATACCAAGGAGCTTCAAGACTTGGTTTATGACCGCTATAAAGAAGATTTCAGTAATTTTGGATATAAATACAAACTTCCGGAATAGATTTATTAATAGATAGATTGCTCTATTAAATTGGATGCTAAGCTCTTGAGCATTTAAAATTAGATCAGAGTTGAAATTCCATATTGGACTCGCAATTGTTCACACAGCAGCTTTGACATGAAAAGAGTCGTTTTTGCCAGGATGCCTGGAGATTCCCGCTTTCGCTATTCGGGCCAACTGCCATTTTCGGATGGGATTCCCACATCGGCCGATGTAAGATTCAAACAGCTTCAACAGCAGTTTTGGCTTAGCGGAAACAAGGGGAATATTATCATTGGCGAATCGGTGGGCCGATTATTCGAGATCGACCGTTCACGTTCCTGTTATCTCAATATTCTCGATCTCTTCAAGGCCGGCTGGAGCGCCGGTCAAATCGCCTCGGAATTTAATGAAAGCTTCGATTACGTCGTATTCGCCATGGCGAACTCGATCCGTCCCCACATGGGGGCGGCTCATGAAAGGATCGCCGCGGTTATAGAGCTTCTGAAGACCAATCTCATCGTCCTTGGCATGGGGATGCAGGAGCCACTTACCTATAATTATCAGGCGGTGGATGCCGGCACGCTGCGCCTCCTTCGTAAATTCAACGAAAAGGCCAAAATATTCGGGGTACGCGGCCTGGATACCGAGGCCTGGCTGCATGCCATGAAAATCGATCGGGCCCGCGCCCTGGGCTGCCCCAGCCTGTACGTCTACCCCAAACATACTTGCCGGATTACCGTCCCGGATTCTTTTTCGGCCGCCAGCTCGATTCTTACGGCGGGCCACCTGCATATCAGATCCAAGCGAACGCAGGCGCTTCTATCCTTGTTTCAACATAGTAAGGTCAGCTATGTCATGCAGGACGAGGTATTCCAAGCCTGCCTGGGCAAGGCTTTCGCGCCGGATCAGGAGTTTTACAATGACGTCACCGGGGAATTCGACAAGGCCGCCGTGAACAAGGTGTTCGAGAAACGCCAAAGGGCCAGACTCCCCTTTCAAGGGTATTGGTACTTTCAAAGCCCGGATACCTGGCGAGCCTTTTGCGCAAGGCATGATCTTTATATTGGAGACCGTTTTCACGGCGGGGTCGCTGCCATGCAGGCGGGAATTCCGGCGCTGATTATCTGGAACGATCTCAGGGTCAAGGAACTCACCGGCTTTTTCGGGATCCCGAATATTCCCATTGCCGACTTGCCCGGTAAGTCGGTGGATGATCTCGTGGCCGAGCGGTTATCGAAAGATAATATTGAAACCTTTCAAGCCGTTTACAGGCAACGATTCGAGGATTTTAAGCAAGCATTGGAGCAGGCGGGATTGCCCCTGGCGGTGAGCATAGAAAACCCGGGGAGCAAATTCCAAGCAGAGGGATGGTGGGGGCGCTTTTCGAAGAGAGCCAGCAGCTAGTTCGAGCAGATTTAAAAGAACCTCGATTTTTCAGATTTGCCTCGATGGGTTTGCCTTCTCAAGGCAATCGTTCCGCGACGATTTACCCACGCCAAATTAGAAGAATACCGATGCCAGAACCCCGCATAACCGTGTTGATGCCGGTATTCAACGGGGGCGAATATGTCGGGGCGGCTATCGAAAGCATTCTTGGCCAGACTTTCGGCGATTTCGAGTTTCTCATCATCGACGACGGCTCCACCGACGCCAGCCCGGCTATCTGCCGGTCCTATCGGGATCCCCGGATTAGGTGGATCGGAAACGGCGAGAATCTGGGATTGATCGCCACGCTCAACAAGGGATTGGATCTTGCCCGCGGCGAATACGTTGCACGAATGGATTGTGACGATATCAGCTTTCCCGAGCGATTCGCGCGGCAGATCGAATTCATGGACCGACATCCTGAGATAGGTCTTTGCGGAACTTGGTACGAGCGAGATTCTAATGGCGGAAAGACCATCATGAAACCTGCCGCCGAGGATCACCTCATCCGGTTCTATCTTATTTTCGACACGGTCTTCGCCCATAACACGATTTTTTTCAGGCGCGATATTCTGGAACGCTATCGATTGCGTTACGACCCTCATTATAAGTACGCGGAAGATTATGAGTTTTGGGTGCGTTGCTCGCGGCATACCCGGCTCGCCAATATTCCGGAAGTTTTATTGCGTTACCATTATCATTCGGGAAACACCAGCAACCAGTTCAAAAGCGAGCAGGTTCGCACAGCGGATCGAATCAGGGGCCTTTACTTGCCGCTTGTAGGGCTTACGGTGAAGGAAGTGGAGCAGCGCCTTCATAACGATTTGGTTCAGTTCCGGTTTAAGGGAGATTTGGAGCGGCTCAAGACCGCAGGGGCCTGGCTGGTGGCCCTGGGATCGGCTGCCCGGAGAAACCTTGAAGTTCCTTGGCCAGTAATTAACCAAGAGCTCGGACGCTATTGGTATGGCGCCTGCGCTAAACGCGCGGATTTGGGTTTGGAAGCCTGGCGCGTGTTCAATGCCTATCCGGTCGGAGCTCGGGCGGATTGGACATGGAAAGTGAAGCTGCTGGCCCGCAGTATTCTCCGACGAAAAACTTAAAGCGCCGACAGGTGGACGCGTCACAGTTTTCATTAGGGAAATCCCATGCCGCAACCCCGTATAACCGTCCTAATGCCCGTATATAACGGTGAGAAATACTTGCGCGAGGCGATCGGCAGTGTATTGAGCCAGACTTTCAGGGATTTCGAGCTGTTGATCATCGACGACGGCTCGACCGATGGCACCCAAGAGATTGCCTCCTGGTTTGGAGATCCCAGAATTCGCCTGGAGAAAAATGATATAAATCTCGGCTTGATCGCGACCCTCAATCGAGGACTGGATCTCGCTCAAGGAGAATTCATCGCCCGCATGGATTGCGACGACATCAGCTTTCCCGAGCGATTCGCGAGGCAGGTCGAGTTCCTGGACCGGCATCCCGATATAGGTATCTGCGGGACCTGGTACAAAAAAATATCCAGCCATAAAACGGTAACGATACGGGCTCCGGTCGGACATGGCGCGATCCGGTTCTTGCTGTTGTTCGATAATCCATTCTTGCACAGCACCATGGTGATGAGGCGATCGGTATTGGAAAACAGGGGGCTGCGCTTCGATCCGCGGTATCGGCATGCGGAAGATTACGACTTCTGGGCCCGTGTTTCTGAATCTACCCGAACCGCTAACATACCCGAGGTGCTGTTGAGTTACCGCTCCCATTCGGACAGTATCAGCCATCGCTTCAAGAACGATCAAGGCGCTGCCGCCGATCGGGTACGCTATCGGCAGTTGATCAATCTGGGATTGGCGGCCACTAAGGCCGAAATCGAATTGCACAATGCTCTTGCGAAATTCGAATTTTCCGCCGGCCGGAGGGGTTTGGAGCACGCCAAAGCCTGGCTGGAAAGGCTCATCGAGCTGGGCTGCCGCCGATATGGCATACCTAAAAAATCCATTTATCAATATCTTGCCCGATACTGGTATGGCGCCTGTGGCAAGTACTCCGAGGAAGGATTGGGTATTTGGCGGGTGTTCCGTTCGTCCCCGGTTGGACGAGCGGCGGAATGGGAGTGGCAGTGGAAGCTTTTTCTCCGCTGCGCGCTGCGTAAGAGCATCGTGGAGCCGGCGGCGGCCGCCCAGCCATGAAACTGGCTTTGGTGATTCCGTCCCTCACCGCCGGCGGGGCCGAGCGCGTGATGTCGATCATGGCCAACCATTGGGCCGCGAAAGGCTGGGGCATTTGCCTCCTGAGTCTCGACGATGGAGCGGCGCCGCCTTTTTTTCCGCTGGACGGTCGGGTTCGGCATCGGACTTTGGCCTTGTTGGCCGACTCGGCCAATCCCCTGACGGCGGTACGCAACAATCTGAAGCGTCTTCGCGTCTTGCGGCGGGTGATTCGGGAGGAGAATCCCGATGCCGTCATCAGCTTTCTAGACAGTACCAATGTCCTGACGCTGCTGGCGACGCGGGGCCTCGGCAGGCCCGTGATCGTATCGGAACACATCGACCCCGGACGGTACCGAATCAAGCCGATGTGGAATCTCCTGCGCCGCTGGGTTTACCCTTTCGCGGATCGCGTGGTGGTGCTCACCGAGCGGGTGCTGGAATTTTTCCCAGCCTCGCTGCGGCCGCGGCTTGAGGTGATTCCCAATCCGGTTCTAAAACCCGCAAGCGGCGACGCTCCTGGCCTTGAGCTTCCACCCGGACCCCGAGTGGTGGCCATGGGCCGATTGGCCGAGCAGAAGGGGTTCGATATTTTGCTGAAAGCGTTCGCCCAACTGAAGGATCGCCATCCGGATTGGAGCCTGGTCCTTCTGGGGGAGGGAGAGCTCCGGCGGCCGCTTGAGCTGTTGCGCGACAGCCTGGGCTTGACGGATCGGGTGCGGTTGGCGGGGCGGGTCGAGGGTCCCGAGGCGGTTTTGGCCCGCTCGGACCTCTTCGTGCTATCGTCCCGCTTCGAGGGTTTCCCGATGGCTTTGTGCGAGGCGATGGCGGCGGGCCTTCCGGTGATTTCGACCGATTGTCCCACCGGCCCCCGGGAAATCGTTCGGCCGGGGCTGGATGGTATTCTGGTGCCGCCCGAAGACCCGGCGGCACTCGCGGCGGCCATGGATCGTCTCATGACCGATTCAGGCGAGCGCCGCCGACTGGCTTCCCGGGCGCCGGAAATCATCGAGCGGTTCGATTTAAAGAAGATCATGGATTCATGGGAGAAGGTCCTTCTGGCAGTTGGTGCTGCGAATCGGTTCCGGCTGGCCGGCCCGGCCCAATCCAACAATCCATCAGAGCTTTAATCGGGCAAGGCGAGTGAAAATCCTGATTCTCATTCGGGCACTGACCGCGGGAGGCGCCGAGCGGCAAGTGGCCGTGTTGGCGAGAGGCTTGCGCCGGCAGGGTCATGACGTCAAAGTCGCGGTGTTTTACGGGGGCGGCGTTTTGGAAGCCGATCTCGATCACGCCGATGTGCCCTTGATCGATCTCGGCAAGAAAGGACGATGGGATACCTTGGGCTTCATATGGCGCCTGGTCCGGATGATTCGACGGGAACGGCCCGACGTGATTTATTCCTGGTTACCGGTGGCGAACATTCTGACGGTCCTGCTGAAACCGCTGTTCCCGCGGGTGAAAGTGGTCTGGGCGCTGTGTGCCTCGAACATGGATCTCGATCGCTACGATTGGCTGCTGCGCTTGACCACCCGCATCGAGGCCCGGTTGGCGGCGGCGGCCCGGGTCATCATTTCCAACTCTTACTCAGGCCGAGACTACGCGATCGAAGACGGTTTCCCGGAAGCAAAGCTCAAGGTCGTGCCGAACGGGATCGATACCCTCCGGTTTCGCCCCGATCGCGAGGCCGGAGCGAGGGTTAGGGCGGAGTGGGGGATTGGCGACGACGAGTCGCTCATCGGCTTGGTCGGCCGGCTCGATCCCATGAAAGGGCATGCTTGCTTTCTGCAGGCGGCGGCCTTGCTTCGCGCGCGGCGCTCCGGTATGCGCTTCGTCTGCGTCGGAGATGGCCCCGAGCATTACAGAGAGTCGTTGCGAACCCTGGCGGGCCAGCTTGGATTGGGTGACCGTCTCATCTGGGCCGGAACCCGAACGGACATGCCGGCGGTGTACAACGCGCTCGACATGGCCGTTTCTGCCTCCGCCTACGGGGAAGGCTTGCCCAACATGCTCGGCGAAGCCATGGCCTGCGGCACCCCTTGCGTGGTCACCCGAGTGGGCGATTCGGCCTGGGTGGTCGGCGAGACGGGTGTGGTGGTGCCGCCCGAGGATCCGGCGGCGTTGGCGGACGCCTGGGCTACGATGCTGCGTCGCATCGAGGAAGAGCGCGCGGGGCTTTCCCGCGCGGCGCGCTTGCGCATCGAGCAGAATCTCAGCGTCGAGGCCTTGGTGAGAAACACGCTGGCCGAACTCGCGGCGCTTTCTTGACCAAAATAGGCCACATCATTACCGGCCTTTATCTCGGCGGCGCCGAGATGATGCTGTACCGATTGCTAGGCGGAATGGACCGGAGCCGGTTCGAGCCCATGGTCATCTCGCTGCGAGACAAAGGTGCCTTAGGCGAGCGGATTGAAGCCTTGGGCATCCCGCTGTACACGCTCGATATGCCGCCGGGCCGGCCCTCGACATCGGCGTTGCTCCGATTGCGCCGCAGGGTTCGGGAATTTCGGCCGGACGTGGTACAGGGCTGGATGTATCATGGCAATTTGGCGGCCTCGCTCGCCGGGCTTCTGGCGGGGCCCCATGTGCCCGTCGCCTGGGGAATCCATTACTCGCTGTACGATCTCGCCACGGAACGTCCGGCGACTCGGGCCATTATTCGGGCCAGCCGTCTGTTGTCGCGCTGGCCCGCGGCGACGGTATACGTCAGCCGGGTGAGCGCGGCGCAGCATGAGTCCTTGGGCTTCGCCGGCGCGCGCAAGCGGATCATTCCGAACGGGTTCGACGGCGCGGCTTTTCGCCCGAACATGGAGCTTCGCCGCGTGTTTCGCGCCGGAATGGAAGCCGGCCAAAAACAGGTCTTGATTGGTCTGATTGCCCGCTACCATCCGATGAAGGATCATGGCAATCTGCTCCGAGCCGCTCGGATATTAATTCAACGCGGTTACGACGCGCGCCTGGTGCTGGCGGGCCCCGGTGTCGAAGCCACCCATCAAGAGCTGGTGGACAGGATCGAATGCCTGGGTCTGTTTGATCGGGTGATCCTGCTGGGCGAGCGCCGGAACGTGGCCGAAATTATGGCGGGGCTGGATATTTTGTGCATGAGCTCCTCCCATGGCGAGGCCTTTCCCATGATCGTCGGCGAGGCCATGGCCTCCGGGGTGCCTTGCGTGGTCACCGATGTGGGCGACACCGCTTGGCTGGTCGGCGATACGGGGCGGGTCGTGGCGCCGGGCAATCCCGAGGCGCTCGCCGGAGCTCTGGCGGAACTGATCGATGCGGGGCCGGAAATCCGCCGCCGGATGGGGATAGCGGCGAGGCAACGAATACTGGACCGGTTCTCCCTGGCCTCCACGGTCGAGGCGTACCAGTCGCTTTATGAGGAATTGCTCGAGGCTCGCTAAAGTCGGCGGCGAGCGGCTCCCGCCCCATTTCAATCTAGCCGCCCCGTGTTTCACGGCCGATCCGACGGGGTGTTTTTGATCAACGTGCAACCTTAGGAAAACTTCATTACATGTGCGGATTTGCAGGCTTCCTGGACCGCTCCGAGACCACCCGCGCCGAGACCTTGACGGAAGTCACCGGCCGCATGATCGACACACTGGTCCATAGGGGGCCCGATGACGGTGGTGTCTGGGTCGACCCCTTGGCGTGCGTGGCGCTCGGTCATCGGCGGCTGTCCATCCTCGATCTGTCCGCGGCGGGGCACCAGCCGATGCTCTCCCGCAGCGGGCGCTACGTGGTGGCGTTCAACGGGGAAATCTACAACCATCTGGAACTCCGGCGTGAGCTGGATTCCGATCCGCAATCGGTGGATCATCCCTTGTTCGATCGTCAACCCGTCCTCGCTGCAGAAGGAGCAAGTTCTTACCCCAACCCTCACCCCAGCCCTCTCCCAGAGGGAGAGGGGGCCAACTCTGGTTGGCGCGGGCATTCCGATACGGAGACTCTGCTGGCGGCGGTGGAAGCTTGGGGGGTGGGCGAGGCGCTGAAGAGGTTCGTCGGAATGTTCGCCTTCGCCCTGTGGGACCGGCACGACAAGGTGCTGTATCTGGCTCGCGACCGGTTGGGCGAGAAGCCTCTTTACTACGGCTGGCAGGGGGGGGTTCTGCTATTCGGCTCGGAACTGAAGGCGTTCAAGCCGCATTCCGCCTTCCGCGCCGAGATCGACCGCGAGGCGCTGACCCTGCTCTTGCGGTACAACTACATCCCCGCGCCGTTCACCATCTATCGCGGCATCAAGAAGCTGCCGCCCGGCGCGTTCGTGGCGCTTGGGGCGCATCGTTCCGAGGCTCACCCGGTATCCTACTGGACGGCGCGGGACGCCGCCCTGCGGGGTCAGTTGCAACCCTACTCGGGCACCGAGGGCGAAGCGGTGGAAGCGCTCGATGCTTTGCTCAGGCAGGCCGTCGCCGGGCAGATGGTGGCCGACGTGCCGCTGGGAGCGTTTCTGTCGGGCGGCTTCGATTCGTCCACGGTGGTGGCTCTGATGCAGGCGCAATCGTTGCGCCCGGTGAAGACTTTCACCATCGGCTTCAAGGAGCAGGAATACAACGAGGCCGAGCACGCCAAGGCGGTGGCTCGGCATCTCGGCACCGAGCATACCGAGCTCTACGTGACGCCCGAAGAAGCGATGGCGGTCATTCCGAAGTTGCCGGTCCTGTATGACGAGCCCTTCGCCGATTCCTCGCAGATTCCCACCTTTCTGGTGTCGCAACTCGCCCGCCAGCACGTGACGGTGAGCCTGTCGGGGGATGGCGGCGACGAGTTGTTCGGCGGCTACAACCGCTATTTCTGGGGGGCGAACTTCTGGCGCCGGATGCATTATCTACCCCGAAGCCTCCGCACCGCCCTGGCCGGCGGCCTCACGGTCGTGCCGCCGCGTTATTGGGACACCCTGTTCAGGAGCTTCGGTTTCCTGCTGCCGCCCGCGCTGCGCTACGCGAGTCCCGGCGACAAGCTGCACAAGCTGAGCTTTCTCCTGAGTGCGAAGAATCCGGAGGACGTCCATTTCGACCTGGTGTCGCATTGGAAAGAGCCTTCGCGGCTGGTGCGCGGCGCCGAGGAGCCTGCGACGGTCCTGAACACCCCGGTCCAATGGCCCGAGCTCCGGGATCTCGAGCACCGCATGATGTATCTCGATACGGTGAGCTATCTGCCCGACGACATTCTGGTGAAGGTGGACCGGGCCGCCATGGGGGTCAGCCTGGAGACGCGGGTGCCGCTCCTGGATCATCGCGTGGTGGAATTCGCCTGGAGCCTGCCCTTATCCATGAAGATCCGCGAGGACAAGGGCAAGTGGCTGCTGCGCCAGGTGCTGTATCGCTATGTGCCGCCGCCGCTCATGGAGCGGCCGAAAATGGGCTTCGGCGTGCCGATCGAACATTGGCTGCGGGGGCCGCTCAAGGCATGGGCGGAAGCGCTCATCGACCCGAAGCGGCTGAAGCGGGAGGGTTATTTCAATCCGGTCCTGATTTGGGAGAAATGGCAGCAGCATCTCTCCGGGCGCCGCAACTGGTCCTATTACCTCTGGGATGTGCTGATGTTCCAGGCCTGGCTGGAAGCCCAATAAGACCATGTCCCAGCCCGATGCCTTATATGGCTCCATTACGGAAGAAAACGACGCCGCTGGGGGAGCCGTGACTCGGAAGAAAATCCTCTACTTCGTCACCGAGGATTGGTATTTCTGCTCGCACCGCCTGCCTTTGGCCATGGCCGCCAAAGGGGCGGGCTATGAGGTGGCCGTGGCGACCCGCGTGCGCGAGCACGGCGAACCCATCGTGTCCGCGGGCCTGCGCCTGATTCCCTTGAAACTTTCCCGCGGCGGCCGAAATCCACTGGTCGAGTGGCTGGCCATCTGGCGGCTGTATCGGGTTTTTCGAGCCGAGCGTCCGGACCTGGTCCACAACGTCGCCTTGAAGCCCGTGCTTTACGGCACGATCGCCGCCCGGTTGGCGGGCGTGCCTCGGATCGTGAACGCCCTGGCCGGATTGGGCCATATCTTCGCCGATGTCGGCCGATCGAAGCGGATGCTGAGCTCGGTCGTGACGATCGCCTTCCGCTGGTTGCTGAATTGGGGAAAGGGCCGGGTGATCGTCCAGAATCCGGACGATTTCCGCCGGTTGGTCTCGCTGGGCGCCTTGAATGCGAAAGAGGGCGTTTTGATTCGGGGTTCCGGCGTCGATCTGGAGCAGTTCCGGCCCCGCGCCGAACCGGACGGAGCCGTCATGGTGATCTTGGCGGCGCGGATGCTGTGGGAGAAGGGCGTCCGCGAATTCGTCGCCGCCGCCGAGCGGCTGCGAAACGAGGGCGTCAAGGCCCGCTTCGTCTTGGTGGGCGATGCCGATGCGGAGAACCATTCCGCCATTCCCACCCGGCAGTTGGAAGCCTGGAAAGCGTCCGGCGCGGTCGAATGGTGGGGGAAGCGCAGCGACATGCCGGACGTACTCGCTCGCTGTCATGTGGTTTGCCTGCCCTCCTATTATGGCGAGGGAGTGCCCAAGGTTCTGCTGGAAGCCGCGGCGGCCGGCAAACCCATCGTCACCACCGATATGCCCGGCTGCCGGGAGGTGGTGCGCGACGGCGACAATGGGCTCTTGGTACCGCCGCAAGATGTCGAAGCCTTGGTCGAGGCGCTCCGATGTCTGTTGACGGACTCGGCGCTTCGCAAGCGGATGGGCCGGCGCGGGCGGGAAATCGCCGAGGCCGAGTTCGGGGTGGCTCGGGTGGTGAGGGAGACGCTGGCGGTTTACAGGGCACTGCTGGCGTGACGATGGGCGCGTCGCCACGCTGCGCGAGCGGTCATCCGGTCCCAACCGAGTCCTCGAGCCGCTACGCCGAGGCCGGCGCTTTCACGCGGGTCAATTGCCAGCCACGGTCATCTTTTCGATCAAGATCGATCCAGTCCGGGTGTTGCCCCGCAAGTCCACGTCGTTGCCCACAGCCAAAATTCCCTTGAACATGTCGCGGAGATTGCCGGCGATGGTGATTTCCTCGACCGGGTACTGGATAAATCCATTCTCCACCCAGAAACCGGCGGCGCCGCGGGAATAGTCACCGGTTACCAGGTTCACGCCTTGGCCCATCAGGTCCGTGACCAGCAATCCGGTATCCATACGCCGCAACAGCCCCGGCAGGTCCAGCTCGCCCGGCTCGATGATGAGATTATGCACGCCTCCGGCATTGCCCGTGGATTTGAGACCCAGCTTTCGGGCCGAGTAGGTGCTCAGCACATAGGACTCCAGCACCCCGTTCCGCGCCAGATAGTGAGGCGCCGTGCGGACGCCCTCGGCATCGTAGGGCACGCTGCCCAAGGCTTTCCTCAAATGCGGCTGCTCGTGGATTTGCACGAATTCCGGGAAAACCGGCTTGCCCAGATGGTCGAGCAGAAAAGACGACTTCCGGTACAGGTTGCCGCCCCGGATGGCGCCGACGAAATGGCCCAAGAGGCTGCCGGCGATGTCCGCGGCGTAAATAACCGGGCACTGGCGGGTGCTCAAGGTCCTGGCGCCCAGCCGGCGGATGGCGCGTTCCGCTGCCTTGCGGCCTACCTCCTCGGGCACTTCCAGGTCGGCGGCATCGCGAGCCACGGTCCACCAGTCGTCCCGCTGCATCTCGCCGTCCCGCTCGCCGATGACCGAGACGCTCAGGCTGTGGCGACTGGAAGCGTAACCGTGCAGAAAGCCCAAGCTGTTGCCCATGACCCGAAAGCCCTGGAAGGTGTTCAGGCTCGCGCCCTCGGAGTTGGCGATGTCGGGGTGGTAATTTCGCGCTGCATCCTCGCAGGCGATGGCGATGCCGATGGCGGTATCGGCCTCCGGTTCCCACGGGTGATAGACATCGAGATCCGGGAATTCAGTGGCGAGCAGATCCGGATCGGGGAGTCCCGCGTACTCGTCCTCGGCGGCATGGCGGGCGATGCGGCAGGCGGCCGCCACCGTCTCGCGCATGGCCGCGCGGCTGAGATCCGAGGTGCTGGCCGAGCCCTTGCGCCGGCCGATGTAGACCGTGAGCCCAAGACCCCGGCTGCGATGGTGCTCGACGGTTTCCACCTCGCCGAGGCGGGCGGTGACGGAAAGGCCGGATTCGACGCTCACGCCGGCCTCCGCTCCCGTCGCGCCCTGCCGCGAAGCTTCTTCAAGGCAGTCGGCGACCAGGGATTCGAGTTGGCTGAGCTGGGTTTGTTCGGTGGGGGGTAGGGTGGATTGAGACACGGGAGGAGCCCTTAATTTTGAACTTAGTTATCTGGCCGAAATTTAAGAAGCGAGAAGATCAGTATATTCGCTTTCGAGAAGCTGTTTGGCCGATTCTTCAGCCTCTTGGTAACGGCTTGGGTCGGATAGCAGAATATGCCCGCTTCTTTCCGGGACGCTCCAGGCATGAGTACAATAATCGGCGATGTCGATGTGGCGAACCGTTTCTCCTTCCTGATGGATGCCGTAAAACCACTCGGTTCCAATATCCAGGTACATCGCTCCAAAAGGTGGAATTTTTCCAAAAGGTATGGTAAGTGGCCTGGCGCGCTTAATATTTATCATGCATGCCCATTCGTTAAGCCGGCATTCCGGCAGCGGCCATATATTATTACGAGGGAAGCGTCGATAGAGTTTTGTTCTGGCTGGGTTGGCCGAGGATAACTCTGAATATTCCGTGGGGGATGGGCGATACGCAAGATACTTGTCGCTAGAGCATTTTTCTGCAAGATGCGCCGAACAATTCCAACACTGGCCAACTTGGCCGATGCCAGCATGACTTCCTATATTGTCTAGGAATGAGCCAATAATGTCGTCTTTGTAAAGAACGTCATTATGAGTTATGAAGAGGAAGTCCTTATCCGTCATTTCCCACGCGAGTTGGTATCTAATGGAGTGCCGAAAGCTTTTTAAGCCAAATAGTGGTCGAAAATACTTGACTGGAAATACCCCAAGAAAGAATCTTGGGGTAAATAGGGTAATGTGAGGCTTTAGCAAAGTCATCAAGAAGGAAAAATCCGTGCCTGCCGGTTGTTTCCGCTCAGTGACGAAATAAATATTATCTATCCATTTTCCTGAGTGTTTTAGAAGCGACAGTATTGTCACCGCTGTCTGGTAGGGTTTTCCATACACTTGGACTGCAACATCGACCTTGCCGCAAGTGTGCATTTTGCCTTCCCGGTTCAAGAAAATGCCCGATAGCAAATGCGAATAATTTGCTGTATCAAGTCCTTCTTGGAACTATGGCAGATTGCCGCTTTGAATGTGAATGAGCTTGTAGGATAGGTGAGCGATGGGAACAAGATCAACCTGGATTGCTTGGTGCGCTATCCAGATAGCCTTGCTCCGATTTCAATAGTTCCCGCAAGACCTTCTTCCCCGGAATTAGGAAAGCCCCGGCGACACCGGGGTCGAGCGCTACGATATTCGAGCTTTGTCGATACTGCTGATAATATTTTCCACGCACTGCTTTCGAGAAATCAAAATCGTATTTCGGCCGCAGTTCATCGGTATCAGTTTCGTAATTCATACGCTTTCCTCTTATGAGTAGTTGCGGGTCGGGCGCTGATAATACGGAAGATTCCGGCAAGCGGATCGCCGAAAATCGTGGCGGCTCGTCGAAGGATACTCCATGTTTTCGGCGATTGGTTTCGGCTTTGGCGGGGTCCCGAACGAATTTCATGGGAGAACCGCAGCCGCTCTCGATTTACACCCTCGTACCCCCTACCGTCAATCCATCCACCTTCAAGGTCGGCTGTCCCACGCCCACCGGCACGCTTTGCCCGTCCTTGCCGCAGGTGCCGACGCCGGTGTCGAGTTCGAGGTCGTTGCCCACCATGCTGACGCGGGTCAAGACGTCCGGGCCGTTGCCGATCAGGGTGGCGCCCTTGACCGGGCGGGTGATCCTGCCGTCCTCGATCAGGTACGCCTCGCTCGCCGAGAACACGAACTTGCCGGAGGTGATGTCCACCTGACCGCCGCCGAAGTTCTTGGCGTATAGACCCTTTTTCACCGAGCGGATGATTTCTTCCGGATCGTGGGGGCCGGCCAGCATGTAGGTGTTGGTCATGCGCGGCATGGGGAGGTGCTGGTAGGACTCGCGCCGGCCGTTGCCGGTCGGGGCGACGCCCATGAGTCTTGCGTTGAGCTTGTCCTGCATGTAGCCCTTGAGGATGCCGTTCTCGATCAGGGTGGTGCAGGAGGTCGGCGTGCCTTCGTCGTCGATGGTGAGGGAGCCGCGGCGGCCCGGCAGCGTGCCGTCGTCCACCACGGTGCAGAGCGGCGAGGCGACCCGCTCGCCAACCCGGCCGGAGAAAGCCGAGGTGCCCTTGCGGTTGAAGTCGCCTTCCAGACCATGGCCAATGGCTTCGTGCAGCAGGATGCCGGGCCAGCCGGAGCCGAGCACCACGGTCATGGTGCCCGCCGGGGCTTCCTCGGCTTCGAGGTTGACCAGGGCTTGACGCACCGCTTCGCGGGCGTAGCTGCTGGCGCGGCCTTCTTCGAGGAAATAGCGGTAATCGGTGCGTCCGCCGCCGCCGGAACTGCCTTGCTCGCGCCGGCCGTTTTCTTCGACGATCACGCTGACATTGAGCCGCACCAAAGGCCGCACGTCGCCGTGTACTGCCCCGTCCTGGCCGATGACCAGCACGACTTCATGGCTGCCGGAGAGACTCACGCACACCTGTTCGACCCGCGGGTCGATTTGTCGACACTCCTCGTCGAGACGTTTGAGGAGGGCGATCTTGTCTTCCTCGGAAAGCGATTGCAAGGGATCGATGGGCAGGTAAAGCGCCGGCGGACGGTCTGCTCCAGCAATTTCCTGCCTGCCCGGGGCGCCCTGCCTCGCGATGGCGCGGGCGTTCTTAGCGGCCTCGAGGAGCGTCGGCAGGGCGATTTCGTCGCTGTAGGCAAAGCCGGTCTTCTCGCCGGAGACGGCGCGCACCCCGGCGCCCTGCTCGATGCTGTGGCTGCCTTCCTTGACGATCCCGTCCTCCAGCATCCAAGCTTCGTAGCGGGTGGCCTGAAGGTATACATCGGCGGCGTCCACGGCGGCGCCGAGCAACTGGCCCATGACACGGTCGAGGTCGCCCCCGGCGAGGCCGGCGGGGTCCAACAGGGTTCGATGGGCGATGGCGAGAGTATCGTGGTTCATGAGTGGCTCTTCATGGCTAAACAATGTTCTATCGGCAGCGGAGCTTCGTGTGCTCCAGGGCCGGAAAGGCGGTGCGGACTTTTTCCAGACGGTCGTGGTCGAACTCGGCGGTGACCACGCCGGCGCCTTGGGCAAGACTCCCGAGCACCACGCCCCAAGGGTCCACGATCATGCTGTGGCCATAGGTTTCCCGCCCATTGAGATGAAATCCACCCTGATTGGCGGCAATGGTGTAGCAGAGATTCTCGATGGATCTCGCGCGGACCAGGATTTCCCAGTGAGCCGCGCCGGTGCGGGCAGTGAAGGCGGCGGGCACCGCCAGAATATCCATCCCGGTGGCGGCCATTTGCCGGTACAGTTCGGGAAAGCGAATGTCGTAGCATACCGTAAGGCCCAGCCGCCCGAAGGGCGTGGTCAGCACCACGGCCTGCTCGCCGGCTTCGATGGTTGCGGATTCCTGATAGCGCTCCTCGCTGCCCGGCACGCTGACGTCGAAGAGGTGGATCTTGTCATAGCGTCCGGCCCGTTGGCCCTGATCGTCGTACACCACGCAGGCGGCGCGGACCTTGCCTTGGGCGCCCCGAAGGGGCAGGGTACCGCCGACCAGCCAAACCTTGTACCGTCCCGCCGCCTTGGCGAGAAAGTCCTGAATCGGCCCCGCGCCGTCATCCTCGGCCACTTCAAGCTTATCGGTCTCGCTTTTTCCCATCATCGCGAAATTTTCTGGCAGCACCACCAAGCGGGCGCCTTCGGCCGCGGCCTTTTCAATCAGCCGCTCGGCTTCGATCAGGTTAGCGCTGACGTTGGGACTGGAAGCCATCTGGATGGCCGCAAGTACCGTTTTACTCATTCCTGGTTTTCCTCCTGCTTGGGGCCGAAGCCGGATAAATCCTTGACGCCGCGCCAGGCGCGGTCGAGCACGTCGAGCGGCAGGTTACCGTGGATACGGGTAATCGAGGGATTGTCCCAGCCGCCTTGCACGGCATAGTGGGTGGCGGTAATGCTGTCGACTTTCTCGCCGATCAGCTGCTGTGCCACATACACGGCCGCTCCGACAACGGGGCCGCCGGCCAAGGCGCCGGCAATCGGCAGGGCGGCGGTGGTATGCGGGATCACGGTCACGATCTGGTCCAAATCCCTGGCAACCAGTCCGATCCGGCCGCTGACCAGAATCTTGGCAGAAACCGCATTGATCAGAAAGCCCTCCGTAAAGGCTTGACCGTCGCCGATCCGGAAGGTTCCGGCGACATCGTCATAGGCCAGTCCCTTGCCGAACAAGTCGCTGAAGTCGAAGGTCAATCGGCGCCACAGGGAATTCAAGTTTAGCATACCAATCACGCGGCCCAGACCGGGCTCGATGTTGAGCAAGCCGCCCTTGCCTAGACTCAGCTTGACGGTTCCGGCGATCGTAGCGGCGGAAAAGCGGTACGGGGCGCCTGGCCAGTCGAGCGTGAAATTTAGATCCGCGGGCGTGCCTCTGACTTCTCCGCTGCGTCCCTGGGCCGCGAGGAACTCGCCCAGGCTGTCAATCTGCACTTTTCCCTCCAGGTGGGTGCTCGCCGGTCGGCTCGGGGTGCGCGTCCAGTTGCCATGGAGTTCGAGCCTATGGTTCTTGGCGGTCACGGTAAGTGTTTTGACGATCATGCCATGAGCGCGGCGCTCGGTATCGAGCTCAAGAGTCCCCAAGTCGGCATTCTTTCGGAATAACCGTTTGACTTGAAGTTGCAAGTTCGGAATGACGGCGGGGTCAAGTTCGTTTTCGCGGGTCGGGGGAGCCGTTCCGGACGCGCTCACCAGCCTGTGCCAGGTATCCGGAAGTTCGAGAGAGTCAAGATCAAAGCGGATGAGGTCGGGCGCTGCCGAAACCCGGCCTTCCGTATAGGCACCGCGGATCCGGCCCTGCCACAGGCCATTGTCTCCTCCAAGGTCCAGTGCGAAAGGTCCCAAATCCGCTTCGTTCCACGCTAGTTTTCCGACTTGCAAATGTAATTCCCGAAGCTGTCCTTCGCCGAAGCCGTTCGTCGGACGGTCTCTCCACCAACGCCACCAAGCGCTCGCGTCGAACTCGTTAAGCCGAGCGGTTATTCTGAATCCATCGGATAACGGCGCCTGGTTCGTTCCGCTCTTTGGAGGCGTACCGGAATGAAGGAAGCCGGATGGCCCCAGCGCTCGAGCTTTGACTACCGTCGGCGCGACTTGGCCGAGGACGATGTCGCCCCCTTCCAGGCGAAGGTTCCGATTGGGGCTGGAAAATCGGAGCTGCGCCAGGAAATCCTGGCCATAAGCCAGCTGCATCGGGATTTTGCCGCCGATTTGGAAGCTCGTTTCAATCGCCAAGGGCCGAACGATGCTTTCAGGTTTACTGAAAGGGGGGGGCAACTCCAATGCGATGCCGGCGAGATCGGAACTCAGAGCAACTCGCACCGGTCCGCTTTGGGCTTCCAGGGTGTCCGGCAGCCGAAGCTCCAAGCGGTAATCCGCCGCGCCCCGGGCGTAACGCCAGAAATCCGCCGGAAATGACTTTTGCAGGGCGGCGATACTGGCCTTGCCGTGCATCTCGATTCCAACTTCATCGCCCTCCTGCCTCACGCCGACGACCGCCGGCTGGCCCAGAAAGCGAGCCTCAAGACCGTCGGCGCTAAATCCGGCGCGGCTGAAATGCAATGGGCCTTGCAGATTCTCGATGGCGAGGTCCAGGGCGTCGACCCGCAGCGCGGCCTCGCGAAAACTTGCCACGCCATCGACGGCGGTTTCGCCGGGTTTGCCACCCAGAGGCGCCGTGAGATTCAGGGCGATGTCCAGGTCCCCGGACGCGCTGACGAACTTTCCGAGCCGTTCGGGAATCCTGCGAAGCGGTGAGTGCGCCAGGTAGTCCAAGGTGTCTGTCACCTCGGCGTGTATCCGGCTCGTGAGTATCAACCGAGGATCTCGGTACAGATCCTCGATAGCGGCATGAGCTTCGACAATCTCGCCCTTGCCTATTCGTCCCCGCTGCATATCGATCGTCGCGCCCAAACCCCGGAACTCGAGATGGGCGTCGGTCTGAATCACAGGTGGCCAAGCCGGATGGAAGCGCGCGGCGACACCCTCGGCATCGATCTCGGCCTCGAACACCCCCTCGCTCCGATAGAACGGAAAATCGGCGGTGTAGCCGTGAAGGAGGATGTCCAAGCGGGATAGATGGCCGCCGACCAGGGCTTGCTCCGCCCATTCTGCCATGTTCGGGATGAGCCCCGAGGGAAGATAATGCCGGATCGCGGTCACCTCCACGTCGGTGAGCCGGGCCTTGAGGTCGATGAAAGGCGAAGCCTCGGGTTGCTTCGGGAGAATGATCCGGATCCGGCCCTGTGAGGCGAGTTCGCTATTTCGGACCGAAAGGGAAGGGGCTTCCAGTACCCAATCAGTATCGGTCTGCCGCCAATTCAAGGTGGCGTGCAGGTTCGTCAGGGGGATCGGCCGCGTCAATCCCCAGGTGGCCAGATTCAGGCTGCCCGGCGCGGCGGACAGCGAGGCGAGTCCCGCGCCGTCGGTGCCGCAGATTTCTCCTTCCAAGCCGGAAAATCCGGGCGTCCCGCGCCAGCCTGCCGCGGCCAGGTCTTGAACTCGGCCGCAGAGCGCTAGCCGGTTACCCCTGGGTGCCGCCGGGGCATAGAAAAACCGCGCTTCCGTTAGCGTCCCTTTTGGCGCCAGCGCTCGAAGCGCCGAGCCAAGCTCGCCCGCTCTCACCGGTAAGACGTCCAAGGCCGATCCAAGATCGCCGAGATCGAGGTGCGACGCAGCGGCGCTCAAGGTGGATAAAGTGCCGTCCGGCTGTCGATGGACCCGAACGGCCAGGCGGGTGTCGGGCCAGGGGTGATGCAGCGTGGGTCGAAAGTGGCCGAGATCGAGGCGCCAGCCGTCCGACTGATGCCTCCAAGAAAATCTACCGCCAATCGTTTTCAGCGCCAGGCGATGTTCGGTATGGCCATCCGGTTGATACGCGAAGATCGGCCCCATGAACGCGACTTCCCCGGCCGCCGACTGCGGCGCGCCTTGCCGCCAGCGGATCCAGATTTTGGCGTCGGCGGCGCCAGCCTGGAACCCGAAAGGGGAGGGAGGCAGAGCTCTCGTCAGCAAGGCCAGATTGATCGCGTGGCCCTCAAGGTAGAGGCTTGCCTGGCGGGTAGCGGCCTCGAACGGATTGCCTTCTCCATCCACGATCAGTCGCAGCGAGCGTCCGAGGCCCTGGGGCAAGCTGAAGTCCGCGCTGAGTCGGTGCCGACCGGACGTATTGCGCAGGTGCAGATCGACCCGGCCCAAAGGCAGAGGCGGCCCTGACGAACGCAAATCCTGCCAATCGATCTCCGCGTCTAGAAGATCGATACGGCCGTCAGCCAACAACCAGGCCGGTGGTCGATCGGTCGCCGTGAGGCCGACGATTGCGATGGCGCCATCTTCCTTGCGCCGAAGCGAGAACTTGGATCCGATCACTTCCACCCGGCTGAACATCGGTTCGCCGGAGACTAGGGTGCGGAATGGATCGAGGCTCAGCCGGATCGAGGCGAAGTGGATTACGGAACGGCCTTCCGGGTCGAGAATATGAAAGCCGCTGATCGAGATTTCGGGATGAAAACCCTGGAGACGAGCTGTTAGCGTGTCAATTTGTACTCTTTCGCCGATCAGAGCGCTGATCCGGTCTTGAAGGGATTGGCGGAACGCTGGCGCCTTGGGCAGTAGCCAAAGGCGCAAGGCGCTGAGAAACAGCGCCAGAGCGACTAGGGAAAAGAGAAGAAAACGCAGTGTCGCTCGATGGGTGAAGCAATAAAGCCTTTTCAAGAATGCGGGCTACAGCAGGACGACATCGTATTGTTCCTGGGTGTACTGGGCTTCGGCGCGAAACTTGATGCGCACCCCGACGAAAGCTTCCAATTCCGAAAGGGTGTCGGCTTCCTCGTCCAGTAGGCGTTCCACCACTTCGTTGGAAGCCAGCACCAAAAGTTCCTGCACGTTATATTGCCGCACTTCTCGGAGGATTTCCCGGAAAATCTCAAGACATACGGTCTCCGCAGTTTTCAAGACGCCGCGCCCGCCGCAGGCGGGACAGGGCTCGCACAGCACGTGCTCCAGGCTTTCGCGGGTGCGCTTGCGGGTCATCTCCACGAGGCCCAGAGCGGATACTTCGCTGATGGCGTTCTTGGCGTGGTCTTTTTCCAGGCTCTTGTGCAGCGCGTGCAGCACTTGATGGCGATGGTCCTCGTCCCGCATGTCGATGAAGTCGATAATGATGATGCCGCCGAGATTGCGGAGCCGAAGTTGCCGCGCGATGGCCTGGGCCGCTTCCAAATTGGTCTTGAAGATGGTTTCCTCCAGGTTCCGCCCGCCCACGAAGGCTCCCGTGTTCACGTCGATGGTGGTCATCGCCTCGGTTTGGTCGAAAATCAGGTAGCCGCCGGATTTGAGCATTACCCGGCGTTCCAGGGCTTTCTGGATTTCGTCCTCCACGCCATAGAGATCGAACAATGGCCGCTCGCCGGTATAGTGTTCGATGAGGGGAGCCAGCTCCGGTACGAACTCCTTGGCGAATTTGGTCATGCGCGTGTAGGTTTCTCGTGAGTCGACCCGGATCTTTTCCACCTTGGCGCGGTGCAGGTCCCTCAGCACCCGCATGCTGAGCGGGAGGTCCTCGTGCAGCAAGGTCTTGGGTTTGGCGGTCCGATTGCGCTGGGCGATGGAATTCCAGAGCTTGAGCAGGAATAGCATGTCAGCGCGCAACGCGGATTCATCCACGCCTTCGGCGGCGGTGCGGGCGATGAAGCCGCCGGTGCCATGTTCCTTCTGAAAGGTGTCCACGCAATGGCGAAGGCGGGCCCGCTCCGAATCGCACTCGATGCGCTGGGATACGCCGCAGGTGCGGGAATAGGGCATATAAACCTGGTACACGGAAGGAATGGAGATTTCCGTGCTGAGCCGTGCGCCCTTGGTGCCGATCGGGTCCTTGACCACCTGCACGACGAGCTCCTGGCCGTCATGGAAAATCATCTCGATCTGGTCGGTGGCGGTCTTTTCCCGGTCTCTGCTGGAAAGGTCCGAGATATGGAGAAAAGCCGCCCGCTCCAGCCCGATATCCACGAACGCCGCCTGCATGCCCGGCAAAATGCGGCAGATTTTGCCCTTGTATATGTTGCCGACCAGCCCGCGGCGCCGGGTTCGCTCGATCAGGACCTCCTGCAATACGCCATTCTCGACGATGGCAACTCGGGTTTCCGGTGGAGTGACATTGATGAGGATTTCGTCGCTCATGGATTCCAACGTCTCTTTCCCACCAGGAAAGGGTCCGGATGAGGTGAACTTAAACGAGATTTGGTCATTGGAGGATCACAAGTCCAATATTCTTCAACAGGGTCGCGGTCTCGAACAGCGGCAAGCCCATGACCCCCGAATAGCTGCCGGAGATCTGCCGGACAAAGACGGCTCCCTTGCCCTGGATGGCATAGGCGCCGGCTTTGTCTTGAGGCTCGCCTGAGGCCCAGTAAGCTTTGATTTCTTCTGGCGCGATGGCGCGGAACGCGACGGTGCTTGCATTGAGCGCCTCCCAATGCTTGTTTTCCGCGCGCAAGGAAACGGCGCTCAATACATGGTGCTCACGACCCGAAAGTCGGGCCAGCATTTCGGCGGCATGCTCAAAATCCCTCGGCTTCCCCAGAATCTCCCCATCCAGCACGACCTCGGTATCCGCTGCGAGCACGGGCAACCTGCCTCTGTTTTGGCGCTGCGCGGCGAGCGATTTTTCCGCGGCAAGCCGGCGAACATAGGCTTCGGGCCGCTCCCCCGGCGCGGGAGATTCGTGGATGTCCGCCGGCAGCACCTCGTATCGAACGCCAATTTGATCCAGGAGCTCGCGGCGCCGGGGCGAGGCGGAAGCGAGGAGGAGGCGGCTAGGTAAAGCGCTCATAGGCAATGATGGCGAATCTTGGATGGGGACAGGCGCGCATTGTACCGGGCTTTCGGTGCCCACAGGGCGCGATGCTCTCCCCGCGACCCCTCGATTAGCGATGATAGGGATGATTCTGGAGGATGCTCCAGGCGCGATAGATCTGCTCGGCCACCACGATCCGCACGAGAGAATGGGGAAGCGTCAAGCGGGATAGGCTCCAAAGCTGGTTCGCCCGCATCCGGCAGGCTTCGGAGAGACCGTCGGCCCCTCCGATCACCAGGGACACGTGACGGCCATTTTCCAGCCAGTGGCCAAGATTTTCTGCAAGCTCCGAGGTACTCCAGGATTTACCACCCACTTCCAAGGCCACCACGTGATCGTTTCGGGACAGAGAAGCGAGAATACGCTCGCCCTCGTCTTCCCGGAGTCGAGCCAAATCCGCATTCTTGCCGCGTTTGGCTGGGGCAATTTCCCGGAGTATTAATTCGCATTCCCTGGGCAGGCGTTTTGCGTACTCCTCATAGCCTTCCGCCACCCAGCCAGGCATGCGGGTGCCTACGGCCACGAGGTGGATTCGCATATTGGGGTTCAGGCGAAAAAAGATTTGTGCTGGATTATAGCGGGAATGAAGGCCAAGGAATCCAGCCCGTCAGGGGAAAGCCTTGGAGAGAGGAATCATCCCCTGACAAGGGCAGTTGAGGATTAGGCCACTTGCAGCATGCGGTTCAAGGCGAGCCTTGCAAGGCGGGCGTCGCTCTCGGGCACCTTGATGCGGTTGACCACCTGGCCTTCCGCCAAATTCTCCAGCACCCACAAGAGGTGCTGCGGATCAGTGCGGAACATGGTGGAACACATGCACACCGTCGGGGACATAAAATGGATTTCCTTGCCTTCCGGCTTGACCTCCTGGGCCAAGCGGTTGACGAGATTGAGTTCCGTGCCCACCAGCCAGCGGGTATTGGGCTCGGCTTCGCGGATGGTCTTCAGGATGTACTCGGTCGAACCGATGTACTGGGCTTTCTGGCAAACCTCGAAGGAGCATTCGGGGTGGGCGATGACCCGCGTGTCGGGATGGCGCTCCAGGAAGCGGTCGATATGTTCGGGCCGGAACATCTGGTGCACCGAGCAGAAACCTTTCCAAAGGATGATCCTGGCCTTGCGGATTTGCTCCTTGGTCAGTCCGCCCAAAGGCTTCGTGAAATCCCAGGTGACCATTTCGTCCAAGGGAATATCCATGCGATAGCCCGTATTGCGGCCCAAGTGTTGGTCCGGGAAGAACAACACCTTTTCCCGCTGGGCGAAGCTCCACTCCAGGATCTTGCGGGCGTTACTGGAGGTGCAGACGATCCCGTTGTGCTTACCGCAGAAGGCTTTGAGGTCGGCGGCGGAATTGATGTAGGTGACCGGCGTGACCGTCTGCTCGGGATCGAGCACCTGGGTCAGTTCCCGCCAACAGCGCTCCACGGCTTGTCGGTTGGCCATATCGGCCATGGAACAGCCGGCGGCGAGATCGGGCAGGATCGACACCTGCTCCGGTCGCGACAAGATGTCCGCGACCTCGGCCATGAAATGCACACCGCAGAACACGATGTACTGGGCGTCGGACTTCGCGGCCTCGCGGGAAAGGCGCAGCGAATCGCCGGTAAAATCCGCATGGCGGAACACCTCGTCCCGCTGGTAATGGTGGCCGAGAATCACGCAGCGGCTGCCGAGCTTGCGCTTCGCGGCAACAATGCGCTCCTCGCACTCGGTATCATCCAGTAGAGCGAAATCTTGTAAGGCAAGAGCGGGTGCGGACATAGGTTTTGAAGATGAAGATTAAGAACCAAACTTAATTATAATAACATAGTAAAAAGCTCTGGAATAACAAAACTCTTGTGATTCAAGTGGCTAATCGCTGGGCTAAGGCGTCGAATAGCGCCCTCCTTTTTCCGCTCGTCCGTTTTCCCGAGCAAGCCAAAACGCCTAGCTGACCGCCGCTCTCCGGAGCAGGCTTTCGGCCTTGGCGCGGTCGTTCAGAGCCAAATCGTACAGGGTAAGATAATGCTGGGCGCTAAACTCCCAAGAGAAGTCCTTGCTCATGCCAGCCTGCTGAATCTTGCGCCAGACCATGGGGTTTTGATAGAGAGCGAATCCGCGACCGATGGCCTGGTACAGGGCGTCCGCCGTGGCTTCGTCGAAAACGATGCCCGTCGCGGTACCGGCGCCGAGGTGAATCGGGTTCGCGTCCGCCACCGTATCCGCCAAGCCGCCCACTCGGCGCACCAACGGCACCGCGCCATAACGTTGACTATACATCTGGTTGAGGCCGCAAGGCTCAAAGCGGGAAGGCATCAAAAATAGGTCAGTGCCAGCCTCGACCAGGTGGGCACTAGCCTCATCATAACCCAACTTGATGGCGATGCGGTCCGGATAGAGCCTGGCCCACTGCCTCAGTGTTTGCTCATAGCGGGCTTCGCCGCTACCGAGGACAATCATTTGCAGGGGCATTCGCATGAGTTGCGGCAGTAGATCGATGATGAGATCAATGCCTTTTTGCTGAACCAACCGCCCCACCCAAGCCAAGACGAAGATAGTCTCGTCCTGGTTCAGTCGGAAGCTCTTTTGCAGCGCCAGCTTGTTGTATCGCCGGCTTGCGATCGACTGAACATCGTAATTTACCGGAATCAAGGGATCTGTGGCCGGATTCCAGGCGTTCGCATCGATGCCGTTTAGAATTCCGCTGAGCCGGGCGCGACGATGCTTCAAAAGCCCTTCGAGGCCGTAGCCGAATTCGGGGCTCTGGATTTCCTTCGCATACGTTGGGCTTACGGTGTTGATCCGGTCGGAAAAGACCAGGCCGCCTTTGATAAAGCTGAATTGACCGTAAAATTCCAACGCCTCGCTGGACCAGAATCGTGACGGAAGATGCAGCTTAAGAAAGCGTTCGTAAGGAAAAACGCCCTGGTAAGCCAAGTTGTGGATGGTGAAGACGGTGGCGGGCCGATTGGGCTCGTCGGCGAGCAGGGCAGGGGCCAGCCCCGTCTGCCAGTCGTTGCAATGGACGAGGTCTGGTTTCCAGCCGAGCCCGAGACGGTCCATGGCGATTTCCACCGCCACGTGACTCAACAGCGAAAAGCGCTCCGGATTGTCCGGCCAGGGCTGGCCGTCCGGGCCGAGATAGGGATTGCCGGGCCGGTCGAAGTAGTCGTTATGGGTCAGCAGCCAAACCGGCACCGTCGATCCTGGAAGCGGGCCCTCCAGGATGGCGATTCCCCTGTCTTCCTGTAAAACCTTCACCGGTTTGAACTGGCCGGCGGCGATCGCCGAGGCGTAGCCCGGCATCAGAATGCGGACATCCTGACCAAGCGCGTGCAAGGCGGCGGGCAGGCTGCCAGAGACATCTGCCAAACCCCCGGTCTTGATAAGAGGATAGGCTTCGCTGGTGGCAAAAAGGACTTTTTTCATCATAGTTCTTTTGACTCAAGCGGCCCTCGAATTGCCGAGAAATTTTGAATATCTCCCCGTGTATAGCGCGAGGCGTGTCCCCTTCGCCAGAGGACGATTCAGCCCCTCTCTTGCCAGTGAGAGTTTTATTCCACGGTTGAGTTTGGCTGTGAGTCGAGCGCTTCAGAAGATTCCGGGTTCTTCTCTTGAGCTCTCGGAGTCTCTCGGACTAGAACGATGCCTGCCAGAGGCGGCAGGGTAAGATTGATGGAATAAGACCGCCCCATCCAGGGTTTGGGATCCGCCTCGACTGTGCTATTGCCGACGTTGCTGCCGCCGTAATGGACTGAATCGGAATTAAAGACCTCGCGATACGTGCCCGGTTCTGGGATGCCGATGCAGTAATTGTGGCGGACTACCGGGGTAAAGTTGAAGACCGCTACGGCAAACTCACTCTTGCTGCGACGGAGAAAACTTAAGACCGATTGGGGGGCGTCGTGGCAGTCGATCCACTCGAAACCCCGGGGTTCGAAATCATATTTATGCAAAGACGGAATGTCCGTATAGAGATGGTTGAGATCGCCTACCAGCTTTGCAGTGCCGCTATGGTAAGCGTATTGGAGCAGATGCCATTCTAAGGTCGTGGCGGCATTCCATTCCTCGCCCTGGCCGAATTCGCAGCCCATGAACAGGAGTTTCTTGCCGGGATACGTGAACATGAAGGTATACAGGAGCCTCAGATTGGCGAAGCGCTGCCATTCGTCGCCCGGCATCTTGTACAACAAGGATTTCTTGCCGTGGACCACCTCGTCGTGAGAGAAGGGCAGGATGAAGTTCTCCGTGAAAGCGTACAGGAGACCGAAGGTCAGTTGGTCGTGATGGTAATGGCGGTGAATGGGATCCTTGCTGAAATAGAGCAACGTGTCGTGCATCCAGCCCATGTTCCACTTCATGGAGAAGCCAAGGCCTCCGGTCCAGGTTGGGCGGGTGACCTGCGGCCAAGCGGTGGATTCCTCGGCCATGATCAAAGTGCCGGGGAACTGCTGATGAGTGACGGTATTCAGTTCCCGCAGGAAGGCGATCGCTTCCAGATTCTCGTTCCCTCCATATTTGTTGGGAATCCAGTCCCCGGCCTCGCGGGAGTAGTCGAGGTAAAGCATCGAGGCCACGGCATCGACGCGAAGCCCGTCGAGATGGAATTCCTCCAGCCAGAACAGCGCGCTGCCGATGAGGAAGTTGCGGACTTCGTTGCGGCCGAAGTTGTAGATCAGCGTGCCCCAGTCGCGGTGTTCGCCGAGTCGCGGGTCCTCGTGCTCGTATAGCGGAGTTCCGTCGAACCACGCGAGGCCGTGAGCATCCTTTGGAAAGTGGGCGGGGACCCAGTCCAGGAACACGCCGACTCCATGGCGATGACAGTAATCGACGAACCAACGGAAATCGTCGGGCGTTCCGAACCGGCTGGTGGGCGCAAAATAGCCGGTGGTCTGATAGCCCCAGGAGCCGTCGAAGGGGTGCTCGGTAATGGGTAGCAATTCGATGTGACTGAATCCGAGTTCCTTGACATGCGCCACCAGCTGCTCGGCCAGGTCGCGATAATTCAGGAAACCGCCGTCTTCGGCGAGCCGCCAGGAGCCCAGATGCACTTCGTACACAGACAAGGGTTCGTGTAGCCAGTCCCGGCTCTTGCGGGCCTCGATCCAATCGCCGTCGGCCCATTGGAAGCTGTCTTCCGGCACGATGATGGCGGCATTGTTGGGGCGTAGTTCGAAGCGTTGACCGTAGGGATCGGTCTTCAGCAGGATGGTGCCTTTCTGCCGGTTACGGATTTCGAACTTGTAGACGGCGCCGGGGGGAAGATCGGGTATGAACAGCTCCCAGACGCCGCTGCTGCCGCGCACTCTCATGGGGTGGACGCGGCCATCCCAACGGTTGAAGTCGCCCACCACGCTCACCCGTTCGGCATTGGGCGCCCAAGTGGCGAAAAGGGTGCCGCTGATACCGTCCGCAGTATGTGGATGGGCGCCGAGAATGCGGTAGATGTGCCAGTGCTTGCCTTCGCCGAATAGGTAAAGATCGAAGTCGGCCAGCTGCGGCGGGAAGGTATAGGGATCAACATGACTGCCTTGCCGGCCGGATTTGCTTTGCCAGTACAGCCGGTGATGGCGGGGAATCTTGGCGGCTTTTTCCACGACGCACTCGAACAGATCGGTACCCGGGATTCTCGAGAGTTGCGGGCCATCCTCGCCAATCTGCACGCTTTCCGCGTCCGGCAGCAGCGCCCGGAACACCTCGCCGCCAGCGCTCGGATGGCGTCCCAGCACGGCAAAGGGATCGTGATGGCGAGCCTCTACGATGCGCTGGAGGTCGGGGTCCAATACCGATCTGATGTCATTGCCGGAAGCGGCGGTCGCGTCGATCGAGTTCACTTTATTCAGCCTCTGATAGTAGAATGTTGTATCGGCGGATACCCGAACGCCGGGGCTAATGTTAACAAATTTGTGTCCCGGATGTAGGCTACAGCATCCAAGGAGATTTTCTCATGCCAGAGTCGATGCATCATTCCCGCTTCGTAAGCCGCCTTACCCGTCATACCTTGGCGCTGATTCTAGCGGGCGGCCGGGGCACCCGTCTGCATAAAATGACCGAATGGCGGGCTAAGCCCGCCGTGCCTTTCGGCGGAAAATTCCGCATCATCGATTTTCCCCTCTCCAACTGCATCAATTCCGGCATTCGGCAGATTGGCGTATTGACTCAATACAAGGCCGACTCGTTGATTCGGCACATTCAGCAAGGTTGGGGGTTTCTGCGCGCGGAATTAGGTGAATTCGTGGACATCATGCCGGCCCAGCAGCGCCTGGAGGAATCCTGGTATTCCGGCACCGCCGATGCGGTCTATCAGAATCTCGACATCCTGCGCCAACGGGATCCGGAATACATCTTGATCTTGGCCGGCGACCACGTCTATAAGATGGATTACGGGCTGATGATTGCCTATCACGTCGAAAACAAGGCCGACCTGACGGTAGGCTGTATGGAGGTTCCTCGGCAGGAGGCGACAGCCTTTGGAGTCATGCATATCCACGAAGATAAGCGGATTTTCGATTTCGTTGAAAAGCCTGAAGATCCACCGCCAATGCCCAACCAGCCCGATCGGGCCTTGGCTTCAATGGGTATTTACGTGTTCAATACCGCTTTCTTATTCGAACAACTCATCCGAGACGCCGACACACCTGGCTCCAGCCATGATTTCGGGAAGAACATCATCCCCGCAGCAATCAGTAAATACCGGGTCTTCGCCTATCCTTTCCGGGATTCGCAAAGTGGTGTTCAAGCTTATTGGCGCGACGTCGGCACCGTGGATGCCTATTGGGCCTCCAACATGGAATTGATCGGCGTCGATCCCGAACTCAATCTTTATGATCGGAATTGGCCTATCTGGACCTATCAACCCCAAACGCCACCTGCGAAATTCATCTTCGATGACGAGGACCGGCGTGGGAGAGCGGTGGACTCGATGGTCTCGGGCGGCTGCATCATCTCGGGCTCCGAAGTGCGCCACTCGCTGTTGTTCAGCAACGTCAGGGTGAATTCATACTCGACGGTAAAAGACTCGGTGCTTCTCCCGGAAGTGAATGTCGGCCGCCATTGTCGCATCACCAGGGCGATCATTGACCGGGGCTGTCAGATACCGCCCAACACCGTGATCGGCGAAAATCTGGAAGAGGACCGCAAGCGTTTTTATGTCAGTCCCGGCGGAGTTGTGCTGGTGACCCCAGAGGATTTAGGACAAAAGCTCCATTTCGCCCGTTGACATAAGGTTTGTTTCTGAATGCTGGCTCGCCTTTACGGCCCTATAGAGCGGAGCGGACTTACGGTGGGCGCCGGCTTCCTCCAATGCCGAGAAGATAAAATTTAGCGATCCGTCTTAAGGGACTGTCTTTTCTGAGTGTATGGGAAACTGACATATATGGACGTCCATGGAGACTCCTATACTCTTCATCCTGGCCGATTTTCTAAAAGGCTCATCGTGGCCGGCGGCTCCTGATGGCCGTGGCACTCGGCAAAACCTTGAACTTGTCAGGCTTGCCAGGGCAACTGAGCTATCGCCGCGTCGAACTGTTTAACCCTAGCCTTCGCCTTGGCAGCCTGAATTTGAAGCGGATGGCCGAGGACACCCACGCCCGCCGGCCGCATTCTCGCGGGAAATGGGTTTGGCTCATGTAAATCGATAGCGCATCATCCATCTTCTGCCAGGTGAGCAGTGACCTCAGCCCATAGCGTTCTGGACCGGCGCAGAGCCGGTATTCTTTTGCATATTACCTCCCTGCCGGGTAGTTCGGACAATGGTGATCTCGGACGGGACGCTTACCGCTTCGTGGATTTCCTCGCCAGCTGCGGAATCAGTGTTTGGCAGACCCTGCCGATTAACCCCACCCATTCTGATGGATCACCCTATCAATGCCTGTCGGCTCACGCTGGCAATCCGTTGCTAATAAATCTTGACTGGCTGTCCGACCGAGGCTGGCTTCGGGATGCCACTGAGATCGGAGATAAAGAAAAACCGCCGACAAGTCGGCGATCCTGCTGCTTGCGGGCGGCGTTCGAATCATTCAAGCAAAATCCCGAGGACGATTACTGGCCGGCCTATGGGGAGTTCGTCGAGCGCAACAACGGCTGGCTGTCCGATTTCGCGCTGTTTACCGCTCTCAGGGAGGAGTTCGATTATAAGCCGTGGCAGGAGTGGTCTGTGCCGCTTCGCGAGCGTCAGCCGGCTGCGCTCGAGGCTGCGCGTCTTCGGCTTGCCGAGGATATTGCCCGCGTGAAATTCGAGCAGTTTGTCTTTTTCCAGCAGTGGAAGGAAGTGCGCGATTATGCCAGACAGCGGGGAATCTTACTGTTTGGGGACATCCCTATTTTTGTCGCGAGCGACAGCGCTGATGTGTGGGCACAGCGGAATTATTTCGATTTGCGGGAAGACGGTTACGCCCGGGTGGTTGCCGGAGTTCCGCCGGATTACTTTTCGGTCACGGGACAACGATGGGGAAATCCCCATTACAACTGGGCGCGAATGGAAGAAGATGGCTTCAGTTGGTGGCTCGAACGGTTCCGCAGCCAATTGGCGCTTTACGATTGGGTACGCATCGATCATTTCCGAGGATTGGAGTCTTACTGGGAGATACCGGCCGAACTGCAGACGGCCGTGCATGGCCAATGGATTAAGGCGCCCGGAGAGGCATTGCTGCAAACCACTTATTCGACATTGAATGGATCTGGCCTGCCTTTAGTTGCGGAGAACCTGGGCACCATTACGCCGGAAGTCGAAGCCTTGCGACGTCAATTCGATATCCCAGGCATGCTGATACTCCAGTTCGCCTTTGAAGGCGGGGCCGGGAACCCGTATCTGCCTCACAATCATACGGCCAACAATGTCGTTTACACGGGAACTCACGATAACGACACGACTCTTGCGTGGTATGAGGATTTGACCGAGGAGCAGCAGAATTACGTCTATCGCTATCTTGGTAAGCCGGAAATGCAAATGCCCTGGGCACTTGTTCAGAGTGCCCTAGCTTCAGTCGCAAGGCTGGCCGTACTGCCCATGCAAGACGTTCTGGGGCTGGGTAAGGGGCATCGAATGAACGCGCCGGGAACCTTGCTGGAAAGCAATTGGCGTTGGCGTTTCAGCTGGGATCAACTGAATGATAGAAAGATCTCCGAACTCTCCGAGATGATCCGCCTCTACGGGCGGCATCCTGAAAGCTGAAAGCCTTGCGGGAGCCCTCACGCTTGATTTTTTCTCGTCCCTTCCCGCGGTAACCCGAGGCGCATGGATAGGCGGCGTGAGGCTAAGCGGAAAGGCTCCAAGGCTATGCCCGAAGATGACTCTATGAGATAATTAGCAGTCATTTACAACGATTTAATCGGACCCACTCGGATGGACGAAAACAAGCGGAAGGCGCTGGGCGCAGCGCTTTCTCAGATTGAAAAGCAGTTCGGCAAGGGCTCGGTCATGCGGCTTGGCGATGTCGCAACCGTCCGCGACATCGAGGTCATCCCTACCGGGTCGCTGGCCCTGGATATCGCCTTGGGTTGCGGCGGACTGCCACGCGGCCGCATCGTCGAGATTTACGGGCCGGAATCTTCCGGCAAAACCACTCTCACCCTGGAGGTGATCGCTCAGGTACAGAAACTCGGTGGAGTGGCCGCCTTCATCGACGCCGAACATGCACTTGACCCCACCTACGCCGAGAAAATCGGCGTCAATCTAGAGGATCTCCTGGTTTCGCAGCCGGATACCGGTGAGCAGGCGCTGGAAATTGCCGATATGCTGGTGCGTTCCGGCGGCGTGGACGTGGTGGTGATCGACTCGGTCGCGGCGCTGACACCGAAGGCGGAAATCGAAGGCGAAATGGGCGATTCCCACGTGGGACTGCAGGCGCGCCTCATGTCTCAGGCCCTGCGCAAGCTGACCGCCAATATCAAGCGCTCGAACACCCTGGTTATTTTCATCAACCAGATCCGCATGAAAATCGGGGTCATGTTCGGCAGCCCCGAAACTACCACCGGCGGCAACGCCTTGAAGTTCTATGCGTCGGTCCGGCTCGATATCCGGCGGCTTGGCGCCATTAAGAATGGCGATGAAGTAATCGGCAACGAAACCCGGGTCAAGGTAGTCAAGAATAAAGTGGCTCCGCCTTTCCGGAATGCCGATTTTGAAATTCTTTACGGCGAAGGCGTGTCTCACGAAGGTGAGCTAGTGGATCTCGGAGTGAACTACGACATCGTGCAAAAGTCCGGCTCCTGGTACAGCTACAACGGTGAACGCATCGGCCAGGGCAAGGATAATGTTCGAAATCTCCTGAAGGAGCGTCCCGATCTTGCCGATGCCATTGAGGCCAAGGTGCGCGAAAAAGCCTTCGCCGGATCGACAGCTCGTAACGCTTCGGCGCCTGATGTAGCCGAAGAGGCTGGATTCTAAGCAAATTTCCGAGCAGCCGTGAAGCAACCGCCGCAAGCCAAGGACGGCGCAGCAGGTTTATCGACAGTCTCCGAAACGAGGCAGGCGGTGGAGACCGCTTGCCTCCGTTATCTTTCCCGGCGGGAATACGGGCGCGACGAATTGCGGCACAAACTGCTGGCAAAAGGGTTTCCAGAAAGTCTGATCGATGGCGTTCTTGCGGATCTGGGCCGCGAGGGCCTGCAAAGCGACGCTCGATTCGCGGAAAGCTTTACCCGCAGCCGGACGGCAAAGGGTTATGGGGTTTACCGCATCAGACAGGAGCTGCGCCGCCGTGGGATCGAGAGCGAAGATGAGCCGGATTTAAAGGAGATCGACTGGGATAGCCTGGTCGAAAAAGTCTATGTCAAGAAATTTGGGAATACGCTTCCAACCTCGTTGCCTGAGCGGGCGGCGCGGGAGCGCTTCCTCATTCAGCGCGGGTTCGGCCGGGACCAAATTCGCCGCTTGTTCCGCCGCCTAAGGCAAGGCGGCGAATAACCTAGGAAACATTCATTCACGGCAATGCTATGACCAGCGCAGAATTGCGTTCCTTGTTTTTGAAGTTTTTCGAGGAACGGGGCCATACGATCGTCCCCTCCAGTCCATTGGTCCCGGCCAACGATCCAACCTTGCTGTTCACCAATGCCGGCATGGTGCAATTCAAAGACGTATTCCTGGGCCGGGAGGCACGTTCCTACAGCCGTGCGGCCTCGTCGCAGCGTTGCGTGCGCGCGGGCGGAAAGCACAATGATCTGGAAAACGTCGGTTATACCGCTCGTCATCATACCTTTTTCGAGATGCTGGGCAATTTCAGCTTCGGCGATTATTTCAAACGCGAGGCCATCCGCTATGCCTGGGAATTCCTGACCGACATTCTCGCCCTGCCGCCGGAGCGCCTGTGGATCACGGTCTATGATCAGGATACCGAGGCCGAGCGGATCTGGCTCGAAGAGATCGGTGTCGATCCGGCGCGATTCTCTCGCATCGGCACCAAGGACAACTTCTGGAGCATGGGAGATACCGGGCCTTGCGGGCCTTGTTCCGAAATCTTTTATGACCACGGCGAACATATCCCCGGCGGTCCGCCCGGTTCTCCCGACGAGGACGGCGACCGCTACATCGAGATTTGGAATCTCGTGTTCATGCAGTACGACCGTTCGCCGGATGGCACTTTGACGCCTCTCCCCAAGCCTTCGGTGGACACCGGCATGGGCCTCGAACGCATTGCGGCGGTGGTGCAGGGGGTGCACAGTAACTACGAGATCGACCTATTCCGAACCTTAATTCAAGCCGCGGCGGATCTCGCTCATTTGGACACCACCGACAGCACTTCCCTACGGGTGCTGGCCGACCATATCCGTTCCTGCGCCTTTCTCATCGCCGATGGCGTGCTGCCCTCGAACGAAGGCCGAGGCTACGTGCTGCGTCGCATCATCCGGCGGGCCATACGCCATGGCTACAAACTGGGCATCCGAGACGCCTTTTTCTACAAGCTGGTCGCGCCGCTTTGTCAGGAAATGGGTTCGGCCTATCCCGAACTGACTGCCGCCCGTCCCGTTGTCGAGCAAGTTCTGCGTAAGGAAGAAGAGCGTTTCGCGGAAACTCTGGAGCAAGGCATGAAGATTCTGGAATCCCATCTTAAAGGATTCAGCGGCGGAGTCATTCCCGGTGAGACGGTATTCCAGCTCTATGATACGTACGGATTCCCGGTCGATCTGACGACCGATATCGCCCGCGAGCATGGATTATCCCTGGATTTGGCCGGCTTTGAAAAAGCCATGCAGGCTCAGCGGGAACGGGCGCGCGCCGCGAGCCAGTTTGCGGCCGATTATTCTCATGATGTATATCTGGACTTGCGCTGCGAGTTCACTGGCTACGGGCATCTGACCGATGAAACAAACATCGTCGCTGTGCTCAAAAATGGACATGCCGTGGAGCGATTGGGCGAGGATGAGGAAGGCATCCTGATCCTGGAAAAGACCCCTTTCTATGCCGAGTCGGGCGGCCAGGTGGGCGACCGCGGGACGATCCGCTCCGGCGAGGCCGTCTTCGAAGTGCTGGATACCCAAAAGCAGGGCAGTGAGTTGATCCTGCATATTGGGCGGGTGGTCCAAGGCACGTTCACCGTGGGAGCAGAGTGCCGAGCCGAAGTGGATGGCGCGGCGCGCCAGGCCACCGCTCTAAACCATTCGGCCACTCACCTGTTGCACGCCGCCTTGCGGCGGATTCTGGGCGAGCATGTGATCCAAAAGGGCTCGCTGGTAGATTCACAGCGCCTGCGCTTTGATTTTTCTCATTTTGAACCGATCAAAGCCGAGCAACTCGACGCCATCGAACGCCTGGTGAATCAGCAAATCCGAGCCAATAGCCCGGTTTACGCTGACATCATGGCCAAGGAAGACGCCGTCAAAGCCGGTGCCATAGCCTTGTTCGGCGAGAAATACGGCGACTGGGTCCGGGTCTTGCGCATCGGCGATTTCTCCACGGAATTGTGCGGCGGCACCCATGTCCAGCGCGCGGGGGACATCGGGTTGTTCAAGATCGTCAGCGAGTCGGGCGTGGCCGCAGGGGTGCGGAGAATCGAGGCTCTTACCGGCGAAGCTGCCTTCGACTGGCTCAAATCCAGCGAGCGCCTGATGCAATCCCTGGCCGAGCGAGTCAAAGCCGGACGGGATAACCTGGAAGACAAAGTACAGCAACTGCTCGAACGGAATCGCATCCTGGAAAAGGAATTGGATCGGCTCAAGGGCAAACTGGCCAGCGCCTCCGGCAGCGATTTAGCTTCCCAAGCGATAGAGATTGCCGGGATTAAGGTTCTGGCAGCCAAGATCGAGGAAAGCGATCCCAAGGCTCTACGCGATTTGGTGGATCAGCTCCGCAATAAACTAGGTAGCGCGGCTGTCGTGCTGGGGACTGTCAAGGACGGTAAGGTCAGTCTGATCGCCGGCGTCACCAAGGACCAAACCAGCAGAATTAAGGCGGGCGATATGATCAACGCGGTTGCCATGCAAGTGGGCGGCAAAGGGGGCGGACGTCCCGATCTCGCCCAAGCTGGCGGTACCGATCCTTCCAAATTGGACTCAGCCTTGAAAAGCGTGCCGGACTGGGTACGGCGCCAGACGGCGTGATCCGGTAAATCCTTCTGTAACCAAGCAATGGCGTTATTCGTACATAAATACGGCGGCACTTCGGTCGGCAAGATTCAGCGGATTAAAAACGTGGCCGAAAACATCATTAAAGCGCGCCAGCGCGGAGATGATTTGGTGGTCGTCGTCTCTGCCATGAGCGGAGAAACCAATCGATTGGTGGCTTTGGCTCATGAACTGCAGGAGCAGCCCGACCCTCGTGAACTGGATGTGCTCTTGTCCACCGGTGAACAGGTGACGATCGCCTTGCTGTGCATGGCATTACATCAACGAGGCTGCCCCGCCTGCTCCTACACGGGAGGTCAAGTCAAAATCATCACCGATCGTGCCCATACCAAGGCGCGCATCGTGAACATCGATACTGATCGCATTCGGGGTGATCTCTCGGAAGGCAAGGTCGTGGTGGTGGCCGGATTTCAGGGTATCACCGAGGATGGTCACATTACAACGCTAGGCAGGGGCGGATCCGATACCACGGCCGTTGCGCTGGCGGCGGCGCTCAAGGCCGACGAGTGCCTGATTTATACGGACGTGGACGGCGTTTATACCACGGATCCACGGGTGGAGCCCAAGGCACGCCGGCTGGACAGGATTACCTTCGAGGAAATGCTGGAAATGGCCAGTTTGGGCTCAAAGGTTCTCCAAATTCGCTCAGTCGAGTTCGCCGGAAAATACAACGTTCCTTTGCGAGTCCTCTCCAGCTTCGTCGAAGGGCCCGGCACGTTAATTAGTTACGAGGAAGAAAGCGTGGAGCAACCTTTAATTTCTGGAATTGCATTTAACCGTGATGAAGCCAAACTTACGATCATGGGTGTGCCGGACCGTCCAGGTATCGCGTCCAGAATTTTGGGGCCTATTGCTGGCGCCAACATCGAAGTTGACATGATTGTCCAAAACGTTGGGGAGGACGGCACTACCGATTTCACCTTCACAGTGCACCGTAACGAGTACAAGAAGGCCCTGGAGATTCTCCGTAGCGTCCATACTGAGCTGCAAGCCCGCGAAATCGCCGGCGACGATACCATTGTCAAAGTATCTTTGGTGGGCGTGGGTATGCGCTCCCATGCCGGGATAGCAGCTAAGATGTTTGAGGCGCTTGCCAAAGAAGCCATCAATATTCAGATGATTTCTACCTCAGAGATCAAGATATCGGTCGTATTAGACGAAAAATATCTGGAGTTGGCGGTACGCTGTTTGCACAAAGCTTTCGATCTTGAAAAACCGAGGGATGCCGTTACTTAAAATTTGTTAAAGGTGAAGCAAAAAGCGGTATAATGTGAGGATTGCATGGCGTCTCTGGTTTGGATCGGCGCTGAGGCAAGAGCCTATTACTTCTTGCTAGGCTTGCAAGACCAGAAAGGAAGGATTTATGTTGATATTGACTCGTAGAGTCGGTGAGACTCTTATGATTGGGGACGATGTAACAGTTACCGTGCTAGGGGTCAAGGGTAATCAGGTTCGCATCGGAGTGAACGCGCCGAAAGATGTTTCTGTCCATCGGGAAGAGATTTACGAGCGTATTAAACGAGAGCAGCAGGCGCAATTAGCCGAAAGACCGGCTGAGTCCATTGATTAAGTAGTTTATAATTTGATTTTCTCGGAGAGATGGCCGAGAGGCTGAAGGCGCTCCCCTGCTAAGGGAGTATAGGGTCAAAAACTCTATCGAGGGTTCGAATCCCTCTCTCTCCGCCATTGGTTTCGTCAATGTGAGATTAGTTTAGTGCTTCTAGATCCTGGTGACACGGGCTAGATTAAGATGTTCTACTAGGAACGTGTAGTCTCCAGATTCGTCCCCGTTTGATAATCCCCTTACTTGGGCGCTATTTCCTAAGCTTTTAAGCGAGATTTAGCTTAGAGTCGATCTTGTGGAAAATTTTTAATTTGTAAGTGTTTCGGATTTCTGGAATCCTGTGAGGAATTTTATTGATGGTTACTATTCGTTTGTCCCGGGGCGGCGCGAAAAAACGCCCCTTCTACCACGTAGTAGTTGCAGATAGCCGCTCCAAAAGAGATGGCCGTTATATCGAGCGTGTTGGGTTCTTTAATCCGATCGCTTCAGGACAAGCGGAAAGGCTCCTTTTAAACGAGGACCGCATTCAGTACTGGATTGGCCGCGGTGCTCAAACCAGCGAACGAGTCAATAGCCTCATCAAGGAGTTCCGCAAACGCACCGAGAACGTGGCTGCCTGAGGCTTACAATCGTTGGATCAATTACTTTGTGTCGAGGCCAATTCGAGTCGGTGAAATTGTAGGAGCTTTCGGCGTTCGGGGTTGGGTAAAAATCCGAGCCTATACTGATCCCCCAGAAAATATTCTGACATATTCACCTTGGCTCATCGCTGCAGAAGGGGGAATCAAGGAATATAAAGTAATCGAGGGCAGATGCCATGGGCGCGCAGTGGTGGCGCGCTTGGAAGGCATTTCGGATCGGGAGCAGGCTGTCCGCCTTCAAAAATGTACGATATCGGTGCCTAGAAACCGCTTTTCCGCTCCCCGGGGAGGAGAGTATTACTGGGCGGATTTGGTTGGTCTTGAGGTCTACACCGTTTCTGGAGTTCCACTCGGGACGGTGACAAATATGATGGAAACCGGTGCCAACGATGTAATGGAAGTTCAGGGCGATCGACAACGCTTGATTCCCTTCGTAATAGGTGAATTTGTAAAGGAAGTACGGCTCGATCAGGGTATCCTAGTCGTCAATTGGGATCCGGAATTCTAGGTGGTCTGGTGCGCTTCGACATAGTCACGCTATTTCCTGAGATGATTCAGGATGCGGTCAGACATGGCGTAACCGGGCGAGCTATCGAGAAGGGAATCATAGATTTACGGCTGTGGAATCCTAGGGAATTTACGCAAGATCGGCATCGAACTGTGGATGACCGCCCTTATGGCGGTGGCCCAGGTATGGTCATGAAAGTGGAACCGTTGCGGGGCGCTATTAGAGCGGCTCGGGCCGATTCTCCGCTGCCAGCTAAAACGATTTACCTGAGCCCCCAGGGGCAGTTGCTAAATCAAGAGGCAATCATACAGCAGGCGGCCTGCCCACGGTTGATCCTGGTCGCTGGAAGATACGAAGGTATTGACGAACGCCTGATTGAGACCGAGATCGATGAAGAATGGTCGATTGGCGATTACGTTTTGAGCGGTGGCGAACTCGCGATACTGGTATTATTCGATGCCGTTGCTCGGCTCCTCCCAGGCGTCCTGGGGCATGCTGAATCCGCAACTCAGGGTTCTCACGTCGGCGGGCTGCTGGATTGCCCCCATTATACTCGTCCGGAGGAAGTGGACGGCAGGCGAGTGCCGGATATACTGCAATCTGGAAACCACGCCGCCATATGCCGCTGGCGCATGAAGCAGTCGTTAGGACGCACTTGGTCAAGGCGGCCAGATTTACTCGCGAAGATCCAACTCGATCCAGTGCAAAGGGAATTGCTTGAAGAGTTTCAATCCGACTTGAACGCTGAAAATAAGTGATAAAGGTACGCTGAAATGTCGAACATTATTCAACAACTCGAGGCCGAATGGATGAGCCAGAAAACGGTGCCGGAGTTTGCGCCTGGCGATACGGTGGCGGTCCAGGTCAAGGTCAAGGAAGGCAACCGGGAGCGGTTGCAGGCTTACGAAGGCGTGGTAATCGCGAAGCGCAATCGCGGCTACAATTCCTCGTTTACGGTCCGAAAAATTTCTCATGGCGAGGGTGTGGAGCGGGTGTTTCAGACCTATAGCCCGCAGGTTCAGGAAATCCAGGTGAAGCGCCGCGGCGATGTGCGTCGGGCTAAACTCTATTACCTGCGTGACCGCACCGGGAAGTCCGCCCGCATCAAAGAAAAAATCTGATTGGAACGCGGCAGGCTGCAGCCGATGTAAAAAAGCCCGCTCAGGGCGGCAAAAACCTTTCAAAATAGGCCTCAGTGCTCATAGGATGCCGATGCCACGAGGCCCGACAGCGAAGATGGCGTATTCGGAAGTGCAGGAAACGGCCTTGATCGCAACGCCTCTAGGGAGATTGCGCCTGTTCGCTCGAGGCGAAGTTCTGACTGGCATCGACTTCGAGATGGATTTTGCTCCAGAGGGTATTCCAGAAAGTCCCCTGCTGAAAGCGGCGGCTTGTCAACTCCTCTCTTATTTTGAAAATCCAAGGACCCGCTTTTGCCTGCCACTTCAATTGGCCGGCACCGAATATGAGCGTCGGGTCTGGATGGCTCTTACGGAAATTCCACCAGGGCAAACCGAAACCTATGGCAGTCTGGCGCGACGGCTTGGAAGCGGAGCGCGCGCGGTTGCGGCGGCCTGTCGCACCAATGCTTTTCCCATACTCATTCCCTGCCACAGAGTGATCGCTGTCCAGGGTCTGGGTGGTTACTGCGGCAGGACCAGCGGTCCCATGCTCGATATCAAATGCTGGTTATTGAAGCATGAAGGCCGACCACTCGATTGACTCGATAAAATCGGTAGAAACTGAATCGGATCAGGCGCTGATACGCCGCTTTATCGAAACCTTGTGGATCGAGGAGGGCTTGAGCGAAAACACTCAGAAGGCTTACGGGAGTGATCTCGCGCAGTTCGCGGCTTGGCTCGGCGCTCGCAAAAAGGGCTTAGTGCAGGCAAATTCCAGTGACATCGAAGCGTATCTTGCCGCCAAATACTGTCGGCAGGCCAGCGGGCGCAGCATGGCTCGGCACCTTTCCAGCATACGCAAATTCAACGTCTTTCTGATGCGGGAAGGCTTGATCGCCGAAAACCCTACCGTAGCTATCGACGCCCCACACATCGGCCGACCTCTGCCGAAGACGCTGACCGAGAGGGATGTGGAAGCGTTGCTCGATGCTCCCCGCACAGACGACCTCTTGGGCTGCCGCGATCGGGCCATGCTGGAACTCCTTTATGCGACGGGTCTTCGAGTGACCGAACTGGTGGGACTCAGGCTGAATCAGGTGAATCTTCGGCAAGGCGTGATCCGGGTGGTCGGCAAAGGTAATAAGGACCGTCTGATCCCCCTGGGTGAGGAGACGGAGGAGTGGCTTAATCGGTATTTCAAGATAGCCCGGCCTGCGATTCTTAAGGGCGGGCGCAGTGACGATCTATTCGTCACGGAGCGTGGTGCGGCCATGACCCGGCAGGCTTTCTGGTACCTGATCAAGCGTTACGCTCGACGAGCTGGGATCAATAAGCCCCTGTCTCCGCATACTTTGCGCCATGCCTTTGCCACGCACTTGCTGAACCATGGCGCTGATTTGCGCGTAGTACAGCTTTTGCTAGGCCATAGCGACCTGTCGAGCACCCAGATATATACCTATGTAGCGCAGGAGCGCCTCAAGGAGCTGCATGCCCGCTGCCACCCGCGAGGTTAGCATTCTTAAATCGAGTGCAAAGCCATGACTCATCCCACCGCATTTATCGCGCCCGAGGCTGAATTGGGCGCTGACGTTTCGATCGGCCCTTTCGCGGTCATTCAAGGACCCTGCGAAATCGGCGAAGGCAGCCGCATCGACGCCCATGCCGTGATCCATTCTTATGTCCGCATGGGCCGAAACAACCACGTCCATCCGCACGCGGTGCTCGGCGGACTGCCGCAGGATTTGGGATTCGATCCCGCGACGGAAACCTACCTGGAGATCGGCGACGATAACGTGTTCCGCGAGTGCGTAACCCTCAGCCGGGCCACCCGCAAAGGTAGGGCGACTCGGATCGGTTCCGGCAACTACCTGATGAACAACAGCCACGTGGGCCATGATTGCACGCTGGGCGATTACAATATCTTCGCCAGTGGCGCTACCCTGGGTGGCCACGTGCAGATGGGCGATCGGGTCTTTCTCGGCGGCGGCGTCATGGTCCATCAGTTCTGTCGCATCGGCAGCCTGGCGATGTTGCAAGGGCTCGCTGGCATCAACAAGGATGTGATTCCCTATACATTGGTGGGTGGCCGTCCCGGCAAACATTACCGCCTGAACTTAGTGGGAATGCGGCGGGCGGGCATTGACGGCGAGCGTCTCAAGGCCATTTCGGCCGCCTATCGCCGGCTCAAGAACCGGCAAAACCTGGACGGCCTGACCGATACCCCCGAGCTGATTTATCTGCGTGCTTGGCTGGCGGCGGAATCCAAGCGGGGCGGCATCCTCGGCTTCGTCGACGTCAGTGGCTGCGACGATTAAGCCTCGCTACAGCGTTTCTGGCGGAGCAAGCACTGTGAGACCACTAAGATGCGCGGTGATCGGCGTGGGTTACCTCGGGAAATTCCACGCCGAAAAATATGCTGCCCTGCCAGGTTGCGAACTAGTCGCCGTGGCAGACCTCGACGCGCCGGCAGTTCAAGCCGTAGCGGACCGGACCGGCTCTCGGGCAGTGACCGATTATCGTGAACTGTTAGGCAAGGTCGACGCGGCGAGTATCGTCGTACCCACTAGCCTGCATTTCGAAGTGGCCCGTGATTTCCTCGCGGCCGGGGCCCACGTGCTGGTGGAAAAGCCGATGACCGTGACCCTCGAGGAAGCGGACGAACTGATCGCCATTGCCGAGCGCACGGGCCGGATTCTGATGGTAGGCCACCTGGAGCGCTTCAACGCCGCGCTTCTCGGGCTGGACTTGACCCAGGACAAGCCGCTGTTCATCGAGTCTCATCGCCTCGCCCCATTCAACCCACGGGCCAATGATGTCAGCGTGGTGCTGGACCTGATGATCCACGACATCGACATCATCCTCGATATGGTCGGTTCCGAGGTGGAGCGCATCGATGCCAAGGGGGTCGCCGTCTTGACTTCGGACATCGACATTGCCAACGCTCGGCTGAGCTTCAAGAGCGGCTGCATCGCCAATGTCACCGCCAGCCGAGTCAGCCTGAAGGTGGAGCGCAAGATGCGCTTGTTCATGCCCAGTTGCTATCTCTCCGTGGATTTTCAGAACCGCGTGCTCGCCAAACATCGCAAGGGCGAACGAGAAATGTTTCCCGGCGTCCCGGAAATCCTGAGCGAGGAATCGGTGTTCGAGAACGGCGACGCCTTAATGGAAGAGATCAGGCACTTCATCACCTGCATCCGCGAGGGGCGGGAGCCTTTGGTACCCGGCCAGGCGGGGCGGCGAGCGTTAGCGACGGCCATCGAAATCACCCGTTTACTCAATTCGTAATCCTAAAGGAGCCTCGCCTGATGATCCCCATGGTCGATCTGAAGACTCAATACGCCCGGCTCAAGGACGAGATCGACCGGAGTGTGCGGGAAGTGCTGGAAAGCTGCGCTTTCGTGCTCGGACCCAACGTCAAGGCTTTCGAGGACGAGGCGGCAGCGTATCTGGGTGTGAAACATGCCATCGGCTGCGCGTCCGGCACCGACGCCCTGCACTTGGCGCTGCGAGCGGCCGGCATCGGGACAGGGGACGAGATCATCACCACGGCCTTTACCTTCATCGCCACGGCCGAGGCCATCCGCTACGTGGGCGCTACCCCGGTGTTCGTAGACATTGATCCCCTGACCTTCAACCTCGACCCCGCCGCCATCGAAGCCGTTATCACCGACAGGACCAAGGCGGTCATGCCGGTGCATCTGTTCGGCCAGCCGGCGGATCTGGCGCGCATTTCGGCGCTTTGCGAACGGCACGGCCTTTTGCTCATCGAGGACTGTGCCCAATCCTTCGGCGCGTCCATCCAGGGCTGGCAGACCGGCAGCATCGGCCTCGCTTCCGGATTCAGCTTTTTCCCCAGCAAGAACCTGGGCGGCTACGGCGACGGCGGATTGGTGGCGACGCAATCCGACGAAGTGGCGGCAAAACTCAAGATGCTCCGCAATCACGGCTCCGAGGTGCGCTATTACCACGACGCGATCGGCTATAACAGCCGGCTGGACGAAATCCAGGCGGCCATCCTACGGATCAAGTTACGGCATATCGATGACTTCAACACGGCCCGCCGCCGCGCCGCTCACCGCTATTCGGAATTGCTGGCCGGCCTCCCGGTGGAAACGCCGCACGAGGACGGCCTCGGCGTGCACGTCTATCACCAGTACACCCTGCTCAGCGATCGGCGCGCTGCCGTCATGGCGGCGCTGCAAAAGGCCGGCATCGCCAGCGCCATTTACTACCCGGTGCCCCTACACCGGCAGAACGTGTTCGCCGCGGCTTATGCCGATGTGTCGTTGCCGGTGACCGAATCGGTGGCGGCGCGCTGTCTATCGTTACCCATTTATCCTGAGCTGGAAGAAGGCGACATCCGCCGTATCGTCCAAGTTATAGGTGACGCCTTGAATGGCTGAGTGCGCGCCCCTGATCATGCTGTCCGCTGGGGAAGCTTCCGGCGACATGCATGCCGCCCAGCTTTTTCGTGAATTGCAAAAACTCCTCCCCGGCGTCCGCGCCATCGGCATGGGTGGACGAGCGATGCGGGAGGCCGGGGTGGAGCTTTGCTACGATTCCTCTGGAATCGGCGTCATCGGCCTTGCGGAAATCGCCCGGCATTACGGCGAGATCCGGCGGGCGCTCAAGCTTATGCAGAAGACGGCTCGCGAGCGGAAACCCGATCTCCTCATCTGCATCGACTACAAGGAATTCAATTTCCGCCTGGCTAAGGCGGCGAAGGCTTTTGGAATCAAGGTGCTGTTCTACGTGAGTCCCCAGGTTTGGGCCTGGCGCCCCGGACGGGTGAAGACTTACGGCCGTATCATCGATCACATGGCGGTGATCTTTCCCTTCGAGGTGCCGTTCTACGAGGCGCATCAAGTGCCGGTAACCTACGTCGGGCACCCGCTGGCAGGCAAGGTGAAGCCGATGATGAGCAGGGAGGCGGCCATGGAAAACTATCACCTTTCCAAGGCAGGCCCCATCGTCGGCTTATTGCCGGGTAGCCGCGCCAACGAGATTAAGCAGCTGCTTCCCATGATCTTGGCGGCCGCCAGGCAATTGGCTCGGCAATTCGAGGGCGTGCAATTCCTGCTGTTCCAAGCACCGTCCGTTGCGGATGAAGCCTTGCACGGACAGCTGGCGAACAGCGGACTGAATGTTCACATCGTCAGAGGTCAGGATTACAACGCCCTGCATTGCTGCGACGCCGTTATGACCGTGTCCGGCACGGCCACGCTCGAAACGGCGTTGCTCGGCGTACCCATGGCGATCATCTACCGCCTGGCGCCGCTCAGTTATTGGCTAGGCCGGATGCTGGTCAGCATTCCCTATATCGGCTTGCCGAACATTCTAGCCGGAAGGTCGATTGTCCGGGAGTTCATACAGCACGAGGCCACGCCGGAGAATATCGCCGGCGAGATTGAGAAAATCCTTCGGGAATCCGAGTACGCGACAGCCATACGGCGGGATTTGCAAGGCATCAGGGAAGTCTTGGGAGAGCGGAATGGCTCGCTCGAATTGGCGCGGCTTGCGGCCGACATGTTGAACCAGGAGAAAGATGGGCAATCCCTTTTGGACTCTCGCCAGTTCGCCTCGCCGCCCAGTCACTGCTAGAGCTTGGGCCGTTCCGGCCTGTATCCATCTTTCATCTCCTCCACATGGAGGACATTCCCGATCCGTTGTTTAGCCTTCGCTTTCGCGCTGGAAGCCCATTCGGCAATGACATCCCTGGACAAATCACAACATCCCGGCGCGATGGGGACAACGCCGATAGACAGCGTTACGAAGGGGAAATGCCGCTGCTGACCGTAGCGGTCGGCCGCGTCGATTCCTCCATTGCGGCGGTGCTCTGCGGTGTAGTACTCGGGAATTACCGCCTCAAAGGTTCGAAGAAGCTTGTGGCAGCGTTCCCGCCAGTCGGCGCTTCGGAAAAAGACGATAAAGTCGTCGCCGCCGATATGACCGACGAAGTCGGGTTCCGGGTGAGTGAATTCGATCAACAATCGCCCGGTCAACTGGATCAATTCGTCTCCCCAAACGTAGCCATAAACGTCGTTGTAGGGCTTAAAGTGATCCAGATCGAAATAGGCGATATGAAATCCCTCGCCGTTCTGCAGGAACTCATCCAGCATTTGTTGAACCAAGACATTGCCGGGCAGCAAGGTGAGTGGACTGGCGTATCGAGCCCGATTTACTTTTAATTCGGTAATGTTGCGAAGCAAATCCAACAGCATGCCCTTGCCTATATAGCGGCCGCCAGCCGTAATGATGAACTCTTCAATGTAATGGTCGGCTGCGTTGATCAGGCCTCGGCTGATTTCTTCCAGCGGAGTCTCCAACTCGAATTTCAACATAGGTTTATGCAGAAAATTCTCGATGGGTCTACGGCCATAAAGGTCGCGGCCATATCGGCCGGCGAGCAGGTTCAGGATATCGCTGCGCAGGATCAAACCCAAAGGCTCCTCGTGATTCACCACGGCAATCGAACGTAAGCCCTCTTGACTGCAGAAGAGCTCGCCAACTGCTTGCATGGGCATGTGCGGCGGCACAATGGGCGTCGGCTTCAGCAAGGTAGCGGCCGTTAACTTATGCGGAAGCGTTGAATCGCGGGGACGTTCGCTGAACAGCAGTGGATTTAGAGTTGTCTCGGGAAGTGCCTCAGGAGGAGCGAAATAATAGCCTCGGGCTAGGGTGATGCCTAACCTGCGTAGAACCGCGTACTCCCGCTTGTGCTCGATGCCCTCGGCAATGACCTGGCAATTTAGAGATTTCGCGATCTCCAGAATGGACATGACGAACTGACGCTTGGTTTGGTCCTCGTCCACGCCTCGGGTAAAATGCCGATCCATCTTGACGAAATCCGGATTAATTTCGGACCAAAGTTTAAGACCCGAAAAACCGGAGCCGAGATCGTCCAGAGCGACTTGGAAGCCCATCGCGTGGTAGTGCCGCAAGGCGTGCTGAAGGATCATCCGGTCTCCTATCGGATGAGTTTCGGTAACTTCGATGACGACCCGCTCCGGATCGATCGCGTACCTTTTGAGATAGGTCAGCGTATGGTCGTGGCTAAAGCTACTGGTGAACAGCGTGATCGGGTTAATGTTTATGAATAACCGCCCTGGCAGTTCAAGCTCGGCGAACTGTCGAATGATGAGTTTACGGCAGAGAAAATCCATATCCCGCAGCCGCTCATGGGCGGCCGCAGCCTCGAACAGGACACTAGGTTCGCGTAGCGGAGAATGGTCGGGACCTCGAATCAATCCTTCATAGCCATAAATCACTTGCTTATCCAGGGAAGCGATCGGCTGAAACTGCACGATCAATTGTTCATGAGAAATCAAGTGATTGAGCAGATTCTTTAGGTCTTCATCCATTTTCGCGGGCAATGTGGTCTTTGTTGTAACGAGAAAGTTATTGTCAAAATTATGTTGCAGTCTAATAAGTCTAGGCCAGCTTAGCTAGAAAGTTTCTTTTATAGCTAATTTGATATCTTGTACTTACATAAGCACTCAACTTACGAGGACAACGCAACGGTAGCCGGTCTTCGTCGGCGATGCCGCTTTCCGGCGTAAGTTGAAAATT
>CADDYU010000002.1 GCA_902810705.1 Methylococcaceae bacterium
GCCGGGCACCGGCAAGACCTTGCTGGCGAAGGCCGTCGCCGGCGAGGCCGGGGTTCCATTCTTCTCGATGAGCGCCGCCGAGTTCGTGGAGATGATCGTCGGGGTGGGCGCAGCGCGCGTGCGGGATCTCTTCAAGGAGGCCCGCGAGAATGCGCCGGCAATCATCTTCATCGACGAGATCGACGCAATCGGCCGCGCGCGGGGGCAGGTGGCGATCGGCGGCGCCAGCGAGCACGAGCAGACGCTGCAGCAGATCCTCACCGAGATGGATGGGTTCACGGGCCGCGAAGGCGTCATCGTGCTGGCCGCGACCAACCAGCCGGACGTGCTGGACCGGGCGCTGCTCCGGCCCGGACGCTTCGATCGGCGCGTGGTGGTGAATCTTCCGGACAAGGCTGGCCGGGAAGCGATTCTGAAGGTCCACACCCGCGCGGTGCCGCTGGCGGACGACGTCCGCTTGGAGGAATTGGCCGCGATGACGCCCGGGCTCTCGGGGGCGGACCTCAAAAACCTCGTCAACGAGGCCGCCCTTTTGGCGGCTCGCCGCGAGCAGAGCGAGGTCCACCAGAAGGACTTCCTGGACGCCCTGGAAAAGATCGTGCTCGGCCCCGAGCGTCCGCTCCTCCTGAGCCCGGAGGACCGGGAGCGGATCGCCTATCACGAAAGCGGGCACGCCATCCTCGGCCTGGTGATGCCCGGCGCCGATCCGGTGCACCGGGTCACCATCGTGCCGCGCGGGCAAGCCCTCGGCGTGACCTATCAACGACCCCAGACCGACCGCTACAACTACCCGGAAGACTACCTCCGCGCGAGGATCGTCGGCATGCTGGGTGGGCGGGCGGCCGAGGAGATCGTGTACGGCACCCGGACCACTGGCGCCGAGAACGATATCGAGCAGGCCACCCAGCTCGCCCGCAACATGGTGACTCGCTGGGGCATGAGCGACAAGCTCGGCATGGTGCAGCTCGCGCCCCGCGAGAATCCCTACCTGAGCGGCGCCGGCGGCGGCTATGTCGGCGCCAAGCCCTTCGGCGAGGAGACCGCCCGCATCATTGACGCCGAGGTGCAAAGAATTCTCAAGGAGAGCCACGAGCAGGCGAAGAGCCTCCTGAGGGCGCATCGGAAGGAACTCGACGCCTTGGTCAGCGCCTTGCTCACGCGCGAGACCCTGGGCGAAGAGGAGATCCTCGAGGTCACGGGACTTCCGCCCGCGCCTGCGCTGGAAGCCCGTCCGCGATCGATTCTTCAGGTCGCCGGTGAAGGAAAATGAGCGCCGCGCGCAAACGATGGCGTTAACCACCCTGGCGTCCTTTCTCGTCCGTTACGCCCCAATGCGCGTTCTAAAAAATATTTGAGCAATATGAAGCGCTCTTCTGAAACCGAGACTGTTAACGTAGGTCCCTTGAGATTAAGAACGTTCGTTTCGCGAGGGAATTCGCGACTACAGTAAATATTGGAAGCGGATCACAAGGGACATTACGAAACATGCATTGAGCGGGCTGGCGGGCTAAGGTAATATTCTCGCCATCTGTAAAGCCCAATTCCTGCGTCACTCATCTGTCAATCCTCGATTTCGTCAAACAACTGTTCAAGTTTTCGCAGCCCAAACCCGAGCCGGTAATTCCCGAGACGTTGCCCAGGGTTTATTCGCGATCCGAACACATGATCTCGCGGTCGCTGATTAGCGATAGCGCGCTCAAAGTGCTTTACCGTTTGAAGAAGGCGGGCTTCCAGGCTTATTTGGTCGGCGGCTGTGTGCGCGATCTGCTTTTGGGGCGCGAACCCAAGGATTTCGACGTGGTGACCGACGCTCATCCGGAACAGGTTCGGACGGTATTCCGCAACTGTCGGTTGATCGGGCGGCGCTTCCGGCTGGCCCATGTTCATTTTGGCGAGGAAATCGTCGAGGTCGCCACCTTCCGGGGTCTGGCCGGCGAGGAGGAGAATGGCGAGCGGGTGCTCGAGAACGGCCGCATCCTGCGGGACAATGTTTATGGGAGCATCGAGGAGGATGCGTTCCGGCGGGATTTCACAGTCAACGCTTTGTACTATAACATCGCCGATTTCTCGGTGGTCGATTACGTCGGCGGCATGGATGACCACAAGGCCAGTACCTTGCGGTTGATCGGCGATCCCGAGCAGCGTTACCGCGAGGATCCGGTGCGGATGCTGAGAGCGGTGCGGTTCGCCGTCAAGCTCGGTTTCGGTATTCATCCCGAGTGCGCCGAACCGATTCCGAAGCTGGCCCCTTTGCTGCAGGAAATACCGGCGGCGCGGCTCTACGATGAAGTGGTAAAGCTGTTCCTAGGAGGTTATGCGGTGCAGACTTTCGAGCAGCTTAGACACTATGGCCTGTTCGCCTTCCTGTTTCCCGAGACCGAGCGGAGCCTCGCCTCCGAGCATCAGGGCTTTCCACTCACCTTTTTGGCCAAGGCCCTGGAGCGGACCGACCAGAGAGTTCAGGAGAACAAGCCCGTCGCGCCTTATTTCCTGTTCGCGGCCTTACTATGGGAACCGGTGCGGGTGCGCGCCCAGGCGCGTATCGAGGCTGGGGAGAACGAGATTCTCGCTTATCAGGAGGCTTCCGGTGAAGTCATCGGCCGGCAGATTCGCCGTACCGCCTTGCCTCGCAGCGTGGGCCTGCCGATCCGCGAGGTATGGGCTTTGCAGCCCCGGTTCGAGCGGACTCAAGGCAGTCGCCCGTTCCGGCTGCTGAGTCATCCGCGGTTCCGGGCGGCTTTTGATTTTCTGGCATTGCGAGCCGAAACCGGCGAGGCGGAACCCTCGCTGGCGGAATGGTGGGCCCGCTTCCAGAATGCTTCGGAAGCAGAACAAAAGTCCATGGCGCGTACCGGAAAGCGCGAGGCCAACCGGCCGCGGAGCCGGAAGCGCCGAACCCGCTCGAAGGCGGCCGGGAATGTCACGGCCATCTGAATCCCGGCCGGTTGCCGCTTACCTCGGGCTGGGCGGCAATCTCGAAGAACCCATCGAGCGGGTTCGGGCGGCGCGGCGCGCTATAGGAAGCCTACCTGGAGTCAGGGAAATGGCCTGTTCCAGCCTGTATCGCAGCGCACCCATGGGGCCCGCCAATCAGCCGGACTACGTGAACGCTGTCATGGCCGTGGAAACCGCTCTGGCCCCGCTGGCCCTCCTGGATGCACTTCAAGCCCTGGAAACCGCATTCGGCCGGGTTCGCCACGGCGAGCGCTGGGGACCGCGCACCCTGGACTTGGACATCCTGCTGTACGGCTCGGAAATCCTGGCGACCGACCGCCTGACTGTCCCTCATCCCGGTCTTGCGGAACGCGAGTTCGTGCTTTACCCCTTGCAGGAAATCGCGCCTGATTTAAACATTCCAGGGCTTGGGCCTTTGGCGGATCTGGTGCGGCGCTGCCCGCGCCGGGGCCTTTCGGTGATCGAGGAGGCCTGACATGGATAGACCTCTGACCGTTCCTGGTTTGCTCGCGATGAAGGGGCGTGGTGAAAAAATCGCCGCGCTGACCGCTTATGATGCCGGCTTTGCCGCGGCCATGGACGAAGCCGGCGTGGACCTGGTCTTGATCGGCGATTCCTTGGGGATGGTCGTGCAAGGGCATGCCAGCACGCTGCCGGTCACCCTGGACCACATGATTTACCATGCCGCCTGCGTTGCGCGTGGCGTGCGTCGAGCCGTGCTGGTCGCGGACCTGCCCTTCATGAGCTATGCCGACAGCGATCGGGCCCTGGAGAGCGCGGCGCGGCTGGTGCGCGAAGCCGGCGTCCAGGTGGTGAAGCTGGAAGGCGGACGCAAGCGGGAGAACGTGGTCCGCGCCCTGGTGGAGCAGGATATTCCGGTGTGCGCCCATCTCGGCCTATTGCCCCAATCGGTCCATCGGACGGGCGGCTACCTGGTGCAGGGCCGGGACGACCGCTCCGCCCAGATCATCCTGGAGGACGCCATCCTCCTACAGGAGGCCGGTGCCAGCCTGTTGGTGCTGGAGTGCGTGCCGGCGACTCTGGCCAGTGAAATCACGGCCAGCCTCTCGATTCCTACCATCGGCATCGGCGCGGGATCGGGCTGCGACGGGCAGGTGCTGGTGTGCTATGACATGCTCGCCATCACGCCGGGCAAGCGGCCCAGGTTCTCGAAGAATTTTCTCGAAGGCGCCGGCGACATCCGGGCGGCATTCCGGCGCTACGTGGCCGAAGTGCGCGAGGGCAAGTTTCCAGGCCCCGAACACAGCTATTGATGCAGACTGTCGCATTCATTCCCGACTTGCGCCGCACGATCCGGGCCTGGCGGGATCAGGGTTCATCGGTCGCGTTCGTCCCCACCATGGGCAACTTGCACGCCGGGCATATCCGGCTGGTGGAAGAGGCGAAACGGCAGGCCGAGCGGGTGGTCGTCAGCATCTTCGTCAATCCCACCCAATTCGGGCCGAGCGAGGATTTCGCGGCCTATCCCAGGACCCCCGCGCAAGACGCCGGCAAGCTCCAGGCCGCCGGAGTGGATCTACTGTTCCTGCCCGGCACGTCCGAACTTTACCCGTCCGATCCCGCCGCCATGACCTTTGTCGAGGTCCCGGGGCTGTTCGACGACTTGTGCGGCCGGTTTCGTCCGGGACACTTCCGCGGCGTCGCCACCGTGGTCCTGAAACTCCTCAACCAGGTTCAGCCCGACGTGGCCTTGTTCGGCGAAAAGGATTACCAGCAACTCATCATCATCCGCCGCCTGGTGGCCGATCTCGACCTTCCAGTCCGCATCCACGGGGTGCCCACGGTCCGGGAGCCGAACGGACTGGCGATGAGCTCCCGAAACGGCTATCTCACGCCGGAGGAAAAAAACCGGGCCGCCCTGCTCTACGCCCATCTGGTCGAGGCGGCGGCAGACCTGCGACGCGGCGAACGGGACTTGGCCCGGATCGAGCGGGAGCGGAGCGCGCAGTTGGTGGCTCTGGGCTTGCGGCCGGATTATTTCGCCATCCGCCGGCAGGACGATCTGTCACCGCCTGGGCCGGCCGACGCGCGGCTGGTGATCCTGGTCGCGGCGTGGTTGGGTGCGGCACGGTTGATCGACAATGTCCAGGTGTTTCTTTAAGCCTTCCCACAAAGCCCTCATGAAGCTTCTCTATATCGCTCTCGCCAGTCTCGCGCTGACGGCTTGCCAACCCGCTCCCGAAACCGAACTGGCCGGCTCCGTTCAGGGCACGACCTACCACATCAAACTGGTGCTGGAAGGGCTTCCCGTAACGCCCGAGCAGATCAAGGCGGATGTGGAGGACACCTTTAGGCAGGTGGACGAAAAGCTGTCCAATTGGCGGGAGGATTCGGAAATTTCCCGGATCAACCGGCAGAAAACCAGTGAATGGCTGACGGTTTCGCCCGAGATCGTCAAATTGATCGCGATCGCCCGCGAGGTCGGCGCCAAAACCCAAGGCTGTTACGATCTGACGGTGAAGCCGATTTTCGATCTCTGGGGGTTCTCCAAACACGAGAATCGGGTGCCGGAGCAGGCCGAAATCGATCGCGTTTTGGCTCACGTCGGCATGGACAAGCTGGAACTCGATACGGCGCAGAACAGATTGCGGAAGAAGGATCCGGAGGTGCAGATCGATCTCTCCTCCATCGCCCAGGGCTACACTGTCGCCCAGGTCGCAGATCGCCTCGAAAGCCGGGGTATCCGGAATTATCTGGCGGAGGTCGGCGGGGAAATGAAGGTGAAGGGCAAGAAGGCCAATGGCCAACCCTGGCGGGTCGCGATCGAGAAACCCACCCCGTTCGCCCGCGAGGTCCAGCGGATTCTGGATATCCACGAGGAGCAAGGCACCGCGGTGATGACCGCGGGCACTTACCGCAATTTTTTCGAGGACCGGGGCCAGACCTATTCCCATATCCTCGATCCCAAGACCGGCCGTCCGGTGACCCATGGCCTGCTCTCGGTCACCATCCTCCACGAGGATCCCACCCTGGCCGACGCCTGGGACACCGCCCTGCTCTGCGTCGGCGAGGCCGAAGGCGTCAAAATCGCCGAGGCGGAGCGCCTCAAGGCCCTATTCATCTATCGCGACGGCGACCAGCTCAAAGAACACCTGAGCCCGGCCTTCGCGGCCGAGCCGCCGCGCTGATCCACCCGAGAGGCGGCTCACGGGTAGGATTTTCCGGTCCCGCAAGAGCCGAGTGACGCCCCAGTCGGAGTTGGCTATGCTTGTCCATTATCTGTCTCTCCTGGAAGGCCATCCTCATGCCGTACCGTCTGATCCTCGTCTCTACCGCTATTCTCCTGCTCCATGCCTGCACGGGTCAGCCGCCCGAAAGATCGAAAGTGGCTAAGCCGGAGCCAAGACCGATGGCAAGCCCGCCGGCCAGTGCCGGCCTCACGGCTCCCGAATCCGCCACTTCGGCCCCGATCATCGTGCCAGGTCTTGCCGATCGCGCCGAAGTACAGGATTTCATCGCCGAAATGAGCCGTAAGCACCGATTTGATCCCGCCGAACTCCTTCGAATCTTCGACAGCGCCGCTATTCAGCCGGATATTCTGGGCGCCATGGCGAAGCCCTACGAAGCCAAGCCTTGGCATGCCTATCGCAAGCTGTTTCTCACCGACAACCGCATCCAGGGCGGATTGGCCTTCATGGCTCAGAATGCTGCGGCCCTGGCCCGGGCCGAAGCCCGCTACGGAGTTGCACCCGCCATCGTCAGCGCCATCATCGGCATCGAAAGCAGCTATGGCCAGAAACCCGGCAAATACCGGGTGATCGATTCTCTGTCGACTCTTGCCTTCGCCTATCCGAAGCGGGCCGCGTTCTTCAGAGGCGAACTGGAACAGTTTTTGCTCGTGTGCCGGGAAGAGGGGCTCGACGCCTTACAACCACTCGGTTCCTATGCCGGAGCGATGGGCATGCCGCAGTTCATGCCGAGCAGTTACCGCAAGCTGGCTGCCGATGGGGATGGCGACGGACGCCGGGATATTTGGACCAATGCCGCGGATGCCATCGCCAGCGTCGCCAACTACTTCGCCAAAAATGGCTGGCGGACTGGTGAACCGATCGCCGCGCCCGCCCACGTTAACGGCACCACATATCATAGCTTGGCCGGCAAGAACCCCAAGCCGATCTACACTCTGGCGCAACTCGCGGCTTCGGGCGTCCAACCCGAGGATTCCGTACCCGGCCATCTCAAGGCCGCCTTAGTGGAACTGGACGAGGAAACCGGCCCGGCGCATTGGATAGCCTTCCCCAACTTCTCCGCCATCATGCGCTACAACCATAGCCCGCTTTATGCCATGGCGGCGTTTGAATTAAGCCGCGAGTTGGAAAAGCCGGATCGAACGGCATGGCGCTAGGTTCGGTTTGACAGATCTCCAGGTCTACTCTACGTTCACCGCACGGGCTCTTACGCGAGATGGCCGCCTTGAGCCCCAAAGGCGTGCCATGAATATGACGCTCCTAGCAGACTTGGATAGCGCACCGGCGGTTGCCCAAGCTCTCGGGCGAACCGATCCCGTGGAGGCCCCCAGACCGAAGCCACATCCCATGGGCATGGCCACCCAAATTAATGGCCCTGCTTGCTCGGGAGAATGTCGATACCTCAAGAACGGAGCCTTTGTGGCGGCCGATACCGGACGAGCTTCTCAAAGCGAATAAAAGCTTCGGAAACGCTGACTTAAGACGGTGAAGGTCCAAAACCGTGCGGGGTAGGGGTCTTTAATCCAGTGATCTCTTGACTCAAGAATCAATACGAGCGTAATTCATGAATTTCGAGGCAGTCATCTTCGATTGCGATGGCACGCTAGTTGACAGCGAGGTTCTGGGCAATCAAGTTCTCGTCGAATACGTGGCTGAACTGGGCGTGGAGATTCCCCTAGCAGACGCCGTGGCTGAGTTCACCGGCCGGAAAATGGCGGATACCATCGCATTGATCGAACAGCGGCTTGGCCATGCGGTTCCGGTCGGTTTCGTTCCTGAGCTTCGGCGGCGCATGGCCTCTACGTTCGAAGCACGGCTTCAACCGATTGCGGGAGTGGAAACCCTATTGCGGAGCCTCAAAGTACCCTATTGTGTCGCCTCCAACGGTCCGCGGGAGAAAATGGAAGTGAGTCTACGCTCGACGAAGCTCCTACCGTACTTTGCAGGAAGAATATTCAGCGGCTATGAAATCGGGAGCTGGAAACCCGCGCCAGAATTGTTCCTGCATGCAGCGTGCAGCTTAGGCGTGCCTCCTGAACGATGCGCTGTGGTCGAGGATAGCCTTTTGGGCGTGCAGGCGGGAAACGCCGCGGGGATGGTGGTTTTTGGCTTCGCGCCGTCCGGCAATGCGGCTCAACTTGCTGAGGCCGGCGCGCGCCCCTTTACGGAGATGGCTACCCTTCTATCGTTGTTGCAGCAGGGATAAAGCATTCCTCGAATTTCGGCAAAAGCTTAGGACCCCCTTCGGCTTTAAGAGCAAAATTGATCGAGGAGGATTGCAGAAGAGCATTTTTGCCCTTTTTTCCTTAAAGTCGAGGGGTTTGCCTACTTTCAGTTCGTTGGCGAATGGCCACCCTCGTGCAGCCGGCAGGATGCATCAGTTGAGAAACTATATATTCCATTCCCCGAAGTGCCCCTTTATACTAATTCGAGGCGGCCATTTAGTCGACGTGGCCGGATTTGATTTGCTTTTATATTTTCGAGAGGAGGATGACGTGACGAAGAACAATTCGATTAAAGGTTTATTTGCAGCATTGCTGCTGGCAAGCCCGATTGCTGGGGCGGAATCGCAGTATCCAGCGGCGGACTTCGAGCCGGTGATAATTACTCAGGACGCCGACCTGATTGCTAAACACAGCCAGGCCGCCAAGGAGAGGGCTTTGGCTAAGCCAGAGGCTAGCTCGACCTCGCAAGCGAAGCCCACTATAACTGAGCAGGTCAAGTCGGGGGCCGCAGAAGCTGTCGAGCAGGTTAAATCCGGTGCTGCGGATGCCAAAGAGTCGCTGTTGGCCGGAAACTATCCCATTGCTTTAATCGTGCTTGCACTGATTGGATATGTCTTTTGGAGTACAAAGCGGTCTGGAGCTCAACCTCAGCCTCAAGGGTCCAGCCACTATGTTGCCCCCCAGCCTGAGGGAAAAACAGGAGAAACCGGAGTGGCTCGTTATCTGAAGAGTCTTTCTCCGCAATCAACCACTGCCGAAACAGGTGTTGCCAAATACTTGAAGGATCTACCGGCTTCCACGAAGGCTGCTGTAAAGGAAACCAGTGTTTCGAGGTACCTGAAGAACCTGCCTGAATCCACCAAAGCATCCGGTGAAACCGGAGTTGCCAAATACCTGAAGAATCAGCAGTGAAGGCCTTCGGTAGAAAAGCGTTTGCTGCTGCTTTTCTGAGAATTCGGGCAAAAGCTATCGACTTGTGAAGGTTCCGCATAGAGCGCAAAAAACCTGGGGTCGTATACTGTTTGAAAAAATGGTGAACAACCGAGAGTTGACACTTAACCTGCTTCTCATTTAGAGTTAAGAAACAATGCATTTTGAAAATGCATCCCGCGCCTTAAACAATCATATTAACCAATCGGAGTACATAACCATGGCGAGACCACTGATTCAACTGGCACTAGATTCTTTGGAAAACAGCCAAACCTTAAAGCTTGCTACCCTTGCTGCTCCTTATATTGATATTATCGAAATTGGAACTCCTAATATTAAGCATAACGGGGTTAACATCGTTAGGGAATTGAAGAAAAAATTTCCGGGCAAGTTGATATTGGTCGACCTTAAGACAATGGACGCTGGTGAGTACGAAGCTACGCCATTCTATGCGGCGGGCGCTGATATTTGTACAGTTCTTGGGGTTTCCGGCCTGGCTACCATAGGCGGTGTTGTTAAGGCGGCGAATGCTCATAATGCGGAAGCGCAGGTTGATCTTATCAATGTTCCGGATAAGGTTGGCTGTGCTCGGGAAGCCGCTAAATTGGGTGCCCAGATTATTGGCGTCCATACAGGCCTTGATGCTCAGGCAGCAGGCCAGACTCCCTTTGCCGATTTGCAGAGTGTAGCGAGATTGGGTCTGCCGGTGAGAATATCGGTGGCTGGTGGAATCAAGCAGTCAACGGCCAAGCAGGTCGCTCAGGCAGGAGCGAACATCATCGTAGTGGGTGCCGCAATCTATGGAGCGGCTTCGCCTGCTGATGCGGCACGAGAAATCCGCGAGTTGGTTGAGGCGGCATAATATGCATCACCAGCTTATCATAGAAAAGATTTCGGACATTCTTGCCGCGACAGATCCTACCTATGATGAAAAACTGACCCAATTGCTCGACCAAGCTCCTCGCATATTTGTCGCGGGTGCCGGGCGATCAGCCTTGGTTGCGAGGTTCTTTGCGATGAGGCTGATGCATGGTGGTTATGATGTTTATGTCGTGGGTGAGATCGTCACGCCAAGCCTTAGAAGCGGCGATCTCTTGATTGTTATTTCGGGTTCCGGCGAGACGGAGACGATATTGGCGTTCACCAAGCGAGCTAAAGAGTTAGGCGCGGTGGTTGCGCTACTTTCAGCGAAAAGTAGCTCCACTATTGGGGATCTCGCTGATACCGTATTTCGGATTGGTAGCCCAGAACAATACGGCAAAGTTATTGGTATGCCGATGGGAACGACGTTCGAATTGTCTACCCTAATCTTTTTGGAAGCTACGATTGCACATATTATTCACGAGAAAGGAATTCCCGAGGAAGAAATGCGCACCAGGCATGCTAATTTAGAGTAGCCTTAGGTAACGATAAGCTATCAATCACCCGCAGGTATTATCAAAACGGAGAAGAATACGGGAATTGGCTTTAATCTATAAAAACAGCTATTCAGAGGCCGAGTAATTTACTCGGCCTCTTTTCTGGAACCTACATAAATCTTCCCTCTTCTAGGTGTTTAGTCCCGTTGGTGTGGTGGAGTTAAGGTATTCTGACTTGCCCGCCCAGGAGGAACTCTGGGTCAGGTATTCCATGGAAGCGCCCGGACGACTGCGGCAGTGAGTCTCAAGACAACCGTGTCAAGCGAGCCAAGGCGCTAGCGGAGCGGTACGGGATCAATCCGAAGACCGTCGCGAAGCGGAAGACGCGGGACTCTGGGCAGGAGGCCTGCTGGATGGAGCCGAAAGATCGGCGCTCCACGGTGCTGCCCTCTGAACAAGAGGCGGCTTGCGTGGCCTTAAGTGACGCTCTGCCATTGGAGGATTGCCTCCATGCGCTGCAAAAGCAGCCTCCCAGCGCTGACGCGTTCCGCCCTGTATCGTCTGTTTCAGCGCCACGGCATTCCGCCGATTAGCGGAAGTGGAGGGTGAAAAGCCGGCCAAGAAGAAGTTCAAGAAATGGCCGATCGACTATCTACCACATCCACCAGGTAAAAGAGCCTCTCTAACCATTTCCTGAATGCCCGCCACTTCGTCAAACGGCTCAACACTCTCCAGGGATTAACCCCTTACGAATACATTGCCCAAGCCTGGCAAAAAAACGCAGAACTCTTCAAACTCAACTCACTCCACCACACCCCTGGGGCTAAACCCTTAGAATGGGAAAATAAGTGAAGTTCGGTGTTTACGCCTTGCGACCGCCCTCGTGGAACTCGATAAGGGATTGGAAGGCGCCCTTCCGCTCGCGTTGGGCGGTGAAGAAGGGCGGTGGACTTCACGGCTCAGGCGGGAGATGGCCGCTGATTGGGCGGAACATAGCTTCGGACGGGTGAGCCGTCGTAGATTTGGCGAGGGCGCGCGATGCGCATGCCAGGCTCCTCGATCATTTCCTTCCAGTGGGCGATCCAGCCGGGCAGGCGGCCCAGGGCGAACATCACCGTGAACATGTTGGTCGGAATGCACATGGCGCGGTAGAGGATCCCCGAATAGAAGTCGACGTTCGGATAAAGCTTCCGCTCGATGAAATAGGAGTCGGTCAAGGCCACTTCCTCGAGTTCCTTGGCGATGTCCAAAATGGGATCGTGGATTCCCAGCTGATTCAATACATCATCGCAATATTTTTTGAGGATCGTGGCGCGCGGGTCGTAGTTCTTGTACACCCGATGGCCGAAGCCCATGAGCTTGAACGGGTCGTTCTTGTCTTTGGCCTTGTCGATGTATTTCTTGTAGTTGCAGTCGTCCTCCGCGATGGCCTCCAGCATCTCGATGACCATCTGGTTGGCGCCGCCATGCAGGGGACCCCATAGGGCGCAGATGCCGGCGGAAATGGAGGCGAACAGATTGGCCTTGGAAGAACCCACCATGCGCACCGTGGACGTGGAACAGTTCTGTTCGTGGTCGGCGTGCAGAATGAACAGCACGTCGAGAGCTTTCCGGATGACCTCGTTCGGCTCGTAGGGGTTCATCGGGGTGGTGAACATCATGTGCATGAAGTTGGACAGATAGTCCAGTTCCGGCCGGCTATAGACGAAAGCCTCGCCCACCGAGCGTTTGTAGGCGAAGGCGGCCAGCACGCGCACCTTGGATAGCAGCCGGGTGATGGTCTGATCCATCTCCCTGGGGGTGGGGTTCGGCGCCAGCAATTCCGGGTGGTACACGGAAAGCGAGCACACCATCGCGGAGAGAATGGCCATGGGGTGGGCGTGGCCGGGGTAAGAGGTGAAAAAGCTTTTCATGTCCTCATGGATGAGCGAATGCCTGAGGACCCTCTCCTTGAACGCGCTGAACTGATCCGGGGTCGGCAACTCCCCATAAATGAGGAGATAGCAAACTTCCATAAAGGTGGATTTCTCGCAAAGCTCGGCGATGTCATAGCCTCGATAGCGTAAGATGCCTTGGTCCCCGTCGATAAAGGTGATCGCGGACTTGCAGGCGCCCGTATTGGCGTAACCGGGATCCAAGGTCACATAACCGGTCGTGCCGTACAGATGGGTAATGTCGACGCCCTTTTCGTTCTCGGTGCCAACGACGATGGGCAGTTCGACAATTGTTCCCTCCAGTTCGAGTTTCGCTGTATCTGCCATGGCGGTTTACCCTTGCAAAAGCTAAATTTCCTCAGGGCAGTGTAACGATAAGGTGTAGCGCGGCGCTAGCCTGCATAAATTCAGGGTAGGCGCCGCCGTTCCGGTCCGCGTGCTTGAACCCGTCTGAACCGCCAATAATCGCTGCATCCAGCGCCGCCACATCGTCGTCCTGGAAACAGGCTATTCACGATAAGCCTTTGCAATTTGCTCGGAATTCGTCTCTTCAGGGTGCGATTTCAGCGAAAGGGACGTCCAGCAGCCGATAGAAAGGCCAATCCTTGAAATTAAAATGCCACCACTCGTTTTCCGAGATTTCGAAGCCTACGGCGGTCATGGCCCGCCGCAAGATGTCCCTCGAGCGCCGCGCCTCCGGTGTGCCGCCGGCATAGTCGGGGTAAGCCCGGGCGGAGAATTCGTCGTAGTCGCTCGGCATGTCGGCTTCCCGGCCGGATTTTAGATCATAGAGGCCGACATCCACGGCGCATCCTCGGTTGTGCTTCGAGCCGATCTCGGGATCGGCCACGAAGCCATTTCGCTGCTCATCCTCGCTGGCCGAATCCCACAGGGCCTTTGTCACCGACCAGGGCCGATAAGCGTCATAGACGAGAATGCCGAATCCCTCAGCCTTTAGCTTCCGGTGAGCGCGGACCAGTGCCTCGGCGGCGGGCCGTTGCAGGAAGGCTCGGGGCTGGGGGTACAGCGGCCGGCCGGTGAAGTTGTCGGCGGTGGCGTAGCGGATGTCGAGGCGGATCGTGGGGTCGAGCTTGATGATTTCCACCAGGTCCGGAGCGCGGAACTGGCCAAGCTCCCGGGGCGGGCCGGTGAGGCAAGCAGTGAGCAGGCCCGGCAGGATCAGAGCGAGCAAGGCGAGGGACCGGCAAAGGAGCATGACTGAATGGCGCACGGAAAAAGATTCGCTTCTCAGGAGGGCGGGGGAATTCTAACCTGATCGCCAGGCAAAGACCTCGCAAGGCGGGAAGACAGCGGCCGATGCCTCACCACCCGCCTCAAGCGCGCGTTGCGCTGGCCGTCCAAGACCTTGCAGTCAATCGCCTGTGGGCGTGATCTTGAACTCGCGCACCTGTTCCAGGCCGCGCAAGGCATCCGACAGCTTGGCGTAGTTACGGGTGTTGGTCGTCCGAAGAATCATGCGGTATTCAAAGAAGCGTCCGTCGTTCGTGACGCGATAATTCATGTTGGCGATGGTGAAGCCGTGGCTCCTCAGGAGCTTTCTCAAGTCGTCTTCCGGCATCACCCGGTCTCTCTCGAATCCGATATGGTGATGCGCATAGGATTGGGAGGGCATCTTGAGCTCGATCCAGCGGAACAGGGAAAGCGTGCCCAAGGCCAGCCCGGTGGTGAAAATGGCCGGAAAGTAGAACCCCACGCCCATCAATATGCCGATCGCGGCGGTAAGCCAGATGGAGGCCGCGGTCGTCAGTCCGCGTATGCTGAAGCCTTCCTTGAAGATCACCCCCGCCCCCAGAAAGCCGATGCCGGTCATGATGCCTTGGGCCATGCGGGTCGGGTCGGTCCGGATGGTCTCGAGCGGCACGCCGGGCAGCCATTGCCCCTGGTAAAGCGCCAGCAGCATCAGCAGGCTGGACGAAAGACAGACCAGCATATGGGTCCTGAAACCGGCGGGGCGGCCGTGGAAACTTCGCTCGAGGCCGATCAAGCCACCCGCTGCCAAGGCGCTCAACAGGCGGATGGCGATGTTGGCGTGTTCCCCGTGAAAAAGGATGTCCAGCATTGAAGGTATCTCCGCTAAGTTGGAGAGCCGGAATTTCGCCTTACCGTTCCCGGCGATCGGCGCCTAGGCCGCGATGATCCGCGACCGGCGGAAAGCCGCTGGAGCCGAGCCGGCTTCGAAGAAGGCGTCCAGCCAACTTGCCCGCCCCGAAGCCAAATGTGAGAATATCCAACCATTCGGAGCCGGGTCGAAGCATTATTATTTATAGATTGGCCCGGTGATCTCATCGAATGACCTCCGGGAACGTGGCCAACGTTCCGTTTTTTTGCCTGCGGGAGAGCCGTCACATGCCTATCAACGAACCCTGGATCGCGCCTTCGATCTTGTCCGCCGACTTTGCCCGTCTCGGCGAGGAGGTGGAAAACGTTCTGAAATCCGGTGCCGACATCGTCCATTTCGACGTGATGGACAATCACTACGTGCCTAACCTGACCATCGGCCCCCTGGTCTGCGAGGCGCTGCGGAAGTACGGCGTGACCGCGCCCATCGACGTGCATCTGATGGTGAAACCCGTCGACCGCATCATCCCCGATTTCGCCAAGGCCGGGGCCAGCTACATCACCTTTCACCCGGAGGCCTCCGAGCACATCGACCGTAGCCTGCAACTCATCAAGGATTCGGGCTGCAAGGCGGGCCTCGTGTTCAATCCGGCGACGCCGCTCGATTACCTCGATTACCTGATGGACAAGCTGGACATGATCCTCCTGATGTCCGTGAACCCCGGTTTCGGCGGCCAGTCCTTCATTCCCTACGTGCTGGACAAGCTGCGCGAGGTCCGCCGGCGGATCGACGAGAGCGGCCGTAACATCCGCCTGGAAATCGACGGCGGGGTAAATCCCAAGAACATCCGCGAAATCGCCGCCGCCGGCGCCGATACCTTCGTGGCCGGTTCCGCCGTGTTCGGCGCGGGCCAGGAGAGCGACCCGAACCGCTACGACAGCATCATCGGCGCGCTCAAGGCCGAGATCGCCAAGGCCGGGGCTCTCTAATGCTGGCCCGGAAGCCTGAGCTCATCGTCTTCGACCTGGACGGCACGCTGGTGGACAGCGCGCCGGATATCGCCTACGCGGTCGATACCATGCTGACCCGGCTGAACCGGCCTCAAGCCGGCGAGCAAAAGGTCAGGGACTGGATCGGCAACGGGGTCGCCATGTTGGTGAAGCGCGCCCTGACCGGCGAGTTGTGGCCGGAAGCCGAGCCACTCGGTTTCGACGAGGCGCTTCCTCTGTTCATGGATATTTACGAAGCGAACATCTGCGATCGTAGCCGGCTGTTCGATGGCGTGGCGGAGGGCTTGGCGCAGCTCAAGGCGGCGGGCTATCGCCTCGCCTGCAACACCAACAAGAATTCGCGTTTCACGCTCCCGCTGCTGGATCAGCTCGGGGTTTCGCACTATTTCGACTTCGTCGGCTGCGGCGATCAGTTCGAGAAGCAGAAGCCCGATCCCGAGCCCCTCCTGAAAACCGCCGAGCGGCTCGGCGTCCAGCCCGCCCGCAGCCTCATGGTCGGCGATTCCGCGAACGACGCCTTGGCCGCGCGGAATGCCGGCTTCATGCTGGTCTGCGTGCCTTATGGCTATCATGGCGGCGCCGGGGTGGAAGTCCTGGAGCCGGACGCCATCGTGGAATCCTTTATCGAGCTGCCTGCCTTGTGCGAGGAGACGGCCGGGTAAACCCATGAGCCGGCGTATTCTGAAAGAGCGATGGCGTCGCTGAAATCCCCGACGTAGAGGTGCCGCGCGCTTCTATGATTCCTGCGGGTACGCACGGCGTACCCTCCAACCCTCGGGATCGATTCGGTCCAAAATCAACGGAAAACAACATGACGCCCGAACACTTTCAGCATTACGCCGAACAAGGCTATAACCGCATTCCGGTCTCCCGCGAGGTGCTGGCCGACCTCGACACCCCGCTGAGCGCCTATCTCAAGCTGGCCGACGGGCCTTATTCCTATCTGTTCGAATCGGTGCAGGGCGGCGAGCAGTGGGGCCGCTATTCCATCATCGGCCTGCCGTGCCGCACCCTCATTACCGTACGCGGCCTCGATATCATCGTCGAGCGGGACGGCCGGCTCGCCGAGGCGGTCTCGGCAGACAACCCGCTCGACTGGATTCGGGAGTTCGCGGCCCGCTACAAGGTGCCACGCCTCGAGGGGCTGCCCCGCTTCACCGGCGGCCTGGTGGGCTATTTCGGTTATGAAACCATTCGCTATATCGAGCCGAAATTGCACCGCGACAAGCCCGATCCCATCGGGGTTCCGGACATCCTCTTGATGGTCTCGGAAGAGGTGCTGGTGTTCGATAATCTCAAGGGCCGGCTCCTGGTGATCACCCACGCCGACCCGAGCGAGCCGAACGCCTATTACGCCGCTCAGGACCGGCTGGAAATGCTGATCCGGGGACTCCGCCAGAACCGTCTGCCGATAGCCGCCGCGCCACCCGCGTCAAGGCGAGTGGACGAAAGCGAGTTCGTCTCCGGCTTTACCCAGGAGGGCTATGAGGACGGCGTGCGGCGGATCAAGGATTACATCGTCGAGGGTGACGTGATGCAGGTAGTCTTGTCCCAGCGCATGTCGATTCCCTATTCGGCCCCGCCCCTGAACCTTTATCGGGCGCTCCGTGGCCTGAACCCCTCGCCCTACATGTTTCATCTGAATCTCAAGAACTTTCAGGTGGTCGGTTCCTCGCCGGAAATCCTGGTGCGCCTCGAAGACGGCACCGTGACGGTGCGCCCCATCGCCGGCACCCGCCGCCGCGGCAGCACCCAGGAAGAGGATTTGGCGCTGGAGCGGGAGCTTCTGGCCGATCCCAAGGAAATCGCCGAGCATTTGATGCTGATCGACCTCGGCCGCAACGATGCCGGTCGGGTGGCGGAAACCGGCACGGTCAAGCTCACCGAGCGGATGATCGTCGAACGCTATTCCCACGTCATGCACATCGTCTCCAACGTCACGGGGCATCTCGCGGAGGGGAAGGACGCTTTCGACGTGCTCAAGGCCACGTTTCCCGCCGGCACGGTGAGCGGCGCGCCGAAAATCCGCGCCATGCAAATCATCGCCGAGCTGGAGCCGGTCAAGCGCGGCGTCTATTCCGGCGCCGTGGGCTACATCGGCTGGTCCGGCAATCTCGACACCGCCATCGCCATCCGCACCGCCCTCATCAAGGACGGACAGCTGCACATCCAGGCTGGGGCCGGCGTGGTGCACGATTCCGTCCCGCGCAACGAGTGGGAGGAGACCCTGAACAAGGGCCGCGCCATCTTTCACGCGGTCGCCCTGGCCGAGGCGGGCCTGGAAGGAGGCCAATCATGAAAGTCCTGATGATCGACAACTACGATTCTTTCACCTACAACCTGGTCCAGTACCTGGCGGAACTGGGGGCCGACGTGGAGGTGGTGCGCAACGATCAGATCGCGGTCGAGGAGATCGAGCGGATCGATCCGGATAAGATCGTGATTTCCCCCGGTCCTTGCACTCCCAAGGAAGCCGGCATCTCGGTGCCGACCATCCGCCGCTACGTCGGCCGCTATCCCATCCTGGGCGTGTGCCTCGGACATCAGAGCATCGGCCACGCGTTCGGCGGGCGCATTGTCCACGCCAAGAGCATCATGCACGGCAAGACTTCTAGGGTGCATCACCGCGATGTGGGCGTCTTCCGCGGGCTCAACAACCCGTTTCAGGCCACCCGCTATCATTCCCTGGTGATTGAGCAACAGACGCTACCTGAATGTCTTGAAGTCACCGCCTGGACCGAGGACGAGGCCGGCAACATCGAGGAAATCATGGGCGTACGGCACCGTGAATTGGATATCGAGGGGGTGCAGTTCCACCCCGAGTCGATATTGACCGAACAGGGGCATGAGTTGTTGAGGAATTTCTTGGGGCGGTAAGGCCGCCGCTTACGCTCGGATAAACGGAAGTCGGAAGGACCGAATCGCAATCGTCTTCAATGAACATCCCCGCCGCCCTCAATCATCTGCTCGAAGGCCAGGACCTGTCCTCCGAAGCTATGCGCGAGATCATGTACATCATCATGAGCGGCCGAGCAACGCCGGCGCAGATCGGCGGGTTTCTGATCGCCCTGCGTGCCAAGGGCGAGAGCGTGCAGGAAGTCGTGGCGGCGGCGACGGTGCTGCGGGAGATGTCCACCCGGGTGCAAGTCGATGCCGAGCATCTCATCGACACCTGCGGCACCGGCGGCGATGGCGCCCATACCTTCAACATCAGCACGGCTTCGGCCTTCGTGGCGGCGGCGGCGGGATGCCGGGTGGCGAAGCACGGCAACCGCTCGGTATCCAGCAAGTCCGGCAGCGCCGACGTGCTGGAAGCGGCCGGCGTGAACCTGAATCTCACCCCGGAGCAGGTCAAGGCCTGCATCGAGCGGGTCGGTCTTGGCTTCCTGTTCGCCCAGCGCCACCATAACGCCATGCAGCATGCCATAGGCTCCCGTCGGGAACTCGGGGTTCGGACTATCTTTAATCTTCTGGGACCGCTCACCAACCCGGCCGGCGCGCCCCATCAGTTAGTGGGCGTCTACTCGGCCGCCTGGGTCGAACCGCTCGCGGAGGCCTTGCGCAAGCTCGGCAGCCGTCACGTATTGGTGGTGCATGCAGAGGACGGCTTGGACGAGATCAGCATTGGCGCCGCCACCCAAGTGGCCGAGCTGAAGGACGGCCGCATCGAGACGTATACCCTGACGCCCGAGCGCCTCGGCTTCGTCCGGACGTCCTTGAGCCGGCTCCAGGTGGACACGGCGGCGGACAGTCTCCGCATGATGCTCGGCGTGTTCGAGGGCGTGAGCGGCCCCGCCCGCGACATCGTGCTCCTCAATGCCGGCGCGGCGATTTACGCCGCCGATCTCGTCGATAGCCTGGAAGCCGGCGTCGCGCGGGCCGCGGAGGCCATCGATTCCGGCGCGGCCCGGGACAAGCTGGACGAACTGATAGCTCTCACCGGAACGCTCTGACCAAGACCCATGCGAACTTCCCCTCCCGACATTCTGCAAAAGATCCTTCACCGGAAGACCGAGGAAATCGTCCAGCGCCTTGCCGAGGTATCCTACGAGGAAATGCTGCAAAGAGCCGCCGCCGCCGATGCGCCGCGCGGCTTCGTCCAAGCGCTGCGGGCGAGGATCGACGCCGGCCAGCCGGCCGTGATCGCCGAAATCAAGAAAGCGTCGCCCAGCAAGGGCGTGATGCGGCCCGAGTTCTACCCGGCCGAGATCGCCGAGAGCTACGCCAGGTACGGCGCCGCCTGCCTTTCGGTGCTGACCGACCGGGACTTCTTCCAGGGCGCCGAGGACTATCTGCAGGAAGCCCGCGCCGCCTGCGATCTGCCGGTCATCCGCAAGGATTTCCTCATCGATCCCTACCAGGTGGTCGAAGCCCGCGCCATCGAAGCCGACTGCATTCTTCTGATCGCCGCCGCTCTGGACGATGAAGCGCTGCAGGAGCTGTCCGGACTGGCGATCGAACTGGGCATGGACGTGCTCGTCGAGGTGCATGACGCCGCTGAGTTGGAAAGAGCCTTAAGATTGGACCTGCCGCTGATCGGCATCAACAACCGCGATCTTCGCAGCTTCGACGTCCGCCTGGACACGACCTTGGGGCTTCTATCCTCGATTCCCCCGGACCGCATCGTGGTGACCGAAAGCGGCATTCACACTCCCGAGGACGTGGCTCTGATGCGCCGCCATGGCGTCAACGCTTTTCTAGTGGGCGAAGCCTTCATGAAAGCGAAAGAGCCTGGGGAAAAATTGGGGGAGGTGTTTGGATTGCCCGAGTTCCAGAAGAAGGGCTCAAGCGATAAACCGTGAAGGACCCCGCTTGCCTGGCATGTAAAAACGCCAGGACTTAGCCCTAGAGTTTGAGGAACCCGTGAAAATCCTGCACGCCAGCAAGTCCAATGAATGGGGCATCCGCCTCTTGAGGAACAAGCGCGAAAACGGCTGGAATTGATTCCACAGGCTTTTCGGTGAAAAAGTCGCGACCTGGGGCGCATCGGTAATCCAGGTCCAAGTGAAGCTGTTCGGTTTAATCCACCTTAGGGGCGCTATAAAACGTTCGTTGGCGATAAGCCAGCCTCGCCATTGTGTCAAACTGTCGGGTAACATGATCTTATCGATGAATTTAAAAATTGCTTGAATTCCCCTCATCCATGCTTCCTGATCTCGATGAACTCGCCACCCTGGTCGAAACCGTCGCCCGCGAGGAATTGCTGCCCCGGTTCACCCATGCCGAGTACCGGCTGAAGGCCGACGGCAGCATCGTGACCGAAGCCGATTTCGCGGTGCAAAACCATTTGATCGAGGTTTTGCGCGAGCGTTATCCACAGTTCGATCTGTTGGGCGAAGAAATGGATTTAGCCAGGCAAAAGGACCTGTGGGCTCAAGGCGGCGCAGGCTTGTGGTGCCTGGATCCCGTGGACGGCACCAGCAATTTCGCCGCGGGATTTCCCTTTTTCTGCATCTCTCTGGCGCTGCTGGTCGGCATGGAGCCGGTGCTTGGTCTCGTTTACGATCCCATCCGCGATGAATGTTTCACCGCCAAGCGGGGCCAGGGCGCGTGGTTGAACGGCGAGCGCCTTGCCTGTGAATCCCCGAGCCCGCCGCTCAAGCGCTGTCTCGGAGCGGTGGACTTCAAGCGCCTGGGCCGGGAATTGGCGGCGGAGTTGGCGGTTCGGCCGCCTTACAGTTCCCAACGTTATCTGGGCTCGGGCGCGCTGGAATGGTGCTGGTTGGCCGCCAACCGCTTCCATGTCTACCTCCATGGCCATCAAAAGCTCTGGGACTACGCCGCGGGTACTTTGATTCTGAGCGAGGCGGGCGGCATCGCCGAAACCTGGCGAGGCGAGCCCATCTTCAGGCCCGAATCGCTCTCGTGCTCGGTCATCGCCGCCTTGGATGCGAAATTGTTTAAGGAATGGCGGGATGCGCTGGCCGGATGGCTTAAAGGATAAGGACGGCGCTTAAGTCCAGACCGCCTCCAACCCCGCGTCGAGTGATCAGCGGCATCTAAGCTCATCGGTATCGCCCGAGAGGGCTGCTTTCCTGCATTTTTTCGAGTCGAAGCGGCAACGATCTGCGATGATTTCGCGGGATTCCGGCCATGGGTTGGCAGAACGAGCAGGACGAAAAACGCGTGCAATCTTGGGATCGGATGTGGATTCGGCCGGCCGGCCTCGCCTTGCTGATCGGAGCGCTGCGCTGCCAGGCCGCCGATCCCGTGGTGGTGAAGATCGAAGGCTTGAGCGAGCTTCTGGAAAAGAACGTTCGCGCCGTGCTGACCCTGACCGGAGAAACCGCCGATGCCGCTCCGGAAAGGATTCGTTTGGCCGAAGCGCGGGCGCCCGAGGAAATCCGGAAAGCCTTGGAGCCTTTCGGCTATTACCGGCCGCGAGTGGTGGAGGCGTCCGTCTCCCGCCGGGACGGCAATTGGCTAGCCGAGTACCGCATCGACCCGGGACCGCCCATCAGGCTTTCGGCGGTGGACGTCCGGCTCGTCGGGGAGGCGGCCCCCGTGCCGGAAATGCGCGCCCTGGTGGACGGGTTTCCCCTCAAGAAAGGCGATGTGCTCGACCAGACCCTCTACGAAAAAGGCAAAGGCGCGCTCCAGGACCGGGCCGCCGAACTGGGCTTTTTCGATGCCCGGCTGACGCGGCACGAGATTCAGGTCGATCTTGCAGCCTACACCGCCAAGCTCTATCTGCGGCTCGATTCCGGCCCCCGCTACCGCTTCGGACCCATTTCCTTCAATCAAACTCCGCTCCAGCCTGATCTGCTGCGCCGCTTCGTCCGCTTCGCCCCGCGCGAACCTTATCGAGCCTCGGCCGTGTTGGCGCTGCAGAAGAGCCTGCTGAACAGCGGCTACTTCTCGAATGTCGATGTGGATCCGCAGCCCGAGCGGGCGAAGAATAGGGAAACGCCGATCAAAGTCGATCTCGACATGGCGCCGCGCAATCGCTACGACATTGGAGTCGGCTACGGCACCGATACGGGGCCACGTCTTAGCCTGGGCTACCGAAACCGCTACGTGAATAGCTACGGCCACAGCTTTCAGGCCAATGGGCGAATATCCTTCATCTGGAACGATCTGAACGCGATTTACGCCATTCCGCTGGCGGATCCGGAAAAGGATCAGCTTGCCTTCACGGCGAGAAGCGGTCTGGAAAATACCGTGGTGGGAAATGCGAAAGTGCTTCTTGCGGGCGTCCGGCACACCACCAGCCGCTGGGGTCTTAGGGAGATGCTGGCCCTGGATTTTCAGCGCGAGAGCTTCAAGATCGCCGGGGTCCGCCAGACCGCCATTCTGTTGATTCCGAGCGTCAACTACGGCTGGCTCTATTCGGATAACGCCATTTTTCCAAGCCAAGGCCTTCGCCTCGACGGCACTCTAGCCGGGGCCTGGGACGGCCTCGTGTCCGATGTCTCGTTGCTCCGTTTGCAAATCAACGCCAAGGGCTTATACAGCCTCGATGACGATAATCGGCTGATCGCCCGCGCCCAGTGGAGCGGGCTCGTCACCAGCGATTTCGATCGCCTGCCGCTCACCCAGCGGTTTTACGCCGGCGGCGACCAGTCGGTACGCGGCTACCGGTTCAACGAGATCGGTCCCCGTAATCGCAACGGCGACCGGATCGGTGGGCGCCATCTCCTGGTCGGAAGCCTGGAGTACGACCGGGTCTTGTTCGGCAACTGGGGCATGGCGGTATTCGCCGATGCCGGTCATGTCTACAACACGCGAGACGAACCGGTCAAGATCGGCGTGGGCGTGGGGGCCCGCTGGCGGTCTCCGGTAGGGCCGGTGCGCCTCGATTTTGCCGTGCCCCTATCGAAAGCGGAAGACGCGTTCCAGGTGCATCTGGTACTGGGGCCCGATCTGTGAAGCGCCTCCTGGCCGGCCTGCTGGCTTTCTTTCTGCTGTTGCTCCTGGTGCCGGGCTTGGCGCTGTATTGGCTGGCGGCGACCGAGCCGGGGCTGCGCTGGCTGCTTCGGGAGGCCAGCGCCCGGATATCCGCAGTCGCAGTCGAGCGGGTGGAAGGCACTTTCCTGGAGGGATTCATCCTCCATGGACTCGTCTATCAGAGTTCCGCGATCGAGGTGCGCCTCGCTGAGCTCGACGTGCGTTGGGAGCCGAGGGTCTTGTGGCAGCGCCGCCTGCATTTCCGCTCGATCCATGCTCAGGGCTTGCAGGTGAGCTTGAAGGGAGAAGAGGGCGGCTCCGAGCCGCCCGCCTGGCCGCAATGGACCCTGCCCCTGGACGTGGCGATCGAGGAGGCACGGCTCGTGGGCGGGAACGTGCGGACGACGGCCGACGCCGAGCCCATCGTTATCGACCGCCTTGACACGGCATTGCATCTCGCCAGGGAGGGATTGACCGTCGCCCGCTTCGACTTGGCGATGCCGATACTGAAGGCGGGGCTCTCGGGCTCGGTGGGGTTTACCGGCGAGCGGACGGTGGCGTTGAAGACGGCGTGGACGCTGGCGCTGGCCGGGCGGCCGGAGATTAAGGCCGCCGGCGCCGTCGTCGGCAATCCCGAGCGCCTGGAAATTCGCCAATCCCTTGAAGCGCCGGTTCCGGCCGAAGTGATGGCGGTGCTGTCCGATCCGCTCGACAAACTGGGCTGGACGATGCAACTGGAGGTGCCCAGGTTTTCACCGCAAAGGCTCGATCCCGCCTGGAAGCCTTGGCCCTTGGCGCTAACCCTGCAAGGACAGGGCATGCGGGCCGAAGCGGCGGCGACCGGCACCTTCTCGGCCGAAATCCCGGAAGTGGGCGAAGCACAAGGTCGCTTGCAAGCGAATTACCGGGCGCCGGGCGAAGTGGTTGTCGAGGCCCTGGACCTAGCCCTGCCGCGCACCGGAACCGATTTTCACCTGGAAGGCAAGGCGGAAAAACTCCAGGAAAACCCCGAATTCACCGTATCCGCCCGCTGGCGGAACCTGGTCTGGCCACCTTCTCCAAAAACTGACAAGTTCGCCGGGAGCGAACTTGGACAGGCGGAGCCTGGCGCGAAGCGCAAGCCCCAGGGACGGGGTGCGCACAAGTTCGCCGGGAGCGAACTTGGACGGGCGGAGCCTGGCGCGAAGCGCAAGCCCCAGGGACGGGGCGGGCCATGGCGCAGCCCGGAAGGCCGGCTGGACGTCTCGGGCAGCCTCAAGGACTTTCGATTCGAGGCCGATGGCAAGCTCCGGAACTTTCGGGTTCAAGCCGAGGGCAACATCGGCATCGAGCCCGATCGGACCGTGTTGCGCGGCTTTCGGGTCCTGGGAGCCGGGGCCAAGATGGCGGTGGACGGCGTTCTGGGGCCGCGTCTCGATTTCGCTTGGACCCTGGAGGCGGCCGACCTGGGACTGTGGGTGCCAGGTGCCCAAGGGCGAATGAAGAGCCGCGGCACACTGCAAGGCACCCGGACGGCCCCGGAGGGCGAGGCCGAACTCGCCGCCCGGGGACTTCGTTACGCAGGCAACGGAGTCGACGAGCTGAATCTGAATTTGAAAGCCGGTCTCCAGCCGGATTCTCCCTTTGTCTTGAATCTTTCCGCCGATGATTTGAGCGCGGCGGGGCAGAGGCTGGATATAGCCTTGGCAGGGCAGGGAACCCGCGCCCGGCATCGCCTCACGGGACGGATCACAAGTTCGCCGGGAGCGAACTTGGACGGGCGGAGCCCAGCGCGAAGCGCGAGCCCCAGGGACGGGGTGGGCCATGGCTCGGTCACTGGCCGCGAGGCGGCTCCCCGGAGCCGGACCGAGCCGCCTTCGCGGCTGGACTTCCTGGCCGAAGGCGGATTCCGGGACGACGGTTGGACCGGCAGCATCGTCCGCTTCGACTTTACCGTTCCGCCGGCGGGAAGCTGGGATTTACGGCGGCCGGCGACCTTACGGTTGGGAGCGGAGAGCAGCGAATTGGGCAGGGCTTGCTGGGGCGGCGAGGGGGCCGACGCCTGCCTGGAGGCGAAATTCGCCGGCGCGGGCGATTGGCGGCTCGCCGCCGAACTGTCGCGCCTGCCCCTGACCCGCTTCCAAAATGCCATGCCCGAAGGCGCGGCGGTGGCGGGATTCCTGAACGCCACGGCGAGATTTTCCGGGAAAGGCGGACTGATCGGGGAAGGCCGGCTGATTCTGGACGTCGCCGATTCCCGGCTGGACTATCGCGGCGAGGGAGGGAGCGCGCTGCGCTTCGAGCCCCGGCCTTTGATGCTCGAGGCCCTGGTGTCCGGCCGTGCCGGCAAGCTCCGCCTGGCGGCCGAACAGGCGGGCGTGGCCTCTCTGCACGGTCAGGCCAGCATCGAAGGCGCGCTGGACCCGGCCCGCCTGAAACAGGCGCGGCTTGCCGGCGGCGTGCAGGCTCGTCTGCAAAACCTCGCCCTGCTGGATCCTTTTCTCCCTCAGATCGAAAAGCTTCGCGGTAGCTTCAACGCCGATCTCCGGTTCGCCGGAACGGCTTCCGCTCCGGCGCTGAAGCTCGATGCCGCCGTGCCGGATGCAGGGTTCGCGCTGCCGCCGCTAGGTATAAACGTGCGGAATGTGAATTTACGGGCCACGACCGGCGAGGATGGCACGGTCGCGCTGCAAGGCCGGGCGGCTTCCGGCAGCGGAGAGATCCGGCTGGCCGGAGAGGCGACCCTGAACGGCGAGGCCGGCTGGCCTATGCACCTGAATGTCACCGGCAACCGGTTCCTGGCCGCCGATATTCCCGAAGCCAAGGTCTACGTATCGCCGGACCTCGGCATCGGCTTCGAGCAAGGCAGGCTCCAGCTACAAGGCGAAATAACGGTGCCGGAAGCATCCCTCCGCGCGCCGGAACGACCGGGTGCGGTGAAACCTTCGGGCGACGTGGTTCTGGTGGGCGCCGAGGCGCCCCCGGAAGAGCCGGGCTTGCCTATAGAAACGCACGTGGATGTGCGGCTAGGCAATAAGGTCGAGGTCCAGGGCGCCGGTTTTACCGGCCGGGTGGATGGACATGTCTTCATCGACCAAACGCCAAACGGGCCGGCTTTGGGTACGGGCGAGATCGGCGTGCGCGACGGAAAGTACGCCCTTTACGGAGTGGAACTCGCCGTCGACAACGGTCGGCTGCTGTTCGCCCATTCACCGATCGAGAATCCCGGTCTGGATCTCAACGCCACTCGGCGGGTCGATAACGTCTTGGCGGGGGTGAGGGTACTTGGAACGCTCAACAAACCCAACGTCACCTTGTACTCCGACCCTCCCATGGCCCAGACCGATATCCTGGCCTACCTGGTCACTGGCAAGCCGTTCGGCCTCGCTTCCCAACAGGAGGGCAGCTTGTTGCAAGGCGCCGCGGCGTCCCTGGGCGGATCGGTGGGCGGCTTCCTGGCGAAGGAAGTGAGCAGCCGCTTAGGGCTGGGCGAACTGGTGGACGTCAGCGTGCAAAGCTCGCTGTACGCTCAAGGGTTTCCGCAAGGCTATCGGCCCGGCCAGGTTTCGGGGGCCCAGAGTACCGCCCTGTTTCTAGGGCGGTATCTCACGCCCAAGCTGTACGTGCAGTACGGCATGGGATTGTTCCGCAACGCCTATGTGTTCCGGGTACGCTATGACCTCGCCAAGCATTGGAAACTTCAGACCGAGACCGGCCAGTTCAGCGGCGGGGACATCCTTTATCAATGGGAGAGGTGAGGAGCGGCGAAACCTGAAGCGTTGCGGCCGCATTTACCGTACCGGGGCGAATCGTTAACATCGGCTTCGCTCTTCCACATCTTTACTGGAGCGAGAATTATCCACCGACATGAACGCGGTTTTGTCCTTTCTCGAAAAGCTGGTGCTTGGAATCTTCGCGCTGGGCATAGGTGCGCTGGTCATCGTGGGGCTCATTAGCTACAACAGCAGCCGGTTCGATGAAACCGATTCTTGGCGGCATGTCACCAGGCAGAATACGATCGAAGCCTATCTGGATTATCTCCGCGCCTGCCAGCCCTGCCCGCATCGGGAGGAGGCCGAACGCGCCTTGGACGAATTGCAGCGTTCGCAGGGCCTGCTGGCTAGGCTGTCCCGGGCGCACCTTCCGGAGCGGGCCGGCATTACGCACCCGACGTTCTCGCCGAGCGGCCGGACTGTGCTCGCCAGTATCGGAGCGAGGCTGGATTTCTGGGATGCCGATACGGGCCAGCACTTGGCGCGCGGCGAGAAGGCCTTTGTGCTTCCCGGTAGCAGCTATGTCGAATCCCTAGCGTACTCGCCGGACAGCCGATGGATCGCCGCGGGCTTGTCGGCCCCGGAGCACGGAAGTCTTCGGGTTTGGGATGAGCGGAGCGGAAAGTTGGTCGCTGACTACGTCGTGGACGACTATGACGTTAAGTTCGTCGCGTTTGCTCCAGAGGGCTCGCGGCTCGGATGGCTGGCCCAAGGCCCGGCGGGGATCTGGGAGCCCGTCACCGGGAAAATCCTGCGAGTCGCCCACGAGGGTGCTAGCGCCTTGGCATTCCGCCGCGATGAAGACAGCCGAACCTGGTTGCTGACGGCCGCCGGTCGTGATTTGTGGTTCTGGAGTCCTTCAACCTTGGAGCTGACGCAGCAGGTGCGGCTCGACAGCGAGCGGCCTTTATTGGGCCTGAGCCGCGATGGCCGGCTGATCGTCTTTTCCGATAGAACGGTTCTGGAAGTATGGGATACGCGCACAAGCTCGCTCATCGCCAGTTTAAGAGATGTCAGCGGCGAGATTGCCTCATTCTGCCGAGAACCCCGAAAAGGCTGGATCGCGGTCGGCACGAGCGCCGGCATCTTGTACTTGTGGGACCCTTTAGGATCACCCTTGCCGCTGGGGCAAGTCTCAGCCCACAGGGGACCCATAGAACAGCTGGCATGCTCGACCGAGGGCCGCGCGGTAACCATAAGCTGGGATAGCGCCAAGGTTTGGAATCTCGACAAGTTAAGCAAATCGTCGTCCTCATCAAGCTATTTGCCGAGTCGATGAAAGCCTTTCCTCATTCCTCTGGGTTAAAAAACGTGGGTGTCGTGGGCGGATTTTTTCGCTCACCTGAAGAGCGGGATTAAATCGAGGAGTAAGTAAGGAGTATTGCGTATTTTTAGCCAGGGGATGATCCGTTTTAATAAAACTCAGCAGGGAGGCAATGACCCACTGAATCGTTAGATGGAAATCCACGATAACGAAGCCAAATAAGTGTTATTGCGTATTTGTGGCCGATTCATTTAAGGATTAAATAAATCCGGCTCCAAATCAGGATTTACCAAAAGATGATGCCTGAATGGCTTAGGCAAGGGATGCCCCGGGCGAAATAGGAATTTTAGGACATAGACATCGGCGAGCAGGAAGCTCCACATTCAATAGGAAAGTGGACGGCAGGATTTTGAGGATGTCGCGAAGGGATGAGGGATGTCGCAAGGAGCAGGAAGCACCGAAACGAGGCTGGAGGGCCTTGATGGGAGTCAGCCCCCGAATTGATTTTTGGGGTCGGACAGGGCTAAGGAAGCCCAGAATAGGGAAGTTTCAAGGTATTAGCTCGTTAGAGATTAATTGCCATTAAACGGCAAAGATGCCGCGCGGGAACAGGGATGTTCCGAATTTCTCGGGTGCTGCGATTGTAGAATCATGGAACTTAAAGGAAGTAAGGACTATGGTTAAGCCCTCCCCAGGAGGGTTTATCGAAGATTTCCCGCTTTCCATTTCCTCGACGTCGACAATTACAGTACCTCAACCAAACGGATGGGCTAAAGACCGAGATAGGTCTTACCTTTTAGAGAAATTAAAATCGGTAAAAGACTAGAGATTCGTTTTTCAATTTTGCGGTTCGATCATCCCTAAATGATGTCATAAGCTTACAGATTCTCGATGCGAGACCTGTAATCATAGGTTCCCCAGAAGGTAGAGGTTTCCCTCCCCCCACTCTTTCCTCTACCTTCCTTTTTTGCTTTTATCCATTCCGAACGAAGGCCGGTTTTCTTCCGGCATAGTCTTCTCGCGAATGGCCAAATCGTAGCTCCCCCGATACGGCATCAAGACTGCCGCTCCGCCAGCCGCCGTGCGGCGATGGCAAGCACCAACCAAGCGGCCATGAACGCTGTCCCCCCAAATGGCGTAACGATCCCCATCCAGGACCAGCCGGCGAGACTGAGCAGGTAAAGACTGCCGGAAAACAGAAGGATTCCCACAAGCATCAGCCAGCCGGCCCATAGGAGTAGCCACTGGCCGGGAAACCGGTCCACCAGCAGGCCTATGAGACCCAGTCCCAGGGCGTGCCACATCTGGTAATCGACAGCCGTTCGGTAGATCGCCAACCGCGTTTCGTCCAGATGGCTACTTAAGCCGTGCGCGCCGAACGCGCCGAAGGCGACTGCGAGAAGAGCGGCCAGGGCCGCAAGAAAAAGGAAGGATCGATGCATGACTGTTGGTTGCCAGAGTGAATCGGAGGCTGGATTGTAAAGCGGTATCGAGCGTCGAAGCCAATGCCGGTTTGCCGAAGAGATTGGCCGGCGCTTCCCCATGGATCAAAAAGTCCAATAAACAGGTTTCCCATAGCATTAACGAAGGCTTTCGCGCCACCACGAAACGCCGCCCCGGAAATCGAACTCCAGGCGCATGGCCTTTCCGCTGAGTACGAGCGCGATTTGGGCTTCTCCGGAAGAGATCGCGGTCCAGCCTGACCGATCCTTGATGTCGTCCAGAATTTCACTGGCATGTCATGCTTCCTCGGAGGCTTCGTTTTCCAATTGCGCGCGGGCTTGCGCGAGGGCTTGCCGCTGCTCGTCGGACAACGGAGGAAATTTGAGGTCAAGATTATCGAGAGTGCGGGTGACGAGGTCCGCGACCAGGGTACGCGCCGCCCACTTGCGGTCGGCGGGAATGATGTACCAGGGCGCCCACTCGGTGCTGGTGGCGGTGAGGGCATCCTCGTAGGCGTCCATGTAAGCGTCCCAGAGGGCTCGCTCGGCCAGATCGGCCAGAGAAAATTTCCAATGTTTCTCGGGACGCTCCAGCCGTTTGAGGAAGCGCCGCTTCTGCTCGTCCTTCGACACATGCAGGAAGAACTTGAGAACGACGGTTCCGTTCCGCACCAGATGGCGCTCGAAGGCGTTGATGTCCTGGTAGCGCTCCTCCCAAAACGCCTGGTTTCGCTTGCCATCGGGCAGCTTCTGCTGCTCGAGGAGTTCGGGGTGCACCTTGACCACCAGCACGTCCTCGTAATAGGATCGGTTAAAGATACCGATGCGGCCCCGTTCCGGGAGACAGCGCATGTAGCGCCAGAGAAAATTGTGGTCGAGTTCCTCGGCGGAAGGTTTCTTGAAGCTGAAGACCTGACAGCCCTGCGGATTCACCCCGGACATGACGTGCTTGATGGTGCTGTCTTTTCCCGCCGCGTCCATGGCCTGGAGAATGATCAGGAGGGCGTAGCGATCGTCGGCGTAAAGGATTTCCTGAACTTCCGCGAGGCGAGTTAGGGTTTCTTCCAGAATCTTTTTGGCTCTCTCTTTTCCATCTTCCTTCAATCTCTTGCTGCCCGCCCAAGCGGTGCTACGGTCTTTGAGCTGCGCTTTTGTTCCGGGCTCGACGCGAAAGTGCCCGATAAGCTTTTTTGGCTTCATGGTGTCTACGTCTACAAACCGGCGGTTGAAGGTTCGAGCGCTGGTTCGGCCCGCGAAAAACCTCGCCGAACGCCTCTGTGGGCCTTGCCTCGGAGAGCGCCAGGAATTCACCAAGCCCCGGAGAACGATTCCATTGTTGTTTCTGATAGTTTGCCCGGTGGGACATGTTCCGGCGTTAGGCTGTTTAAGATCATGTTTCGATCCAGAGCCGCTAAAAGCTATCCCGAACAAGCATACGGCATCATGGGTTAGAATCGCCGCTTCGTCTTCAACGGGGCCGAACATGAAAAATAGTAAAGAGCCATTAAAGCAGCTTCTCCTCGGCTTGGCACTGATCGCCACGGGTTCGGGATTGACGGCTTGTAGCAAGGTCAACCGGGAGAATTACGACAAGCTGAGAATGGGCATGGACTATGGGGAAGTCGTTCAGCTTCTGGGCGAGCCTGAACAGTGTGAATCCCTGGTTTCCGCCAAAAGCTGCACCTGGGGAAAGCCCCCGAAGACCATCACGGTTCAACTCGTCGGCGACAAGGTGATTTTATACCAGGGCGAAGGGCTGTAGGTTTCTCCTATGGAGTTGGGTGCGGGGGGCGCTACGAATCGCCCCTGGCTCACTAACTCGCCGGCTGAGGCGAATCGCCCCATTGCGGGCAAAGCTCTGGCAATTCACTCAGGACAATCAGACCATCATTGAGAGAATGACTCGATCCAGTTCAAGGCATAGCGTTTTGATCTGAATGGAAATGGTGCAAGGCTGCGATACGCTTTAGGCTTGGGGTGATTTCGGCGTGTAGGGAAAGGGTAGAATGAACGGCCTTTAAACCCTACACCCTAAACCTTTTGTGCCCATGCCAAAACCACCCCGCACCCGCCGCAGTTCGTCCGGATTCTCCGGCAAGGCCGTTCATCCGATCCGCCAATTTGCTCCTATCGAGAAGCCTGAGGCCCCTGCCCCGGCGCGCGCCAGCCGCATTTGTCGGATGGCCCGCCTGTGGCCCTGTTCAAGCGCACACCGGAGCGGGTGCTGCGCTTTTTCTATGAGGAACGGATGGTGCGAGAGGTGGGCGATATCTGTGCCCAGATGGCCAAGCGGCGGCCCGACTGCCTGGTGGACGCGGAAGAATTGACTAAGATCGCCGGCACGCCGTTGCGCGGTGGCGTCGTGGCCGAGCCTCGTCTTCCGCCCCTCAGACCTACGGAAGCCAAACGATGGGCGGTTGCACATCAGTCCTTGTTCGTGCTGGACGGCATCGGCAATCCCCACAATCTGGGCGCCATTGCCCGTATCCTGGCCTTTCTCGGTTTCAAGCGATTAGTGATTTCCGATTATCCGGAACAAGCCGGTCTTTCGGCTGTGGCTTGCCGGGTCGCGGAGGGCGGGTTCGAGGCCTTGGATGTCTACCGCGCCACCATGCTGCTTGCCATATTAAAGCAACTCAAACCCGACTATCGGATGGTAGGGACCGCTTTGGTCCCGAATGGTCTGCCCCCGGAAAGCCTGTGGGACGATCCACGGCCGGTCGTGCTGGTTTTGAGCAATGAGGAATACGGCTTGCTGTGCGCCACCCTCGATGCTTGCGATGCCGTCATCACGCTGCAAGGGCGGGCGCGGTGCAATCCCTCAATGTTTCCGCCACCGCCGCGATCTTTTGCCTGTGCGTCGCGCCCGCGTTCCCGAAAGACCCCGCCACCGCGCCGCCCGGCGGCTTCAAGGCGGAAATCGCCTGACTATGGCGGAAAACCGAAGGCTCGCCCATCCCGTGATACTCGGCAGCATTGGGAATATCGCTGGCTCTGTCGTGATCAGACGCCCGCTTCGATCGGGATTGCGGTTTTCTCGGTGGGATAGCAACTCAGCGCAATGTTCGAGGCCGCCCGGGGACGGAAAAGCTTGGTGACGGAAGGAGCATTGTAGCGACAGCGGATAAAAAAAGACCCACTTTGGAAAGCAGGTCGTCAAGCGAGGAGGAATGAGTAACTAACGAGCGAGGATTTTGGATCAGTTTGCCGAATGCCTAGACTGATTGGTGCGGAGGAGGCGAAGTGCTCCGGCCACGGCGGTGGCTAAGTCGAGAAGCAGAACCCATTTGTGAAGAGTCATGTGCGTCCTCAAAAGCCATTAACTTGGCTAACAGTCTACTAGCTCATCTGCTTTTTACAATTCCGTCTGTAAGGTCATATCTGTTCACTATCTTGAAATAATATTTTGGGAGTCGGCTTTTTGGAGCGCTGGATCCGATGCTTTAACCAGCGTAAGCGTAGGACTTGGATGGAAACGGTCGCCCCGAATGGATGAACAAATATCGCCCAAGCCTGCGAGGGCGTTGTCCCAAAGTTTGACAGAGGTGAACGGGTGGGCTCGGGCGATGAGGACGAATAGGGCGCTTTTTTTCCAGCGCGCTCTCGGCAATATTAATCCGAAAATTGCCTAAGCGAGATTTGTCCCTAACTGGGTAGGCTTGCTGCTTTGAGATGGGTCTAATCCCTTGAGGTGGAAATCTTGATATGGAATAAAGAATCTTCATTTATGGTTTATCAGCCAATAAAGAGCGATTCGAGAAACCCAAAAATTAAGGAAACCCCATGGAATTCAAGGATTACTATCAAATCCTAGGGGTGGCACGCGACGCCACGGCGGACGAGATCAAGAAGGCTTTTCGCAAACTCGCGCGCAAATATCACCCCGATATCTCGAAAGAAGCGAATGCCGAACAGCGCATGAAAGAGGTGAACGAGGCCTACGCAGTGCTCTCCGATCCGGAAAAGCGCGCCGCATACGATCAACTTGGACGGGGATACCAACCTGGGCAGGATTTCCACCCGCCACCCGATTGGGATGCGGGTTTCGAGTTCTCGAGCCGCGGGTTCTCACAGCAGGAGGCGATGGATTTCAGCGATTTCTTCGCCGAATTATTCGGACGCATGGGTGGCGGACGTGGCGGCTTCCGGGCACGGAGCGGACCTTTCCAAGCCCGCGGAGAGGATCACCATGCCAAGGTGCTTCTGGACTTGGAAGACACTTTCCACGGCGCGACCCGGCAAGTTTCCTTGCGCGTTCCCAAAACGGATGCCCAAGGCCGGCCGATTCTAGACACCCGTACCTTGACGGTCAAAATCCCGAAAGGGGTTCGCGAAGGGCAAATCATTCGTCTGGCTGGCCAGGGTAGCCCGGGAACAGGTGGAGCGTCCGCCGGCGATTTGCTCCTGGAAGTGCACTTCCGACCGCATCCGCGCTTTCGGGTAACGGGGCGGGATCTGCATCTGATTCTGCCGGTGGCACCCTGGGAGGCGGCCTTAGGTGCCGTCATTCCGGTGGAAATGCCGGACGGCAGCCTCAAAGTGCGCATCCCGGCCGGTACCCAGAGCGGTCACTCCTTGCGGGTTCGTGGTAAGGGGATACCCGGCAGCCCGCCGGGCGATCTGCTCATCGAGACACGGGTGGTGCTGCCGCCGGCCGACACGCCCAAGGCCCGGGAGCTATACGAGACCATGGCGCGTGAACTCGCCTTCGATCCGCGCCTCGTTGGGAGAGCTTAAGCCATGTATGAGGATGACGTTTTGATTGGCAGCCTGATGGAAGAGTCCTGGCTGACCCTGGAACAGGTGGCGGCCGCCTGCAGAGTCGAGCCGGAATGGCTCGCCCGCCACATCGAAGAGGGATTTTTTCCCGAAACCGAAAGCGCCGCCGGCATCTGGCGATTTTCCAGCGCTAGCCTGCGCCGCGCCCAGCGTATGCGACAGTTGGAGCGCGATTTCGATGCCGTGCCGGAATTGGCCGCTTTGATGGTCGATCTGCTTGAGGAAATGGCCGATCTTAGGGCCCGGCTGCGCCGCGCGGGTTGAGGTGAGCATGAAGGCGGAGATCAGCCCAGTGCCATCATGGTCTAGCTTCACCGACTCCGGGATTTTCCGCTTCCTTTAAGCACAAGGAATTCTTCATGAGCGACTCGCTACATCTCGTCTGCCCGAGCTGCCATGCCGTCAACCGGCTTCCGATCTCGCGCTTGGATCAGGGCCCCCGCTGCGGACAATGTCGCCAAGCTCTCTTCACGGGCCAGCCGTTGGAATTGACGGGCGCCACCTTTGGCAAGCACGTCAGCCGTAACGACATCCCAGTGCTAGTGGACTTTTGGGCGTCCTGGTGCGGGCCATGCAGAATGATGGCGCCCCAGTTCGTCCGGGCGGCGAGTCTCCTGGAGCCCCAGGTGCGGCTGGCCAAGGTCGACACCGAGGCAGAACCCACGCTGGGTGCCCGATACGGCATCCGCAGCATTCCCACTCTGGCGCTGTTCAAAGGCGGACGCGAGATTGCGCGGCAATCCGGAGCCATGGCGGCGCAAGACATCGTGCGCTGGGTGCGCACCCAGTTATAGGAGGGAGATTGCCGTAAGGCAATTCCGGATCGAGGCGCCGTCGGACTCCTCGGCGTCCTTAAATATTATTGGTTTTGCCTAATGAAAATAACCTCTGGCAGGGAGGCCCCTGGAATCCGCCTGAAGAAGAACGGCAATTAAGCCATGTTCCCGCTGATTCTCACGCTGATTGCCGTCGCGACCTTCATGGCGGCTCTCTCGGCTTGGCTGCGCCTACCTACCATTCTCGGCTATCTCGTTGGTGGAGTCATCGTGGGACCTTCCGTGAGCGGCATCGTGCAACCCGGCGAAGCGCTGAACTTTACGGCAGAGTTGGGGATAGTGTTGCTCATGTTCATGGTGGGGTTGGAATTCTCGGTGAGTGGGTTATGGGCCACCCGGTATCGGGTACTGATGGCCGGCGGTTTGCAGAGTCTCTTGACCGGAACGGCCATCGGCGCGGTCGCTTGCGCTCTGGGCACCCCGCCGACCGCCGCCGTGCTGCTAGGCGGTGCGGGAGCCCTGTCTTCCACGGCCATTGCCGGCAAGCAACTGGCGGATCAGGGAGAACTGACGACCCGCCATGGCCATATGGCCATCGCCGTGTTGGTGTTTCAGGATATCACGACGATTCCGCTCTTGACCTTGCTGGACATTTGGAGCCGCGGTGAGCATCCCGATATGGCCAACCTGTTTGGAGCCGTCGCTCGGGTTCTGGCGCTGTTCGCCCTCGCCGTGGCATTGACCAAGCCGATCCTGCACCGCGCGCTAGCTTGGGTCACCCGCCATGGCACGGCGGAAGTGTTCCTCTTGGCGGCGTTGCTCCTGGTGGTGGGCGCAGCCTTCGCCGCTCATGCCTTGGGATTGTCATCCGCATTGGGGGCTTTCCTGACCGGAGTAGTGCTCGGCGAGGGCGATTTCAAGCACCGCATTGAGGACGATATCCGTCCCTTCCGGGACCTTTTCGTGGGCATCTTCTTCATCGCCGTTGGTTTGCAGCTCGACGCCGGTCAGATCGTCGAAATGCCCGCCCGCGTGCTGCTCTGGCTTCTGGCGCTGATTCCCTTGAAGATCCTGCGGACCTGGCCCGTACTGCGCATCGCCGGGCTAGGGCGGCTCGATGCCGCCCGCTGCGCTATAGTTCTCGGCCATGGTGGCGAGTTCGGCCTGCTGCTCATCGCATCCGCCTTGACGGCTGGCATCGTCCCTGCCAGCCTTGGGCAGCCCGCCCTCGTCGCCGTGGCGTTGTCCATGGGCGCGGCCCCATTTCTCATCCATCGCCACGACCGGTTGGCGGCCGCAGTTTTCGGCCGTGGCGCTGCGTCCAAAGCTCCCCAGGACGAGGCGATGACCAGCATCCGGCAGAATGCCGCCCTGCAGGGCCATGTCATTATCTGTGGCGCAGGCCACTTGGGGCGATTGGTGGCACAGGCCTTGGTGCTGGCCGATATACCATATCTCCTGGTGGAATCGGATTATGAAGCCTTTCAATCGGCCCGGGCAGTGGGTCTTAACGTGCTGTTGGGCGACGCCAGCCGGCTCGCTACGCTCAAAGCCGCGGGCGTCGAGAATGCCAACATGGTCATCATCAGCTTTAACCATCCGCAGTCTGCCGCGCGCATCGCCCGCACTCTGCGGCATGCCTATCCACATGTGGCCGTGATCGCCACCAGCCTCACCGATCAGGAGACGCGCCACCTCCTATCCGTTCCCGGCTTGCGTGTCTATTCGGAGAAGATCGCCGCAGGACTAGCGCTCGCGGAACAGGCCCTGCTGGACCGGGGTTTGTCCGCCGAGGCCAAAGACGCTCTTATTGCGGACCTGCGCCGTCAATTGCAATCCGCAACATCGAGAAAAGCGAAGGCGCAGTCCAAAAATAAAGCTTGGTAAGACTTTCAAAGTGGATTTCTATCCCGTGATGGGGTCGGGCGTTCATCCAGTGGAGTGAACCTTATATAAGGCAGCCTGATTTTCCGCGATCAACTCTGTCGAATGATGAGTAATAGTCTCTTTCCATTCTCCGGGTGAATGGGCCAGAGTCTAGCCTTTTGACCTTCTTAAACCCAAGCCGGACCTGATTAGCTTTAAGGAATCATTGAGAATGACGAGTCACGAGAGTGCTGTTGAGCGCCGTATCCTGCAACCCGGACGCAATTGCTGGCGCCTTGCGGAGGCGTCGCGAGTGGCTTTCTTGATCGACGCTGCGGATTATTTTGCCGCCTTGAGATCGGCGGCGCTATGTGCTCAACGCTCGATCTTCATTCTTGGATGGGATATCGACAGCCGCACGAAAATGCTACTTGAGGATCCCGCTGACGAGTATCCCATCTATCTCGGAGCGTTTCTCAAGACCCTCGTAGAGCGTCGCGATGAGCTCGAGATTTACATCCTGAATTGGGACTTTGCCATGCTCTACGCGATTGATCGGGAGTTGCTACCGATCTATACCAACGGCTGGCAAACTCATCGGAGATTGCATTTCCATCTCGACGGGGTGCATCCTGTAGGTGCCTCGCACCATCAGAAAATTGTCGTTGTCGATGACAAAGTTGCCTTCGTGGGCGGCATGGATCTCGCTCAGGCACGCTGGGATAAATCTCTTCATGAGCCGAAAGCCCCTTACCGTTATCGTTCGAACGGGCAGCCCTATCCGCCTGTCCACGATGTTCAGGTAATGGTCGAAGGGGAAGCCGCCGCCGCGCTCGGCGAGCTCGCCCGGGAGCGTTGGCGGAAAGCCACGGGACAGACAATTAACGCCAAGGGCTCGGCTGGTGGGACTCCGTGGCCGTCTTCCGTTGTTCCCGATATTCACGATGTGGAGGTCGCTATCACCCGCACCTTGCCCCATTTCAACGGTTCGCCTGGGGTGTTTGAAATTCGTCAGCTTTATCTCGACGCGATCGCCGCGGCAAAACGCTTCATCTATTTTGAGAATCAATACCTCACGGCGTCCATCATTGGCCGGGCCATCGAGGCCCGATTGCGGGAACCTGGAGGCTCCGAGATCGTGGTCGTGTCCCGATTATCAGGAGGCGGCTGGCTCGAGGAAAACACGATGAGCGTTTTACGGGCGCGGCTCTTGCGCCGGCTGCGTGCCGCTGACCGATACGGAAAATTTCGAATTTATTATCCGGATTGCGCCGGGCTGAGTCCCGAATGCATCAATGTGCACTCCAAACTGATGGTCATGGACGACCGGTTAGTGCAGATCGGTTCGGCCAACTTGGCCAATCGCTCCATGGGGCTCGATACCGAATGCGATCTTGCCATCGAAGGCACAGAGCTCCGCATCCGAGAAGCCATCGCGCGGTTTCGCAGTCGGCTTTTGGGCGAGCATCTCGGCGTTGATCCCGATCGGGTCCGGGAGGAAATCCAGCAGAACGGGTCGGTGATTCGCACTATCGAGCTCTTACGGGGAAATGAACGTACCCTCCGCCCCCTTGAAGGAGAGATTCCGCCCGAGGTGGACGCCGCCGTCCCCGAGGCTAGCGTCATTGATCCGGAAAAGCCGATTGATCCGGATCGGCTGATAGATGAGGTCTTGCCGGTAGAACATCGCTCTGCTGCCAGGAAAAGGATGATCTTGGCCTTCGCCGTGCTCGTCGGTATGGGAGCGGCCGCGGCGGCTTGGCATTGGGGGCCTTTAGCCGAGTGGTTCGGCAAGGAATCGCTGATCAATATCGCGAATCGGATGCAAGAGGCTTCCGCGACACCGGTTTGGGTGCTCGGGGCCTATCTGATCGCCGCGCTCACCGCTATGCCCATTACGCTGGTGATTTTCGTTACCGCACTCGTATTTGGCCCGGTGGCGGGTTTTATCTACGCCTTCTGTGGCGCTCTGCTCGGGGCTTCCGTGACCTTTGGGATTGGTCGCAGGATTGGGCGCGATCTCGTGCGACGGTTGGCCGGTCAGCACTTGAACGCCTTGAGTCACTGGCTGAGGCGCCAAGGTCTTCTCGCGATTATTGCGGTACGCGTCATACCGGTTGCCCCTTTCACGGTGGTCAATCTCGTCGCCGGCGCCTCTCACATCCGCTTCCGGGATTTTCTGCTCGGTACCGCGCTTGGCATGGCACCTGGCACCATCGGCATCACGCTTTTTTCGGACCGCCTCACGGCCGCCCTGCTAGAGCCGACAGCCTTCAACATGGCGCTGCTCGCTGGTGCGGTGATCATGATTGCCGCCGCCATCTTTGGCTTGCACCGCTGGCTCCGCCGCCGCGATGCGGCGAACGAGCCCTGCTCATCCGAAGGCTAAAACCTCCGCGCTGCCAATGGGCTTGGTTATTGCCACTTACAATGTCCATGATTGCATCGGACGGGATGGGCGATATGATCCGGATCGGGTCCTTACGATCATTCGGCAACTCGACGCCGATCTTATCGCCCTACAGGAGCTTCAATGGGAGCCTGAGGTGGCCATGGACATACTGCAATATTTCGCGTCTGAGCTGCATTACCGGGCCGTTCCAGGCCCAACGCTGCTGCGCCGCAACGGTCATTACGGTAATGCTGTTCTAACCAGGCTGCCCGTCAAGAACATTCGCCGCTGGGACCTGAGCATTCCCGGTCGCGAGCCGCGGGGCGCCATTGATCTGACCGTCGATACGCCCTGCGGCGTCCTGCGCTCGATCGCCACTCATTTGGGGCTGCTTCCAGGGGAGCGCCGCAAGCAAATGTCGCGACTTCTCGAAATATTAACCAAGGAGGGGAGGCCGGCGGTCTTGTTCGGGGATCTGAACGAATGGTTTCTCTGGGGGAGACCGCTTCGCTGGCTGCGCACCCATTTCGGCCATGTGCCGGACCTGGCTACCTATCCTTCGATTCGTCCTCTTTTCGCGCTTGACCGGATTTGGGTCAAGCCGCGTGAACTGCTCGCCGACCTAACCGTCCATGCAACGCCTCTTGCACGCGAAACCTCGGATCATTTGCCGCTGCGCGCCGTGCTGAAATGCGCTGAGGTGCCGGATAGCCGATCCTTGTTGATTGAAGAGGTGTCCGAAGCAGTGTAATAAATCCGCTGAGACGCGAGCGGGTTGCCAGTTCAGTGTTTGTTTCGCCTGCGCGATTCAAAATCTACGCTCGAAAATGAGTCGCCCAAGCTCGGGCAAGAGGTTTTCATCGCTTGAAGGTCATGTCAAAACAATACGCCACTCAGGGAATTGAATTGCAAAAATCGGCATGGAGATTTAAAGTTGGTCTGTTTCTGCGAGAACTAGCAACGCTTGGCGAAGTCATAGCGAAAGGTAGTTTTTGGCGTATGAGTTTTAGTACAGAGCAACTTTGTATCAGGCGAGAATGAGATGGCAGAGCAGGAATGGGACCGTGAGACAGTGCAGGGTATCCTAGCGAGCTTAAAGGATAAACCGGGAGCTTTATTGCCCGTACTGCATGGCATTCAAGATACTCTTGGTTATGTGCCGCCAGGCAGTGTGCCCTTGATTGCTTCAGAACTTAACCTGTCTCGGGCCGAAGTGCATGGTGTCATCACTTTTTATCATTATTTTCGCGACACGCCGCCGGGTGAGCAGACTATTTACGTTTGCCGAGCGGAGTCCTGCCAATCGATGGGCTCCAAAACGCTCGAACATCACATTAAGCAACGCCTTGGCGTGGATTATCACGAGACTACCGCCGATGGGGCTTTCAGCTTGGAGCCAGTTTACTGCCTCGGGAATTGTGCGTGTTCGCCCTCGATCATGATCGACAAGGAAGTATATGGCCGAGTAACCTCTCAACGGTTCGACGATATCATTGAAACCATCCGAGAAAGTACATGATTAAGGTTTTTGTTCCGCGCGATTCCAGCGCCTTGTCCCTCGGCGCCGAGGAGGTTGCGAATGCGATTCAGGTCGAGGCAGCCAAGCGGGATATTGGCATTGAATTGATCCGTAATGGTTCCCGAGGAATGTATTGGCTGGAGCCTTTGGTTGAAGTTGCGACCACTGCTGGTCGCATAGCCTATGGCCCGGTGCGAGCGCGCGAGGTGTCGTTGTTATTCGAGGCAGGATTTCTGCAAGGAGCCGCGCATCCGTTACGTTTAGGACTGACGGAAGATATCCCATATCTTAAGAATCAGGAACGCTTGACTTTCGCTCGGGTAGGTATTACCGACCCCGTCAGCTTGGACGATTATCTAACGCACGAGGGTTATCGAGGTTTGAAGCGAGCGCTGGACATGGCTCCTGCCGCCATTGTCGACGAGGTGGCTCAATCGGGGCTCCGGGGGCGCGGCGGCGCGGCTTTTCCGACCGGCATTAAATGGCGTACCGTGCTGAATGCCGCGGCGGCTCAAAAATATGTTGTCTGTAATGCGGATGAAGGCGATTCGGGCACCTTCTCCGACCGCCTGATCATGGAAGGCGACCCCTTCGTGCTGATCGAAGGCATGACCATCGCCGGAATGGCCGTGGGGGCGACCAAAGGCTATATCTATCTGCGCGTTGAATATCCCCATGCTCATCGAGCGCTGAACGAGGCTATCGAAGCGGCTTATCGGGCGGGTTACCTCGGCAAGGACATTCTCGGCAGTGGCAGGAGTTTCGATCTAGAGGTCCGTTTGGGCGCCGGCGCTTATGTGTGCGGCGAGGAGACCTCTCTGTTGGAAAGCTTGGAAGGTAAACGCGGTTTGGTGCGCTTCAAGCCGCCACTACCGGCGATCAAGGGTTTGTTCGGTCAGCCTACCATCATCAATAACGTCATTTCACTGGCTTCCGTACCCATTATTCTGGATAAGGGTGGGGACTACTATCGAGATTTCGGCATGGGGCGTTCCCGCGGCACATTGCCAATTCAATTGGCCGGCAATCTCAAACATCCCGGCCTAGTGGAGAAAGCTTTTGGTCTGACCTTACGGGAGCTTCTGTACGACTATGGTGGCGGCTCCGCCAGCGGCAGACCACTTCGTGCCGTGCAGGTGGGCGGGCCTCTCGGCGCCTATCTGCCCGAATCGCAGTTCGATACGCCGATCGACTACGAGGCCTTTGCCGCGATCTGGGCGGTTCTGGGCCATGGCGGGATAGTGGCGTTCGACGATACTGTCAATATGGCGGAAATGGCGCGCTATGGTATGGAATTCTGTGCCATCGAATCCTGCGGCAAATGTACGCCTTGCAGGATAGGTTCGACTCGAGGAGTGGAGGTGATTGACAAGATCACGAGCGGCATCGAGCGCGATAAGAATGTGAGACTCCTGCGGGATCTGAGCGATACCATGCTGAACGGATCGCTATGCGCGCTTGGCGGCATGACGCCATATCCGGTTCTTAGCGCCCTCAATCATTTTCCGGAGGATTTTGGCGTGTCCGCGACCGAGAAAGCGGCGTAATCTTTCTTGATGAATTGAGGAATTATCCCATGGCACTACACGATTGTGATTACGGCACCCCGGCGAGTGATTCGTCGAAAAAGGTCACCCTGGAAATCGACGGCTTTAGCGTGACGGTACCTGAAGGTACTTCGGTGATGCGGGCCGCGGCGAGCATTGGCATTCAAATTCCTAAATTATGCGCCACCGATAGTCTAGAGCCATTTGGTTCTTGCCGGTTGTGTCTGGTGCAAATTGAAGGTGGCCGTGGCCTGCCGGCTTCCTGCACTACTCCGGTCGCCGAAGGCATGAAGGTCTGCACTCAGAATGAACGGCTGGCTAACGTCCGCCGTGGCGTTATGGAACTGTACATCTCCGACCATCCGCTTGACTGCTTGACCTGTTCCGCTAACGGCGACTGTGAGCTGCAGGACATGGCGGGCGCTGTGGGCCTTCGTGAAGTGCGCTACGGCTATGAGGGTGAGAACCATCTCAAGGCCGAGAAGGACACTAGCAATCCCTATTTCGCTTTTGATCCTTCCAAGTGCATCGTTTGCTCGCGTTGTGTGCGCGCCTGCGAGGAGGTTCAGGGTACCTTCGCGTTGACTCTGGATGGACGCGGCTTCGATTCCAAAGTATCGCCAAGCCAGAACCAGAACTTCATGGATTCCGAGTGTGTCTCCTGCGGGGCCTGCGTGCAGGCTTGCCCAACCGCAACCTTAATGGAAAAGAGCGTTATCGAAAAAGGCCAGCCGGAGCACAGCATTATTACCACCTGTGCCTATTGTGGCGTGGGTTGTTCGTTCAAGGCGGAAATGAAAGGCGCCGAGGTAGTCCGCATGGTTCCCAATAAGGACGGCCACGCCAATCATGGCCATTCCTGCGTGAAGGGCCGGTTTGCCTTCGGCTACGCGATTCACAAGGACCGAATTACGACGCCAATGATCCGGAAGAGCATCCATGATCCTTGGCGGGCGGTCTCTTGGGAAGAAGCCATTAATTACACGGCTTCTGAATTCAAACGCATTCAGGCCCAGTACGGACGTTATTCGGTGGGTGCCTTGACCTCTAGCCGCTGCACCAACGAAGAGACCTATGTGGTGCAGAAGCTGGTGCGCGCGGCTTTCGGCAACAATAACGTGGATACTTGCGCGCGAGTGTGCCATTCGCCCACAGGCTATGGTCTTAAGCAGACCCTGGGCGAGTCGGCCGGCACTCAGACCTTCGATTCCGTCATGAAAGCCGACGTTATTATGGTGATCGGCGCCAATCCTACCGATGGACATCCGGTATTTGGTTCCATGATGAAGCGGCGTTTACGTCAAGGCGCCAAGTTGATCGTCGCTGATCCACGTGATATCGACCTGGTGAAGTCGCCGCATATTAAGGCAGACTATCATCTGAAGTTACGTCCCGGCACGAATGTCGCTCTAGTCAATGCCCTGGCGCATGTGATTGTCACTGAAGGCCTGGCTAATGACGCCTTCGCCTTGGAGCGTTGTGAAGTGGCATCCTACGAAAAGTGGAAAGCGTTTGTAAGCCAGAATCGCAACTCGCCCGAGGCTACCGAGTCCATCACCGGGGTTCCCGCCGAAACAATGCGTGCTGCCGCCAGGCTTTATGCCACGGGGGGTAATGCCGCCATTTACTATGGCCTTGGCGTTACCGAGCACAGTCAGGGTTCCACAACGGTCATCGGCATCGCTAACCTCGCGATGGCAACCGGCAATATCGGCCGCGAAGGTGTGGGGGTGAATCCTCTCCGCGGCCAAAATAATGTTCAGGGTTCCTGCGATATGGGCTCGTTCCCGCATGAATTTCCTGGTTATCGCCATGTATCCGACTTCGAGACCCGGTCTCAATTTGAGTCGGCTTGGGGCGTAACCTTGGAATCCGAGCCGGGCCTGCGTATTCCCAATATGTTTGGAGCCGCGCTGGATGGCAGTTTCAAGGGCTTATACTGTGAGGGCGAGGATATTGCTCAATCCGATCCGGATACCCAGCATGTCCATGCCGCTCTGCGAGCCATGGAATGCGTAGTTGTGCAGGACCTATTCTTGAATGAAACCGCCAAGTTCGCTCATGTGTTTCTGCCGGGTGCATCGTTTTTGGAAAAGAGCGGTACCTTCACCAATGCCGAGCGACGTATTTCGCCAGTGAGGCGGGTAATGACGCCCCTGGCCGGCTATGAGGACTGGGAAGTCACCCAAATGCTCTCGAACGCGCTAGGTTTTCCAATGAACTACAAGCACGCGTCCGAAATCATGGACGAAATCGCGCGGCTCGTGCCAACTTTTACCGGTGTCAGCTTCAAGAAACTCGATGAACTCGGCAGTGTGCAGTGGCCGTGCAACGAGGAAGCCCCGGATGGCACACCGACCATGCACAAGCATCAATTCGTTCGTGGCAAGGGTAGATTCCTGCTGACGGAATATGTACCGACACAGGAACGTACAACCAGCCGCTTCCCCCTAATCTTGACTACCGGGCGCATTCTGTCCCAGTACAATGTGGGTGCGCAGACCCGCCGTACCATGAATTCGGTGTGGCATTCGGAAGATCGTCTGGAGATCCATCCTCACGACGCGGAGCAGCGCGGCATAAACGATGGGGACTGGGTCGGCATCACGAGCCGCGCCGGTGAAACCGTGCTGCGCGCTACCATTACCGAACGGGTTCAGCCGGGCGTGGTTTACACGACCTTCCATTTCCCGGAATCTGGCGCCAATGTCATTACCACAGATAATTCCGACTGGGCCACTAATTGTCCGGAATATAAGGTGACGGCGGTGCAAGTCACTAAAGTCAACAAGCCTTCCGAGTGGCAGCGTCAGTACCAGGAGTTTACCGACGAGCAGCTGGCGCTTCTCAAGAAGCGTACGGCCGCCGCCGGATAAGGAAACAGCATGGCTGTTGCCGCCACCGAGCTCGGCTGGCCCAGCTATCAAATTAGCCTGGTCGAACGCTGGCGTGGGGAAACCCACGCCAGCCATGAAGATTACATCGCTGAAGAAGCGCCGATTGCTCTGCTCTACAACGGCGAGCCGCATGTGGTCATGTTAGCGACTCCGCTGGATCTTGAGGATTTCGCCTTAGGCTTTAGCCTGACCGAAAACATCGTTGCCAACGCAAGGGAAGTGGAGTCCGTTCGGGCTTATCAACGCTTAGAAGGGATTGAAGTTCGGCTACGAATACCCGAGATGCGCTGCGAAACAATGGCAGACAAGGGCCGCAATATGACAGGCCGTACTGGCTGTGGACTTTGCGGCGCTCGTACCCTTCAGCAAGCTATGCGAAGGCCGCCTCCTGTAGGGAGAGGGATTAGTGTGCCGGCAGCTGAATTGACTCATGCACTGACTGAGTTGCGGATCCATCAGAAACTGAACCGCATTACAGGAGCTGTGCACGCCGCGGCCTGGATAGTACCAGGAGAGGGTATAAAACTGGTTCGCGAAGATATTGGCCGGCATAATGCTTTGGATAAGCTCATCGGTGCACTGGCGCGTAAAGCCACCGATTTTGAAACAGGCTTTGTGGTTGTAACCAGCCGCGCCAGCTATGAAATGGTGCAAAAATGCGCTTCAGTAGGCATCACCCTGATGGCCGCGATTTCTGCTCCAACGGGCCTCGCTCTAAGGCTAGCTGAAGATACAGGATTTACGTTGGTAGCTTTTGCCCGTGACGATAGCCATACGGTTTACACCCATCCACAGCGGCTACTCCATAAAGCTGCTTTATAAAAAATAAGCAAAAAGCTAGATAATCTTTCATGAATCCCTTCTTCAAGGGGAAGAGGGGCTTTCGCTTTTCAATTGAGAATCCATACACTTCCTAGTGTAACGTTAATCGCCTCATAAATTAAGGTGGTGCGGCAAATTATAAGGGTATCGAAGAACCATGGATATTGAGCATCTAGTCCGAATGACCAACGACATTGCCAGCTTCTTCAGCGCTGAGCCTGCCACGGCCGTACAAGGGGTTGTCGACCATATCAAGAAATTCTGGGACCCTCGCATGCGCCGCCTTATCATTAATCATTACCTCGAAGGAGGCGCCGGCTTGAATGACATCAGTCGTGCCGCCATCGGGCAGTTGGAAAGAGAAACCGCTTCTCTTCGAAGTGCTGGGGACGGTTAGAAGAATATATAAATAAATATATGAATTTCCCCAATCCCTATAATTGGGATAAACCAAGATTTCTGCAATGAGGCATATTAAAAATCACTGTTTAATACAGGTATAGCTCGCCGCATTGCTCTTAATCATTAACGATACCGGGTATTTGTTTTCTCTCACGAATTTTTTGACCTCGTCTAGCGTTAGGCGCTTGCTCTCTTCCTTTGCAATGCATTGACATAATTCCGTAATAGCCATTTCGTTAATCCCAGTACCTTCAGTTTTAGATTTTTCTCTCTCGATACACATTTCTGCAAACTTGTGCTCAAACGCATGGTGGTCAGCCTCGCTGATGACATGAGCCCAAGTCCTGGCTGGCAATATGAAAGTGCTTAATAGACCTATGTACAAAATGGTAGCATGAGGAAAGTTTATCTGGATTTTCATGGCTAGATTTATGCTTGAAGTGAGATTTACAAATAATACTGGCTAGATAGGCGGGAAAGTCCAAACCGCTCTTTTATCTCCAAACCGCCCATCCTTCGCCTCGTGGATCGCTTGCCGCGTGAACACGGTTAGCGGCTCGTTCCCAGAGCACAGCTTGCATGTCGCCGTAGCGATGGTCAACCTCTTTCAATTGATGGCCAAGTTGGCGAAGACCGTCCTTCTCCGTCTCATTCAAACCGTTCGGTTCGTATTCGACAACATCAGGCAAATATTGATGATGAAAACGGGGAATGCGGACCCAAGAATCAGGCCCCGTGCCTCTAGCGAAATCCAATAAGGCTAGAAGCACCATGGAAACAATGCGGCTTCCGCCGGGCGTTCCTAGTAAGCCTAACCGTTCACCATCATCGACAAAAGTTGGGGTCATACTGGACAACATGCGCTTGCCTGGTGCGATGGCATTGGCTTCGCCGCCGGTTAATCCATAGATATTGGGCGATCCGGGTTTGACCGCAAAATCATCCATCTCGTCATTGAGCAATATGCCTGTGCCAGGCGGCATGAAACCAGAACCGAAAGAATAATTAATGCTCAAGGTCGCGGCAACGGCGTTGCCGTCCCTGTCCAAAATCGAAAAATGGGTGGTGTGCTCTCCCGTGGGTTCCGATGCCGCGGGCTGGCTAAGATAGCTGCTAGGTAGCGCTCGGTCTAGGCGGAGAGTGGTGCGAAGACCCGCAGCGTAGTTTGGACTCAGCAGTCTCTGTACGGGAATGGAGACAAAGTCGGGATCGCCCAAGTATTCCTCCCGGTCATGGTAGGCCCGGCGCATTGCTTCGACAATTACATGCTTACGAGTGACGGCGGGCAGATGATCGAGATCATAGGCAGAAAGTACGTTCAGCATTTCGATCAATCCGAGGCCGCCCGCCGATGGGGGAGCCGCAGTAGTGATGCGGATGCCGTGATAGAACCCGCGCAGGGGCTGTCGCTCCACGACTTGGTAATCCGCCAGATCGCGTGAAGTCCAGATGCCACCCGCTGCCCGCACGCCTTGGACCAGCTTTTTCGCCGTCTCGCCGGCATAAAATCCAGCTTTCCCGTACTGTGCGATTTTCCTGAGCGTCTCGGCTAAATCCTTCTCGGTTAAAAGATCGCCGGGTTCTGGTGGTTTGTCGCCGCGCAGGAAGACTTTAGCCGCGGATGGATAGCGATGCAGTACATTCGCTCGGGCGGTGAGTAGGCGAACATGCCGTTCTCCGACGCGAAAGCCTTGTTCGGCATAGCGAATGGCCGGAGCCAGAGTTGAAGCTAATGGCAAACGGCCATAATGCTCGGCCAAGTAGACTAGTGCCGCCGGCGTGCCAGGAATGGCGGCAGCCAATGGGCCATTAACGGAAAGGTCCGGAATAGGCTGGCCGTCAGCATCCAGATACATGCTTCGTGTGGCGGCATAGGGGGCGCGCTCACGTCCATCCAGCATCACGTCCTTGCCGTCAGAGGCTCGGTGCAGGAGCCAAAATCCGCCGCCTCCAAGGCCCGATCCCGCCGGTTCCACTACGGCCAGCGCTGCGCTCACCGCTATCGCGGCGTCGAAGGCATTGCCGCCTTTGTTAAGAATTTCGGTTCCGGCGCGGGTTGCAAGCGGATGAGCGCTGGCGATAGCCGCATGGGATGGAGGAGACGAAATTGAGGGAGGCGAGAAGTTGAGGAGGAGAACAAGCAGCCAAATTGCGATCGCTCGGGGCTGCATGCGGATGTTCCAGTCCTCAATTCTGCACACCCTAGCTGAAACTTTTGAGCCCCAACACATCCTGCATGTCGTAGAGCCCCGCCGGTTGATTCATCAGCCATTGAGCGGCCCGCATGGCGCCCTTCGCGAACGTTGCTCGACTGGAGGCATGGTGGGAGATTTCAACGCGTTCACCTTCCTCGGCAAACAGGACAGTGTGTTCGCCCACAATATCACCGGCGCGGATGACTGAAAACCCGATACTTTTCGGTGGACGCTCCCCGGTGTGCCCTTGGCGTCCATATACCGCACATTCCTGCAAATCTCTCCCCAAGCTTTTGGCGATCACTTCACCCATACGTAGTGCGGTGCCTGACGGCGCATCGACTTTATGGCGATGATGTGCCTCGATGATTTCGATATCGCTGCTCTCCCCGATGACTTTCGCAGCGATTTCCAGGAGCTTGAGGCACAGATTCACGCCCACGCTCATGTTAGGGGCGAGCATGATGGGGATATCCCGTGACGCGGCCTCAATTTCGCTGCGTTGCTGGGCTGTAAAGCCAGTGGTGCCGATGACCAGGCCTTTACCCAGCTTCCGGCAAATGGCGAGCGCGGTAAGCGTCGATTCGGGTCGGGTGAAATCGATGACCACATCGATGGTGTCGATGATTGATCTGAGATTGCCGACTACCGGAACGCCCAATTTCTGAAAGCCAGCCATTTCGCCGGCGTCGGCACCAACGGCCGGACTATCTTCTTTTTCGATGGCAGCGGTCAGAATTATGTTAGGTGTACTAAAACAGGCGCGGAGCAGCGCCTGGCCCATGCGGCCACCAGCGCCCATGATTCCGACTCGGATCATAGTAGGTTCCTCAAGGCGGATACTTGCGAATAAGGAAGCGCGTTGCCGTGCCTCCAATATGGCTTGACCGATTGAGGCTCTTAATTCTTAGAGCCCCAACTTATCGAAAAACTGTTTGACGCCATCGAGCCAGCCATGGGCCTGAGGACTGTGATGGCTGCCGCCTCCGCTTAGGGATTCATCCAGTTTCTTGATGAGCTCGAGTTGTTCCTTATTAAGATGGACTGGCGTCTCGATGCGGACGCGGCATAATAGATCGCCCGCTAGGCCGCCTCGTACGGGTTTAACCCCTTTGCCCCGCAACCGAAACAAACGGCCCGTTTGTGTTTCCGGTGGAATCTTGAGGACTACTTTGCCATCCAGTGTTGGCACTTCCATGTCTCCGCCAAGACACGCCGTCGGAAAACTGATCGGGACCTCACAATAGAGATTCGGTCCATCTCGGGTAAAGATAGGGTGCTCTTTGACGGTGATCTGGACATAGAGGTCGCCGGGCTGCCCGCCGGTTTCCCCGGCTTCGCCCTCGCCAGCCAGACGAATACGATCGCCGGTATCAACGCCGGCGGGGATTTTGACTGATAGAGTCTTGGTTTCCTGGATTCGGCCCTGTCCATGACAGGCGCGGCAGGGATCTTTGATTTGCTGGCCGGTGCCGTGACAGGTGGGGCAGGTTTGTTGAACCGCGAAAAAGCCCTGTTGCATCCGAATCGCGCCGTGCCCCTGGCAAGTGGGACAGGTTATCGGAGCGGAGCCTTTCTTAGCGCCCGTACCACCGCACTGTTCGCAGACGACCAAAGTTGGGACCCGAATCTTGGTTTCAGTGCCTGCGACAGCCTCTTCAAGCGTGATTTCTAGGTTGTAGCGCAGGTCGGCGCCTCGTTGTGCCCGGCTCCGCCGTCGCGAGCCTCCGCCCCCAAAAATATCGCCGAATACATCGCTGAAAATATCACTGAAATTTTCTCCGCCAAAACCAAAGCCACCGGCCGCCCCCATTGAGGGGTCAACTCCAGCATGGCCGAACTGGTCGTAAGCGGACCGCTTCTTGGGATCGGAAAGCACATCGTAGGCTTCCTTGATCTTTTTGAACTGTTCTTCGGTTTTGGGATTGTCCCGGTTACGATCCGGATGATATTTCATCGCCAAACAACGAAAGCTCTTTTTGATCTCGTCATCGCTCGCATTGCGAGTTACGCCTAATAGTTCGTAATAATCTTCTTTCGCCATAGAACCACGTGCCGCGGGCTTTACCCGCGGCAAAGGTGAAGTTATTAGGGCGAAGTCTTGCGACGACCTCGCTGGTTACTTTCCGATTGGGATTACTTTCGGTCTTCCTTGACTTCCTCGAATTCCGCGTCAACCACATCCTCGTTGTGATTTTCGTCGGCCGAGCGGGTTTCGGGGCCGGAAGTCGCACCGGCGGTTTCTCCCGGCCCGGCATACAGACGTTCAGCCAGTTTACCCGAAACCTCGGTCAAGTGCTGAACTTTACGGTCAATCTCGTCTTTATTGTCGCCTTTTATAGCTTCCTTTAACTCATTAATCGCGGTTTCGACCTTGCTCTTTTCATCCGGCTGGATTTTGCTGCCAAGATCCTGAAGAGTCTTGCTGCTGGCGTGAATTACAGCGTCGGCATGGTTTCTCGCCTGTACCAGCTCGTGCAATCTCTTATCCTCCTCGGCATGCAATTCTGCATCCTGTACCATCCGTTTTATTTCCTCTTCGGATAAGCCAGAGGACGCGGTAATGCGAATGGACTGTTGTTTACCCGTAGCCTTGTCCTTGGCGGATACATGTAGGATACCATTGGCGTCGATATCGAAGGTCACCTCGATTTGGGGAACTCCGCGCGGTGCCGGAGGAATATCGGCCAAATCAAATCGACCTAAGGACTTGTTGTCCCGCGCCATTTCGCGCTCACCCTGCAGGACGTGAATGGTTACCGCCGTTTGGCTATCTTCGGCGGTAGAAAATACCTGGCTGGTTTTGGTCGGAATAGTAGTGTTCTTCTCGATCAGCTTAGTCATCACCCCTCCAAGGGTCTCGATGCCTAGCGAGAGCGGGGTGACATCCAGCAGCAACACATCCTTGACCTGCCCACCCAGCACGCCGCCCTGAATGGCCGCACCCAGGGCCACGGCTTCGTCCGGGTTCACGTCTTTGCGCGGCTCTTTGCCAAAAACTTCCTTCACGAATTCCTGAACCTTGGGCATCCGGGTCTGGCCGCCGACCAAAATGACTTCGTTAATCTCGCTGGGCTTGAGGCCAGAATCCTTCAAAGCCGTCTCGCACGGCCTTTTAGTCTTGAGGATGAGATCCTCGACCAAGGCTTCGAGCTTGGCGCGGGTAAGCTTCAGGTTCAAATGCTTCGGACCCGACGCATCCGCCGTAACATAAGGCAGATTGATCTCGGTCTGCTGGCTCGAAGAGAGCTCAATTTTGGCTTTCTCCGCCGCCTCTTTCAGGCGTTGCAAGGCAAGCGGGTCATTGTGCAGGTCAATTCCACTCTCTTTTTTAAACTCGTCGCAGATGTAATCGATGATTCTTAGATCGAAATCCTCGCCGCCCAAATGCGTATCGCCATTAGTGGACAATACCTCGAACTGGTGCTCGCCATCGACCTCAGCGATTTCGATGATGGAAATATCGAAAGTACCACCGCCCAAGTCATATACAGCGACTTTGATGTCTCCGTGCTTCCGATCAAGACCAAAAGCCATAGCCGCGGCGGTGGGCTCGTTGATGATGCGCTTGACTTCAAGCCCGGCGATTCGCCCCGCATCCTTGGTGGCTTGGCGCTGCGAATCATTGAAATAGGCCGGTACGGTAATGACCGCCTCTTTGACTTCCTCGCCTAGGAAAGCTTCCGCGTCTTTCTTGAGCTTCATCAAGACCCGTGCAGAAATTTCCGGCGGCGCCATTTTTCGGCCATTAACCTCGATCCAGGCGTCGCCGTTGTCCGCTTCGACGATTTTATAGGGTACGAGATGAATATCCTTTTGAACCTCCTGATCCTTGAAGCGGCGTCCTATGAGGCGCTTGACCGCATACAGCGTATTTTTCGGATTGGTGATCGCTTGGCGTTTGGCCGATTGGCCCACCAATATTTCGTTATCGGGGGTGAACGCTACAATGGAAGGTGTCGTGCGAGCGCCCTCGGCATTCTCTATGACACGCGGTTTGCCCCCTTCGAGTATGGCCACACAGGAATTCGTGGTGCCCAGATCGATGCCGATGATTCTTGCCATTTAATTCTCTCCAATTTTGTCAAGATCTTAGATGTGACTGCCAACCTGTGCATTAATGTGGGGGCAGGCATTACGATTTCAAGCTTGCTCGTTAACGGGGCTCGGTTGCTGTGCGGGAGCTTGGGCGATGACAACCATCGCGGGACGCAGCAGTCGATCATTCAGCAAATAGCCCTTTTGGAAAACCTTCACCACGGTATTGGGAGCGGCGGCTTCCGTAGGCTGCATCGCCATGGCTTGATGCAATTCGGGATTGAATTTCTCTCCCAGAGGATCAATGCCGTGAATGTTGAATTTCTCTAATACCGAGAGTAACTGCCTAAGGGTCAATTCCATGCCTTCGCGGAGTTTTTGCGTCTCCGGGCTATCTCCGGTGGCCGCCTGCAAACCGAGTTCCAAACTATCGACTACGGTAAGAAGCTCCTTGGCAAATCTTTCGAGCGCGAACTTATGCGCATTCTGCAAATCCTTTTCCGAACGGCGCTTCAAATTTTCCAGTTCCGCCTGAGCGCGAACGAATTTATCCCAATTCTCCTCAGCCTTACGAGATGCTTCGGCTAACTGTTCGGCAAGTGGCGCGCCGGAGCTGGATTCGGCTTTAGGTTCGGCAGCTTCCCGAGAGCTTTCGGAAGCGGGACTTTCGGTCTCATCCGGTTTGATCAATGCCGATTCCGGCAGAGCGTCATTCTGGCTCATCTATACAGCTCCTTAACTTGGAATGCGATAAAACCGTAAACAAACCCGCCTCGCCCTGAAGCAAGCCGGGGATTGGCGCGAGTTGAGAAATACTTTTTGATTAAGATGGGGACAAGGATTTATGATTCAAGGCGGCGCCCACCAATTTGGCGGTAAAATCCACGAGCGGAATGACCCGTTCGTATTCCATGCGGGTCGGACCGATCACACCGAGCACGCCGACGACTTGATCATTCACCGTATAGGAGGCGGTGACTAGGCTGCACTGATCCAAGGCCCGGTAGCCTGATTCCTCCCCGATAAAAATTCTGACACCCGTCGTCTCGATACAGCGGTCAAGAAGATGAACAATATCTTCCTTTTGGCGAAAGGCTTCGAACAGGCTGCGGAGCCGCTCCATACTCGCTAATTCCGAAAAGTCCATGAGATTAATTTCACCGGTTAATACAAAAGGTTTTCGGTGGCTGCTCCGGTCCTTCAATGCGAGTTCCGCGATAGCGGCGGCGTCGATAATTGCCTGGCTGAGTCTATCCCGAGTTTCCGCGAGATCTTGGATCAGGCTCGTGCGGATAAGCTCCAAATCCTTGCCGGCGTAAGTGCGGTTTAAGAAGTTGGCGGCTGCTTGTAGATCAGCGTTTGAAAATTGGCGCGGCGCATGGATGATTTTATTATGAACCTCTTGCTCGTTAGTAACCAGGATAACCAGGATGCGCTGTTCGGAGAGGGGAAGGAATTCGATATGCCGGAAAGAAACCGCTTCTTGACGGGGCAAGGTCACCACACCTGCCATATGGGAAACTTCGGACAGCAACCTGGAGGCGGTCTCTAGCAGTTCGTCGGGAGTATCCTGCGTATCCAGATCATGTCGAAGCTGTCGGATCACATTGGATTGCAGGGGTTTAACCGTTAAGAGGGTATCGATGAACAGCCGGTAGCCCATAGCGGTAGGCACGCGGCCTGCCGAAGTGTGGGGGGCTGTAATAAGTCCGAGTTCTTCCAGGTCAGCCATGACATTCCGAATGGTGGCCGGACTGAGATTGAGGCCCGCTTCGCGGGCCAGAGCTCGCGAGCCCACCGGCTGGCCCTCGCTAATATAGCGTTCCACCAGCACTTTCAAGAAGTGCAGGGCACGCTCGCTCAACTGGAGGGGGTTCGAGACGGAACTCATGAATCAACCAGGATTTAGCACTCTAAGTGGTCGAGTGCCAAAAATTAGCAACCCCTAGATAATGTGTCAAGAAGCTCATACCATAGGCGCTCTTGTCTTTACGAGCGTATGTCCTTTAGGTCGTATGTCCCTTAGGGTTGGGCGGGCTGAATGGTGGTCAAACAATTGTGGAGCGACGTAAAGCGGGCGGAGTTCGTTCGGAAGAAGACCGGAATAGCCATGCTTTCTTGGCAATACTGTTCCTTTTAAATCGTCCATTCAAAGCGACGATAGCTTCGATCGAAAATTCGGGAACCAACAATCCAAATTGATGTCACCTTACTTCCGGACAGTGGCCCTCATCGGCAAATCAGATGCCGAGCGCATCGCCGAAACGCTCTCTGAGCTTTATCGGTACTTGCGGGAGCGTGGACTACGAGTCATTGTGGAAAATGACTGCCTGCGCTTTATTGAGGGTATTACGCCAGAAAGCGGCAGCATCACTGAGATCGGCGAGCGGTGTGATCTTGCCATCGTAGTGGGGGGAGATGGGACCCTGCTTCGGGCCGCCCGTTTGCTTGCAGAATTCAATACTCCCTTGATTGGAGTGAATTTAGGGCGGTTGGGCTTTCTGGTCGATATCTCGCCGGCTGACGTCACGGCTCGTTTAGAAGATATTTTGAGTGGCCGGTACAGCGCCGAGGAACGTTTTATCCTGCGCGCTAAAATCATTCGGGAGGGCGAGATCGTATATCAGCAGAGCGCTGTCAACGAAGTGGTCGTCCATAGTTGGAATGCTACCAGCATGATTGAGATCGAGACCTCCATTAACGGTAAGTTCTTGAATTCCCAGCGTTCCGACGGCCTAATTGTTTCCACTCCCACAGGTTCGACTGCCTATGCCTTATCTGCAGGCGGCCCCATCCTTTCGCCCACCCTCAAGGCAATCGTGCTGGCGCCTATCAATCCGCATACTTTGACGAATCGTCCGATTGTTGTTAACGATGAAAGCATCATTGGAATTGCCTTTCGTCCGAGCAAGCAATTCAAGGCGCAAGTGGTATGTGACAACGTATCCATTCCCGATGTCGAGATTACCGATCGTATCGAGATCAGGAAAGAAGTTAAGTCTTTTCGTATTTTGCATCCGCTAAACTACGATTTTTTTGAAATCCTGAGGGCCAAGCTCAATTGGAGCTCGGGTTATCGCAGTTAGTCATGCTAGTACACCTGAGTATTCGCGACTTGGCTGTCGTTGAGGCTTTGGATTTGGAGTTCGAGAGCGGTCTGACCGTACTCACGGGCGAAACTGGAGCCGGAAAATCCATTCTTCTTACGGCACTCGGATTGGCTTTAGGCGATCGGGCTGATTCGGGATTTATTCGACCTGGAGCAACTCGGGCCGAGATTAATCTAGCCTTTGACCTCATCGATAGTCCAGCGGCGATACAGTGGCTGAACGACAATGAATTAACCCAGGATAACGAATGTCTAATCCGTCGAATCATAGGACAGGACGGGCGTTCGAAAGCTTTCGTCAACGGCCGGCCGGTAACGCTACAGGCTTTGCAGGAACTAGGCGCGGGATTGGTGGAAATTCATGGGCAGCATGCCCACGTTCGGTTATTGAAGGCGGCGGAGCAACGCCGGCTGCTGGATGAGGCTGCTCAGAATCAGGTTTTGGTGATGCAGACCGAGGAGTTTTACCGACGCTGGCGAAGCCTCCGTGAGGAATTGGAACGGTGCGTCCTGGCCGCCAGGAATCAGGCATCCCGAGAAGAATTGCTGCGGTATCAAATCGAGGAATTGGAGCAGCACGACATCGCCGATCTTGATTATTCGGCTCTAGTCGAGGAGCATACCTTACAGGCGAACATCGGGAAAATTCTCGAGACCGGACAAAGCCAATTAAATACCCTCTACGAGGATGAGCATCGTTCCGTCACCGTCTGTTTGGCGCAAGCGATCCATGCTCTTGAGGATGTGTGTCAACTGGCTCCCGAGTTTCAGGGTGCTGTTGCAATATTAGGTGAGGCTCAGGTGCAGGTCAAAGAGGCGTCGCTGCAATTGCGCCGGGAGCTTGAGAGTCTAGAGGCCGACCCTAGCCGATTGGAGTGGCTAGAACTGCGTTTGGCGGACATTCACAGATTGGCCCGCAAGCATCAGCGGCGCCCTGAAGAATTGCCCGAGCATTTGAAAACACTTCGGGATGAGTTGGATGCTATCGCCCACAGCTCCGAAGTGGCTCAGGCCATTCGGGACGAATTCGAGCAAATAACTGCGGAATATAGACGAGCGGCCGAGGCTCTTTCGGAGCGGCGAAGGTCTGCCGCAATGATGTTGCAAGAGCGGATCTCATCGCTAATTCGAGATCTGGGTATGCCTCAAGGAAACCTACTGGTGCAGGTGCATTCTCTTGATGCAAAAGAACCCACCCCGCATGGCTTTGATCAGGTCGAATTTCTTGTGAGCGCCAATCCCGGTTTGCCACCGCGCCCCTTGGCGAAAGTCGCCTCAGGGGGCGAATTATCGCGCATCAGCTTGGCCATTCAGGTGGCGGCAATCGATTCTAAGACGGCGCCCACCTTAATATTCGACGAAGTGGATACGGGCGTTGGCGGAAGAATCGCCGAGATCATCGGTCAGAAGTTACGTCTTTTGGGACGAGAGGGGCGGCAGGTATTTTGCGTGACACATCTCCCGCAGGTTGCCGTACAAGGGCAGCATCACTTGCTTGTGGAGAAGGTCAGCCAGGGAGACGCGACTCAAACCTTCGTTCGGCCGTTATCTGGTACTGAACGGAAGCAGGAAGTGGCTCGCATGTTGGGAGGCATCCGTGTAACGCAGCAAACTTTGGCGCATGCCGAGGAAATGTTAAGAATTGATGAATCTAAAGAAATAGGTGAATGTTGGAGTTATTTCGAAGTAAAGTAAGGAAATTAATCCGTTCCGCGAGGCAATATATTCAGGTTGTTGCGAATGACCCAAATGTTTACGGTACTCTTTACTTGGTACAAATATGGAGTTTGCTCGCTACGCTCGCTACAAATGAAGAGGCGTGGAACCAATGTTTAGAAGGGTGGTCTACTTGCGACAGTGAACTGCTAAAGCGTAGCAAACCTAATTCTAAAGTGAGATCGGATGATATCCTGATAGTATTATCGAATTATATTATAAAAGGTCGGATTTAGTCCGGCGAGGAAGTGAAATCGTGAATGATATGCTAAAAAATATTATCTTATGGATCGTCATCGCAGTTGTGCTGATGTCGGTATTCAACAACTTCGGTTCCCGCAAATCGGTGGATTCGACCATGTCCTATTCACAGTTCATTGGAGCTGTGAAAGAAGGACAAGTGAAGCAAGTTAACATAGAGGGCTCGCTGATTCGGGGCATCCTTAGTACAGGTGAAAAATTCACGACTTACAGCCCTCCGGAAGATCCGCATCTCGTGGACGACTTGTTGGAAAATCACGTAGAAATTAAAGCGCAGCCGCCTGAGTCACAGTCGTTGCTGATGCAGATTTTTATTTCTTGGTTTCCAATGTTGCTTCTCATTGCAGTCTGGATCTTCTTCATGCGACAGATGCAAGGAGGAGCGGGTGGCAGAGGAGCGATGTCCTTCGGTAAGAGCCGAGCGCGCCTTATCGAGGAGGACCAGGTAAAAGTAACATTTGCTGATGTTGCTGGGGTTGAAGAAGCCAAGGAAGACGTACAGGAAATGGTGGATTTCTTGAAGGATCCTAGCAAATTTCAAAAATTAGGCGGAAAAATTCCCCGTGGCGCCCTCATGGTAGGCCCTCCGGGTACGGGCAAGACCTTGTTGGCGCGTGCCATCGCGGGCGAAGCTAGAGTGCCTTTCTTCTCGATTTCCGGTTCCGATTTCGTGGAGATGTTCGTGGGCGTCGGTGCCTCTCGGGTTCGGGATATGTTCGAGCAGGCGAAAAAGAATGCACCATGCATCATTTTTATCGATGAAATTGATGCTGTAGGTCGTCATCGCGGAGCAGGTCTAGGCGGTGGTCATGACGAGCGTGAACAGACTCTTAATCAATTGCTCGTTGAAATGGATGGCTTCGAAGGAAATGAAGGTATCATTGTTATTGCAGCTACGAATCGCCCGGACGTTTTGGATCCCGCGTTATTAAGGCCCGGTCGGTTTGACCGTCAAATCGTTGTTGGCTTGCCAGATGTTCGTGGACGCGAACAAATATTGAAAGTCCATATGAAGCGGGTACCCATTGCCGCCAATGTGGAAGTCGAATACCTAGCGCGCGGCACCCCCGGCTTCTCCGGCGCGGATCTTGCAAATCTTGTCAACGAAGCCGCCCTGTTCGCCGCCCGCAAGAACAAGCGGCAAGTCGACATGGAAGACTTCGAAAAGGCCAAAGATAAGATCCTGATGGGCGTCGAACGTAAGTCCATGGTTATGAGCGATGAGGAAAAGCAACTTACTGCCTACCACGAGGCGGGGCATGCTATCGTTGGCCGCCTAGTGCCTGAGCATGACCCGGTCTACAAGGTCAGCATCATGCCACGTGGCCGAGCTCTTGGCATCACCATGTTCTTACCCGAGCGAGATCAATATAGTGCAAGCAAACAAAAATTGGAAAGTCAGATCTCCAGCTTGTTCGGAGGGCGAATTGCCGAGGAGATAGTGTTTGGAAAAGACAAAGTCACTACCGGTGCTCAAAACGACATTGAACGCGCGACGAATATCGCCCGAAATATGGTGACCCGGTGGGGATTGTCAGAACGGCTGGGACCTCTAGCTTACAGTGAAGAGGAAGGCGAGGTATTTCTTGGTCGATCGGTAACTAAACACAAGATGGTTTCCGAAGAAACAGCTCACCTAATCGATGAAGAGATCAGATCGGTTATCGATCGAAATTATGAGCGATCGGAAAGAATGCTGCGAGAAAATCTGGAGAAGCTTCATTTAATGGCTGAAGCTTTAATCAAATATGAGACCATTGATCGTTTCCAAATTGATGACATCATGGAGGGTAGAATTCCACGCCCGCCACAGAGCTGGGAGGAGACGCCTCCAAGCGGAGGTGCCACAGAATTAGAACCGAAGGAAGTCAAGCCTAAGGGAGCAGGAGGGATAGGGAAAGCCGCAGAACAGCATTAGATTTCCTACATTTTTATTAGTTATTGCCAACACTCAATTAGCCCCTGCCATCTTGGCAGGGGCTTCCTTTTGAGGGCTATAAATGATTCTAAAGGGAGAAAGCATCTAAATGTCTTCTATCGCTGCCTGTTAAAAGATGTTTATGGTGGAAGTAAACTGGTCTTGTTCAGGAAAAAAATGAAAAGAATTTATTTTGGTACCGATGGTATTCGAGGGCGAGTTGGCGAATACCCAATTACTCCTGATTTTATGTTAAAGCTTGGGTGGGCAGCTGGTCGGGTTTTTGCCCGTGAAGGCTCGCAACAAAGCGTCTTAATCGGAAAAGATACACGCATATCTGGATACATGTTTGAGTCCGCTTTAGAGGCGGGTTTATCCGCCGCTGGAGTAAATACTTTGCTTTTAGGGCCCATGCCAACTCCAGCAGTTGCCTATCTTACTCGAACATTCAGAGCGCAAGCGGGAATCGTTATTAGTGCCTCGCATAATCCACATTATGACAATGGAATAAAGTTTTTTGGCTCAGATGGAATGAAGCTCCCCGATACTGTCGAGGCACTCATCGAGGATGAGTTAGACCAGAAAATAACGACTGTAAATTCAGAACGAATAGGTAAAGCACTCCGCATGACGGATGCCGCAGGGCGCTACATAGAGTTTTGTAAAAGTACAATTCCAGCAAAAATAGATTTTAGTGGCACAAAGATAGTTATTGATTGTGCTCATGGCTCGACTTATCACATCGCTCCTCATGTATTTGAGGAAATAGGAGCAACTGTGATAGCCATAGGCGCCCAGCCTAATGGTCTCAATATTAACGATGAGGTAGGGGCTACTAAGCCAGATAGGTTAGTTCGAACTGTACTTGATGAGAGAGCAGATTTTGGAATAGCTTTGGACGGTGATGGTGATCGGCTCATTATGGTTGATCACAAGGGCAATATCGTAGATGGGGATGAAACTTTATACATTATTGCAACATCACGGCGTGATAAGGGAGAGCTTTATGGACCGGTTGTCGGCACTCAAATGAGCAACTTTGGCCTTGAGCATGCCTTAGAAGCCTTGGGAATTGAATTTAAGCGGGCGGCTGTCGGTGATCGATATGTTATGGAAATGATGCTTCGTAATAATAGCACTCTGGGAGGAGAAAGTTCCGGGCATATTATCTGTAGGGATAAAATCGCCACGGGTGATGGTATTATTTCAGCCTTGCAAGTAATGGAGGTAATGTATAATACGGGAAAGACTTTATATGAACTTAAAGAGGGCATGCAGAAGTATCCTCAGTGTTTGATTAATGTTAGTATCAAGGAAAAGGTTGATTTAGATAAAATTGAATCAATCCAAAAGGTAAAGAGTGAAATACAGCGCGAATTAAAGGGTGGTGGACGCGTGCTGCTCCGGTCTTCCGGCACGGAGCCTTTAGTTAGAATTATGGTCGAGGGTATTGATGCTCAACAGATTCGTGCCATGGCAGCTCGTTTAGCGAGCACTGTGTCGGAAGTGCTTGCAGCTTAAGTGCTAGGAATTAAGCCACAGTGCCGTCAAATGAGGTAATCATATGAAGAAGCTGAGTGTGCTCGAGATTCAAACAATGATGGTACGAACGTTCTTGAGACTAATCCCATATACACAGGGCCGTTTTGGACGAGCTTTGTGGAAGTTGCTTGTGAATAGAAGTCGAGTTGCCCATAAAGAAAGAAACATTGGTGACACTTCAATTGTTTTCATAGGATCAGTCTAGTATAGAGCCTAAGGAAAACTATAAAGGGAATCATTAAATCCGATTGGCAAATTGGCCAAATATCTTGTTGTAGTATTGGTCATGCTGACAAAAATAGGTTATACGGCCTATACTAATAAGGAGAAATAAAATGTCAAAAGGGCAGAACTTGCAAGATCCTTTTCTGAATACTTTAAGAAAAGAGCATATTCCAGTATCAATTTACCTTGTTAACGGTATTAAGTTGCAGGGAAAGGTGGACTCATTTGATCAGTATGTGATAATACTTAAAAATACTGTAAGTCAAATGGTTTATAAGCACGCGATTTCTACTATTGTTCCAGCACGCCAAGTCCGTTTGCCACATGCCCAGGAGGGCTTTGAAGAAGAAACATAGCTGTGCTGCCTCATGCAACATGTTCAATAAAAGTGTAATTTTGGAGCACGTAATTCTTGTTTAAAAATACAAAGACGAGTGAGCGAGCCGTTTTGGTTCAGGTTGCAGAGCAAAGTGCTACTGAATCTTTGACGGAATTACGCGAGTTGGCGCTGTCAGCAGGGGCAAATCCGATAGCCGCACTTGTAGGGAAAAAACGATCAATAAATTCTCGACACTTTATTGGTAAAGGCAAGTTGGATGAACTCCTAAGGCTTGTTAAGGAGCGCGAGGCTGACATTGTTCTTTTTGATAATGTCCTTAGCCCAAGCCAAGAACGCAATCTTGAGGAGGTGTTGGGTGTCAGAGTGGTTGACCGCACAGATCTAATCCTCGATATTTTTGCCCAGCGTGCGCAGACCTTTGAAGGAAAGCTTCAGGTAGAGCTTGCTCAGCTTAGGCGTCTTGCTTCCCGATTGGTAGGTGGCTGGACCCATTTGGAGCGTCAGAAGGGTGGAATAGGTTTGCGCGGTCCCGGCGAAACGCAGTTGGAAACTGACAAGCGACTAATTACCAAACGCTTAATCCAAATCCAAAAGCGGCTAGATAAGGTTGAAAAACAGCGCTCTCAAGGACGCATTGCCAGACGGCGCGTCGAGTTACCCGTAGTTGGGCTCATAGGTTATACAAATGCGGGAAAATCTACTTTGTTCAACGTCTTGACTGATTCCGACGTGTATGCGGCCGATCAGTTGTTCGCCACCTTAGATCCTACGCTTCGACGTCTTTCGTTAACGCCAGCGCTATCTTTGGTTCTTGCTGACACGGTGGGTTTTATCCGCCATTTGCCTCATGAATTAATTGCCGCTTTTCGCTCAACCCTTCAGGAAACTGTTGAAGCCAATTTGCTGTTGCATGTTGTCGATGCCACTGATGAGAGGATCGAGGAAACGATCGAGGAAGTAGACCGAGTGCTTCAGGAAATAGGTGCGGATGAGGCCAATCGCATCCTAATATTCAACAAAATCGATAGGCTTGAGGGTGTAGAACCTCGTATTGAGAGAAACGCGCAAGGGTTGCCCAGCAAAATATGGCTCTCAGCAGTAACCGGTGCTGGTCTTCCTGTATTGTTGGATGCTTTGCGAGAATATTTCTGTGGCTCGATGATTCGCCGGACAGTACATTTAATGGCGTCCGAAGCGGCCCTAAGAGGCAGGCTTTATGGGGCTGCCAGAGTTGTCAAGGAAGAGAACGACGGGAAAGGAGGGTGGACAATGGATATCGAAGTTTCTCCAGGGGAGATAGCTTTTCTAAAGGAGTTGGAATCTGCGCGTATCAGAAATCAATCCCAGTAGGAGCAGGCTGCGTGCAGTGACTTCTTCTGATATCTCTTAAGATTAAAGAGACCATTACGAAGAGGGAATAAAATACACGGGGAGCGGGAGACAAGAGGAGGGCTCCGGTAGTTCAGGATGGATTATTCGAGCAGAGGGAACAGTTCTTACCGCTGCGCAAGCCGGCTTTGTTCAGCCCTCGATCCCAAGGATTGCGTTGATAAGTGATGGAGCCTCTTGTTTACTGCCGTCTGTCCGTGGAAGCTGAAGCTAAAGTTTAACTGAATCTCCGAGTAGGCGATTTATTGGCCTAAGATACCCAAAGAGGCTCGGATTAGGCATGCTGTTTCTGATCAGGGTCCACTAAAGGCTCCTTAGGCAAGCTCAAAGGCGGAGCGAACCGGCGAGGTGGGACAAAGCGAGAGGTAAAGCAGAAGTTTATTGACTGAAGCGTAGAGATTCTCTAGTGAGTCTGATTACGGTGGAATTCACCGTCACCATCTGAATTGGGCACTGGACTTTCTGGAGTTGGTAGTTGTCCTAAATTCCAACCCAGAGCGCCTAACTTGTGCCTAGCCAAGAATAGGCCTTCGACAGGCTGAGACGCTTGGCGGAGGTATTTCGGTTTACCGCTTACCAGTGGGTCGCTCGATGACGAGACCGAGGATCTCACGAAGGAAGCCGGCCTTACGCAGCGAAAAGTGCGGAATAGACACACCACTGACTGAATCAGTTTCGCCCTATTCTGATCTACAGTAAAGAGCGAACTAGTCGCTCTCTTGCCAGTCTATGCTTGGCCTGCGGCTTAATAACTTAGTGTCTCATCAGTCCGCTGACATGGTTCTAAGTGAAATTTCTATGAGCCAATTTTATTATGCCAAGCTTCGTGTGGAGTCAGTTTTGAGGAGTGGCAGTTTGCCGTATTTGTGAGCTATGTCGGCAAAAGCCACTTGCCTTTAGTGCAGAAGCTAGAGCTTATCCCGATGAACTAAAAGAACACTTCTAATAGCGAGCATCCTGCTGCACAGTTTTTAGTTCCTGCCTTCGAAGTTCAATTGCCTCAATGTTCTTAGTCTTCTTTTGTGCATTCTGGGCTTTTCGAAGATAATTCGGGTTTTCGTGTCCACCAGAGCAGCTACATCATTTTGGTATGGGAGTCGTTCAAATGCCCTGGAGTGAACCGGGCGGTAACAAAAAAGACCCTTGGAGTGGTCGCGATCAGCAAGAGGGCCCCCCTGATTTGGAAGAGGTCATTAAGGGGCTACAAGAGAAAATCGGCCGGCTTTTTGGGGGTAATCCGCCAGGTCAAGGCGGTGGTAAGGCGCCGATGAGAACGGTCGGGTTGATTATTGCCATTGGCCTAATCATTTGGATGTTGACTGGAATTTATCTTGTGGATGAAGGCAGACGGGGTGTGGTGACTCGCTTCGGCCAATATGTTGAGACTACGCTCCCTGGTCTCCACTGGCATATTCCAGCTCCTATCGAAACTGTTGAAGTGGTTAATATGGAGCAGCAGCGGTTCCTGGAAATCGGCTATCGCTCGGGCGGACGCCAGCAATCCTCGGGGTCGGTGCCGAAAGAAGCTCTGATGCTTACCCAGGATGAGAACATCATTGATATTCGCTTGGCCGTGCAATACCAGATAAAAGATGCCCAGTCCTATTTGTTTAATGTCGCCGAGCCGGATGCAACCCTTAAGCAGGTTATCGAAAGCGCCCAACGTGCTGTCATTGGAAAAAATACAATGGATTTTGTGTTAACTGAGGGACGCGGCTATATCGCCGACGAGATCAAGACCGAAATCCAGCAGGTTTTGGATCAATACCAAACCGGCGTTCGAATAAGCAATGTAAGCCTAGTCGATGCTCAACCCCCCGATGAAGTACAAAATGCCTTTGAAGACGCCATTAAAGCTCGAGAGGATGAGCAGCGTCTGAAGAACGAGGCCGAAGCCTATGCCAATGAAGTGGTGCCCAAAGCTCGTGGTGCGGCAGCCCGTATTCTGGAAGAGTCGGAAGCCTATAAGCAACGCGCGATTGCTCGAGCGGAGGGTGAAGCATCTCGCTTCAAGCAATTGCTTGCGGAATATGAAAAGGCTCCAGACGTCACCCGCGAGCGCATGTATCTTGACGCCATGCAGGACATATTCGAGCAGACCGGAACGCTGCTAGTAGACATCAAAGCATCGAATAATGTTCTTTATTTGCCCATTGACAAATTGCAGAAGCCTTATTTGCCAGCAAGTATTGATAAGAAAGCCGAAACTCCGGCGGCAACAAGTCAAGACTCTTTAGAGAGCGGCGTGCGGAGCGTTCGGTCCGCGACTTCGCGTGGACGTGAAGGGAGAGGACAGTAAAGTGATGGTAAATAAAAATATTATATTTGTCCTATCGGCTTTGTTTATTTTAATTATAGGTATCACGTCAATATTTACGGTTTCCGAGACAGAGCAGGCAATATTGCTGGAATTTAAGAAAATAATTCGAGCGGATTTTGAACCGGGCTTACATTTTAAGGCCCCGTGGCGGCAGGTAAAGAAATTTGACGATAGGGTCCTTACTCTGGAATCGAGGCCAGAGCGATTCCTTACTTCGGAGAAGAAGAACGTCATTGTCGATTGGTTTGTAAAATGGCGAATCAATGATGTGTCTAAGTTTTATACCTCCGTAGGCGGAGACAAAGCCCAGGCTAATATTCGCTTGGATCAAATTACCAAGGATGCGATGCGTAACGAATTCAGCAAGAGAACAATTCGCGAATTGGTTTCCTCCGAGCGTGGGCAAATGCAAGACGTCTTAACCAAGTTAGTTAATCCAGCTGTCGACAACCTGGGAATCGAAGTAATGGATATGCGAGTAATGCGTGTCGATCTACCAGAAGAAGTCAGTTCTTCGGTTTATCGTCGCATGGAGGCTGAGCGTGCGCGCGTGGCTAGGGAATTTCGTTCCCGAGGTGCCGAAGCAGCCGAGCGGATTCGGGCCGAGGCTGACAGACAGCGAGAAGTGTTGCTGGCGAACGCTTACAAGGAGGCCGAGATCCGGCGAGGCGAAGGTGATGCCACGGCATCAGACATCTATTCCCAAGCTTATGGTAGGAGCCGAGAATTTTTTCAATTTAATCGCAGTTTGATGGCTTACCGACAAGCCTTTAAAGACGAAAACGATTTAATCATATTGGAACCAAATTCGGAGTTCTTCCAATATTTCAAAAAATTTAAATAAATGGTCTATCTGCTGCCAGCCGCCTTAAATGAAGGATAGTAATTTATATATATACCTAAATTTGTATCACGAATCGACAGGGCTTTCGCTACAAAATGTGAGCTCTTACTTTTTGTCTTTTGGCTAAAACCTAATTAATGTTAACACAGGATCGTTGGCTGCTGCCCGAAGGAATCGAAGAGATTTTGCCTAACGAGGCAAGAAATCTTGAATATCTTCGGTGTCAAGCCCTTGACCTCTTCGCTCGTTGGGGATACCGCTTAGTAATTCCACCATTAATGGAGTTTATCGACTCATTGCTGGTTGGGACAGGGCATGATTTGGATCTCCAGACCTTTAAGCTAATTGATCAAATCAGTGGCCGCTTGATGGGAATTAGAGCCGATATGACACCGCAGGTGGCCCGTATCGATGCTCGTACGGCCAAAGGCGACTTGCCGACACGGTTGTGTTATTTGGGTACGGTGCTGCATACTCAGTCCGATCACCTAGAAAAATCCCGCAGTCCCATGCAAGTGGGCGCAGAGCTTTATGGCCACGCAGGTCATGCCAGTGATGTCGAAATCATTCGACTCATGCTGGAAATGCTTGCAGTTACTGGTATCTCGGACGTTCATCTGGATTTGGGCCACGTTGGTATTTACCGTGGACTAGCCCGCCAGGCGGGTCTGGATTCGGAGCACGAGGCCGAGCTTTTTGAGATATTGCAGCGCAAAGATAGGACCGAATTGGGTAGTTTCCTGGAAAGCTCGGGAGTCGAACTGAAAATCTCGAATATGCTAGCTACCTTATTGGATCTTAACGGTCCCGATCACATTATTGAAATAGCCAGAGATCGACTGCGATTCGCCAGTGAATATGTGAATCAGGCGCTTTCAGATCTTGAAGCGATCGCTAGTGTTTTGCGACGTCTTTTTCCAGCATTGCCGGTAAATTTCGATTTGGCGGAATTACGAGGTTACCATTACCAAACTGGCGTGGTATTTGCCGCTTTTGTCCCGGGTTACGGCAGGGAGATTGCCCGCGGCGGTCGCTATGACGATATTGGAAAAGTATTCGGTCGCGCCCGGCCCGCGACTGGATTCAGCGCCGATTTAAAGGTGCTGGCGAGCCTGTCCACAGGCGGCGATGAAGCTATCCCATATGTAAGTATATTCGCGCCAGCTGCCGATGATTTTGATCTTTACGAAGTCATTCGAAATCTCCGCGCCGAAGGTAAAATCGTCGTTCAGGAATTGCCTGGGCAGACCCAAGGAGCCCGGGGGATGGGGTGTAGCTTAGAGCTCCGCAAGCACGGCGACGAATGGAAAGTCGTGAAGGTTTAGCGGCTGATTGGAAATTAATGGGTTAATTACATTATCGGATTTCAAGAATGGGAAGAAACGTCGTAGTAATCGGTACCCAGTGGGGCGATGAGGGCAAGGGTAAATTGGTCGATTTGCTTACGGAGCGAGCCGATGGCGTCGTGCGTTTTCAAGGGGGGCATAACGCAGGCCATACCCTAGTTATCAATGGGCAAAAAACCGTCCTACATCTAATTCCTTCGGGGATATTGAGGGAAGGAGTCAACTGCTTTATTGGCAACGGTGTTGTGTTGTCGCCGGAGGCGTTGCTCGAGGAGATTTCGGCCCTGGAGCGGGCAGGCATTTCGACACGGGAGCGTCTGGTTATCAGCAAGGCATGCGCTCTGATTCTTCCTGTACACGTGGCTTTGGATTTGGCCCGCGAGAAGGCGCGTGGCCAAAAAGCCATTGGCACAACCGGTCGTGGAATCGGACCCGCTTACGAGGACAAGGCATCGCGCCGAGGTCTTCGTGCTGGCGATCTCTGTCATCCAGAGGTCTTCAGCGAACGGCTCCGGGAACTCTTGGACTTCCACAATTTTGTGCTCAGCCGCTATTACGGTGAGCCGGAACTCGGTTTTCAGCAAGTACTGGATAAGCTTCTGTCATTGGGCGAGCAAATCAAGCCGATGCTGGGAGATGTAGCTGGCATACTCCATCAATATGGCGCCGAGGGAAGAAATGTTCTGTTCGAAGGGGCTCAAGGTGCGATGCTGGATATCGATCACGGAACCTATCCCTACGTAACTTCATCCAACACCACCGCGGGCGGCGCCCCGGCCGGCACCGGAGTGGGACTGCTCGAATTTGATTACGTTCTCGGGATCACGAAGGCCTATTCTACCCGGGTGGGTAATGGCCCCTTCCCGACTGAGCTGTTCGATGAGCGTGGAAAACATCTGTCGGCCAAGGGTGTGGAATTTGGCGCGACGACCGGCAGAGCCCGGCGCTGCGGCTGGTTCGACGCCGTGCTGATGAAGCGATCGGCTAAACTCAACAGTCTCTCGGGCCTATGTTTGACGAAACTGGATGTTCTGGACGGGTTGGAACGGATCGGCATCTGCACCGGCTATAAATATCGCGGAACCGAAATCCATACCGTTCCCATCGGTGCGGAAAGCTACTCGCAATGCGAGCCGATTATCGAAGATCTCCAGGGTTGGAAAGATTCAACCGCTGGAATTACCGCTTATGAAGATTTACCAATAAATGCCAAGGCTTATATTGCTAGAATTCAGGAACTGGTCGAAGTGCCAGTGGATATTCTATCCACAGGACCCGACAGAAACGAGACAATAATCCTCCGGCACCCTTTTGATTAAAGAGGGGATGTTCGAGTAAAACCATTGAAAAGGCCCCCGAACCGGGTATGCGTATTAAGTATGATTAACTTTTAAGCCAATATAAAGGCCTTATCTAGGCAGCCAACCATTGCCAAATCTAAGAGCTTGGGGAAAAAATGATATAAGGCAATGGTGCCGAGGAGAGGACTTGAACCTCCACGGGTCTCCCCACATGAACCTGAATCATGCGTGTCTACCAATTTCACCACCTCGGCGAAAGAGTGTTACCACTCCATAATAGCCCCGTATGTAGAACGACAATTTTCTTCATTCGACTTTCGCTTGTCAATAGTTGAGAATTTACGATTTAGCCTCATCGAGTCGGTTTAATCGACCGAAGAGCTTATTTTGCTCCCGCCGATCTAAACTCAAGAATACCGCTTCAGAAAAATTAAAGAACAAATATCGAGGAACAACTTGACTTCCATTAAGGGTAGAAATTTGAGATTGAAGGATCCGTTCGCAGAGCGGGAAGCCGAAAAATATGCGCGTCCCATTCCGAGTCGGGAGCTGATCCTACATGTCATGAATGAGAAGGGCGTGCCGCAGAAGCTTGAGGAATTGGCAGAGCTCTTAGGAATTGACGGAGACGAGGACATTGAGTCCTTGCGCCGTCGCCTGAACGCCATGGAACGCGACGGCCAACTGCTGAAAAACCGCCGAGACCGCTATTGCATCGTCAATCATACTGATTTGATCGCTGGTCGGGTGATCGGACATCCTGATGGATTCGGCTTTTTGCGACCGGATGAGGGCGGAGAGGACCTCTATTTATCGTCCAAGGAAATGCGTGCGCTCATGCATGGCGATCGCGCTCTGGTCTGCGTCCGAGGCGTTGATCGACGCGGACGACGGGAAGGTGGCCTGATCGAAGTACTGGAGCGCAAAACCCATCGCTTGGTTGGGCGGTTATATCAGGAGCGCGGAATTTCCTTTGTAGTTCCGGACAGCAAACATATCGCTCACGATATCCTCATTCCGGAGGAGCATCTGGGAGAGGCGGCGCCGGGACAAATCGTGGTCGCGGAGATCATCGAGCAGCCGACCAAGAAGCGCGATCCGATAGGTAAGGTTAGCCAAGTGATTGGAGACCACTTGGCGCCGGGCATGGAGATCGAGGTTGCCATCCACAGTTTCGATCTGCCCTCCGGCTGGCCGGATGCCGTGCTCGTGGAGATCGCCGGTCTAGGCGAAACGATACCCGATGAAGCCCGTGCAGGTAGGGTGGATCTTCGCCAGCTGCCCTTGGTGACTATTGATGGCGAGGATGCCAGAGACTTCGACGACGCGGTCTATTGTGAAAGAACGGCCAAGGGTTGGAAACTTTTCGTCGCTATCGCCGACGTGTCGTACTATGTCCGCCCCGATACGGCGCTCGATGAGGAGGCTAAGAAACGAGGCAATTCCGTCTACTTCCCGGACCGGGTAATCCCCATGTTGCCGGAAGTGCTTTCCAACGGCCTATGCTCTCTGAATCCCCATGAAGATCGGCTGTGCCTGGTCTGCGAAATGCATATTGGGGTCGACGGCAGTATTTTGCGCTCCCGGTTTCTTTCCGGCCTAATGCGCTCCCACGCGCGGCTCACCTATACGCAAGTCGCCAAGCTCCTGGTAGAAGGTGACAAGACACTGCGCCGGAAGCATCGTGACCTTCTGCCCCATCTTGAAGAGCTTCATGCGCTTTATAAGGTGCTGCGAAGGGCGAGGGAAGACCGGGCGGCCATGGATTTTGATACGCCCGAATCGCGGATCATATTCGGGGAAGGGAAAAAAATTGAGAAGATCGTGCCGGTGGTGCGCAACGATGCCCATCGCCTTATTGAGGAATGCATGCTTGCCGCCAACATGGCGGCGGCCCGTTATCTCGCCCGCCAGAAAATCCCTCATTTGGTGCGCATTCACGAAGGGCCGACCCTCGAGCGATTGGCTGATCTGCGGGCATTTTTAGGCCGACTGGGTCTTCCGCTCGGCGGAGGGGACAAGCCGGAACCGAGGGATTATTACAAGCTGATGGATCAAATCTCCGGGAGAGTGGATGAGCATCTAATCCAAACGGTACTGTTGCGTTCCATGACTCAAGCAGTCTATAGCCCGGAGAAGAAGGGTCATTTCGGCCTTGCCTTGGATGTCTACACCCATTTTACCTCGCCGATAAGGCGGTATCCGGATCTCCTGGTGCACCGGGCCATTCGCCATGGACTTGAAGGTAAGAAAAAGGGAGAGTATCGCTATTCGAACAATGACATGGTTCTCCTCGGAGAGCATTGTTCCTTCACCGAAAGGCGAGCGGATGAAGCGACTCGCGACGTGGTCGCATGGCTTAAATGCGAATACATGCAGGGCAAGCTGGGTGAGGAATTCTCTGGCGTGATCTCGGCCGTAACGCCGTTCGGTTTCTTCGTCGAATTGACAGACATCTTCATCGAGGGGCTAGTCCATATCTCGACCCTTGAGAAGGATTATTTCCACTACGATCCCATCGGCTACCGGCTGGAAGGGGAGCGCACCGGAAAGATCTATAGGCTAGGTGACAGCGTCCGGGTGATTGTAGCGCGCGTAGATCTGGATGAACGCAAGATCGATCTCGAACTGGTGAAGCCGGCCGAGGCGGGTCCCGGCCGCCGAGTCCGCAAGCGGCGGCGGAGATCATGAAAAACCGACGCCGGGTCGTTGGATTCCATGCCGCCGAATCTGTGCTCAAACATAGCCCCGAAAAGATCGTCAGCGTCTGGATCGATGATCGGCGAAGCGATAGACGCCTTGTCGCTATCGCCGAAAGATTATCGATGTTCGGAATAGCGGTGCAAGCGACTGGGAAGGGCCGTCTTGATACGATTGCTGAGGGAGGGCAGCACCAAGGCATAGTCATCGAACTCGCCTCGTCCGGGGAACTTGGCGAACATGAACTCCGCAATGCCCTGGACAACCCTCGTGATTTACCGTTTTTTCTGGTGCTCGATCAGATTCAGGACCCCCATAATCTTGGCGCATGCCTTCGCACGGCTGATGCGGCAGGCGTTCACGGCGTTATTCTGACCAAGGACCACTCGGTTGGCTTAACAGCCACGGTGGCCAAAACTGCCTCCGGTGCGACGGAGACTGTGCCGATTTACCGGGTGACCAATCTTGCTCGCGCCTTAGGTTGGTTGAAGGAGGGCGGACTATGGTTGATCGGCGCTGCCGGTGAAGCGGAGCGACCGCTCTACGAAGCCGATCTGACTATTCCTTTGGCGCTTGTTATCGGCGCGGAAGAAAAAGGTTTGCGGCGCCTGACCCGTCAACATTGCGATATGTTGGTCGCCATTCCCATGGCTGGCCGAGTCGAGAGTCTTAATCTCTCAGTGGCCACCGGAATCCTCCTGTTCGAAGCCGTGCGGCAGCGCCGTATAAAACATCAATAGCCCGTCTCTGGCTTATCAACGTGCAACTCGGTGCTTGGCGATACCGGGGTAAATCCCTTTCGAGCCATATCTACGTTAAGATAAAGAAGGGGAAGTAATACCAAGGCCGCAAGTCCCAGCAACTTGGCCAGTTTTCTGAGCACATAACCGGGATGCAGATGAATCCAGCACCAGATATAGCATTCAAGAAGCATATTCATCATCCTCATTGAAAGCTTCTGACCAGCTTAGAGTCGCAGACTAACGTAGGGTTTCGATCACCAGGCGTTTTTATTAGGCTTCGCGGATTATTAAAATAGTGGTGTTTTTCGCGAGTTTTAAATACCAAGCACCCATGAATTCAGCGCCCGATTCTTTTTCTGATAACGATACAGTTCGCGCTTTGCAATGGCGTGACAACTGTTTAAGCGTCCTGGATCAGCGCAAGTTGCCCGGTGCTATCGAATACGAAACCTGCGATTCCGCCGAGGCGGTAGCTGCAGCGATTACCTCAATGCGGGTGCGCGGGGCGCCCGCTATCGGCATCGCGGCGGCTTACGGCGTGGTGCTGGCGGCCAGCCAGCGCTATCGGGAGAATCCTGAGCATTGGAAAGAAGCCATCGAAGTGGATTTGGCGCGATTGGCTCAAGCGCGGCCGACGGCGGTCAATCTGTTTTGGGCGCTGGAGAGAATGCGAGGGGAGATAGAGAAAGCGGAGGGTGATCCTTCCGTAGCGTTGCTCGAGGCGGCGCTGGCTATCCATGCACAGGATGTCGCGGCCAACCGGCGCATGGGCGAGCTGGGAGCCGATCTTCTGGAAGGCGCGGCCGGTGTGCTCACCCATTGCAACACCGGCTCGCTGGCTACAGGTGGATATGGCACCGCGCTGGGTGTCATCCGGAGCGCCTACCGACGCGGCATTGAAAGGATTTTCGTCACCGAAACGCGGCCTTGGTTACAGGGCGCACGGCTGACGGTATGGGAGTTGGATCAGGACGGGGTTCCGGCCACTCTCGTTGCCGATTCTGCGGCGGCCTATCTGATGAAATCCGGCAAGGTGCAATGGGTGCTCGTCGGCGCCGACCGCATTGCGGCCAACGGCGATACCGCGAATAAGATCGGCACTTATGCCTTGGCCGTGGCCGCAAGGCATCACGGGGTCAAGTTCATGGTCGTCGCGCCGACTTCGACCATCGACTGGCCGGCTGAATCGGGCGATGAGATCGAAATCGAGGAGCGTGATCGGCGCGAACTGCTGAACGAGCATTTCACGCGTGAAGGTTGCGTCATCACGGCTTGGAATCCTGTGTTCGATGTGACACCCGCCAGTTTGATCGACGTTATCGTGACTGAAAAAGGTGTCGTTCGGAGTCCTAGTCGGGAGTCCATGCGCGCGCTTCTAACATGAAATCCTTACTTGCCATCGCTTTGGGAGGCTCTGCCGGCGCGCTGATGCGTTTTTGGATTGCGAATGTTATTTATACCTATTTAGGTCGCGGCTTTCCGCATGGAACTTTATTCATCAATGTATCCGGCTCCTTTCTGATGGGACTATTGACGGAGCTGATGCTCCAGCGTTTTCCCGTGGCTGTGGAATATCGGGCTGGGATGCTGATCGGTTTTCTTGGCGCTTACACTACATTCTCCACGTTTGCCATCGAAACTTTTTTCCTCATTGAGGAAGGGAGTTATTGGAAGGCCGGCATCAACATGTTTCTCAGCGTCGCCCTGTGCCTCGCGGCCGTGTGGATTGGCCTGATCCTCGGGCGCCGTCTATTTTCTGCCGAGCTGTATCCTGAGTTGAGTTACGGACTGGCCTACGCCAAATTGGCGGGAGTCTTGGTCGGGAGTGTGCTGACGGGTTTAGTGGCCGAGCTCGCCTTCCGTTATTCGAACCTTCCTGGATCGGCGCGCTCAATGACTTTGATTGTGTTGCTCGGTTTGATTACCATTTTGTCCACCTTTGCGGTACTGCCGACATTTTCAGAGCAAGGCGGCGAAACGAGTGGATTGTTAGGATTGTTTGCCATCAGCGCCTTGGGCAGCGCCGTTTTGGTGGGCTTGGGATTGGCCGTAGGGAGGCTGTTATGAATTCTCGTCCGGTCACCGTCGTCCGTATTTATCTCCGGGAGGGGGAGCACGTGCTCGATAAGCTCGTGCGCGTCTTGCGGGACGAGCAACAGATTGCCGGATTAACCGTTTTGCGCGGCGTGCTCGGATTTAGCGATAATGGCGAGTTGCACCCGTCGTCCCTGCTTGATCTTTCCCTGGATTTACCCTTGATAGTGGAGTTTTTTGAAGAGCCTGCGAAGGCCGAGCGAACGCTCGAAAAATTACTCCATCGCTTTGATCTTGATCATGTCGTTTGTTTTCCGGCGATCGCCTGTGGCGGTGCCCGCCAAGCCTTATAGCCATCTCTTGGTTCAGGCGATTCTCTTTCCTTTTCAATTTCCGGACTGTTTATGGCTGGCTGGGCCTAAGCTCGGCTAAACGGTTCGGCAAAATTTTAAAACCCAACCCAAGGATTCGTGATGCTCGACCCACGTCTTTTCCGCACTCGGTTGGAAGAGGTTGAGGCCCAACTGGCCCGCCGTTCTTTCAAGTTCGATGCCGGCATGTTCCGCGAGCTGGAGGCGCGGCGTAAGGAAATCCAAAGCCAAACCCAATTCTTGCAGAATGAGCGGAACAGGCGCTCTAAAGCGATTGGACAGGTCAAGGCTCGAGGCGAGGACATTCAACCGTTGTTGGCGGAGATGCAACAGCTTGCCGACAATTTGAAGTGCATGGAAGGCGAGCTGGATCAAATTCAAGCCAAGCTGGAGGATTTACTGCTTGGCTTGCCCAACATTCTGGACGCTGATGTACCGGATGGACGTAGTGATGCCGATAATCGGGAGGTTTATCGCTGGAGTGAGCCGACGCATTTCGATTTCAGGCCTAAGGATCATATCGAATTGGGTGCGGCGCTGGGCGGGATGGATTTCGAAGCTGCTGTAAAGATTACCGGCTCGCGTTTCGTCACCTTGAGCGGGCCGCTGGCGCGCCTGCAACGGGCCCTAACTCAGTTCATGCTGGATACGCACGTCGCCGAACACGGCTATATCGAGACTTACGTGCCCTTCATGGTGAACGCCGATAGCTTGCGCGGGACAGGGCAGCTCCCCAAGTTTGAGGAGGACTTATTCAAGATCGTCCATGATCCGACGTTCTATCTGATTCCGACCGCCGAGGTGCCGGTTACCAATCTCGTGCGGGACGATATCGTCGAGCCGGAAAGGCTGCCGCTCAAATTCGTTTGTCATACTCCTTGTTTCCGCAGCGAAGCCGGGTCCTACGGCAAGGACGTGCGGGGCATGATCCGTCAGCACCAGTTCGAGAAGGTCGAATTGGTGCAGATCACGCGGCCTGACGACTCAGGGCGAGCCCACGAGGAATTGACGGGACACGCCGAGGAAATCCTCAAGCGCCTGAACTTGCCGTTCCGTCGCGTTGTGTTGTGCGCGGGTGATACTGGATTCTCCTCGGCCAAGACCTATGATCTCGAAGTCTGGTTGCCGGGGCAGGGAGGTTATCGGGAAATCTCATCGTGCAGCAATTTCCGCGACTTCCAGGCTCGCCGCCTTCGCGCGCGCTGGCGTAACCCGGAAACCGGCAAACCGGAACTGGTACACACTCTCAATGGATCGGGACTTGCGGTTGGCCGAACCTTAATTGCCGTCATGGAAAATTATCAGGACATCCAGGGGCGAATTCGAGTGCCTGAAGTCTTGATTCCTTACATGGGCGACATTGAGCTGATCTTCTGATTTTATAATGTAGCAAGGTTTGGAGAGGCGTTATATTGATGTTATAAGTTTTTACCACAAAGGTTGGTGGTTTTCGCTTCTTCGTTTATGATGGGCCCGCAACGTTCCCTAGCAACCAAAACGGAGGTGACGGATGCGAAAGCAGCGACTGATTCCAAACTCGATTCTGTCGATCTACTTGGCATCTTTCTGTACGTTTGGTCATGCCAAAACGGCAAGTCCAAAGACTGAAGTGACGGCCCATACAGGCATTGCTTCCTATTACAGTAACCGGTTTCATGGCCGTAGGACTGCGAGCGGCGAACGGTTCGACCAGAACGGTCTTACCGCCATGCACCGGACACTGCCTTTCGGGACCCGGCTCCGGGTTACGAATCTCGCCAACAACCGTAGCGTCGAAGTTCGCGTTAACGATCGCGGCCATCCTCAAAACAGACGCTCCCTCGACCTCACGCGACGCGCTGCCATGGAGCTTGGATTTCTCCGAGCTGGGCTAGCTCGTGTCAAATATGAAATCGTTGAATCGGAGAGTGAGAAATTGGAGAGAGAATCCCATGATCGAGCCGATGGCGCGAATGGTTAGAGTCTCTCTTTGAGAGCCGCAAAACCGCACTCCCAAGATCCGGGGGTGCGGTCCTAACCTAGGCTTGGGAGCTTAATGAAAGCGGAGCCAGTGATCTCGCCACGTCCTTGCCTTGCGATATGTGCTTTAGGTGGAAAAGGCCGCTTCTCGCCATCTTTAAGAGATCAAATTCTTGACTAAATCTGTAGGAAATAAGAAAATTCCTATGGTTTTAAAACTTGGCGGAGTGCTACTGCGATGAGCGACGAGACCATAACTTTTACTGATAGTGCCGCGGCGAAAGTAAGTGAACTTCTTGCCGAAGAGGGGAATGATGAATTGAAGCTTAGAGTCTACGTCAGCGGTGGAGGTTGCTCCGGCTTCCAGTACGGTTTCACTTTCGATGAGATGGTGAATGATGATGACACCCGGGTAGTGAAGAATGGGGTGACAGTGCTGATCGATGCTATGAGTATTCAATACCTAGCGGGTGCTGAGATCGATTACACGGAAGGTTTATCCGGCTCCCAATTCGTCATTCGCAATCCCAATGCTACCACTACCTGTGGGTGTGGCTCATCGTTTTCTGTTTGATTGTCTCTGAAGCTTAGATGAATTCCTCCTTTGGAGGATGTGCATATTGGAAATGCGCTGGCTGCAAACTTAAGATGTTCGACATGCGCCTCTGTAAATTCGCAATAAATATAAATTATTTGAGCACCTGAGCTCCTTGTCACGTTCTGCAATAAATCGGCTAATCCAACTCCTCCCGTCGAAGACACCTTTTTCCTCTATTACTACACCTACTACACCAACGCACGAGTAAATTCGTACATCACTGCATCATTAGGGCTGTTTCCGAGCGACTTCAAGCCGCCCCTGATTTAAAATTCCGCTTTTGCAAGACCACATTAGGAATCTTGAATATGTCGGTTGATGAGGCGTTGGCGATTGTTCGGCGAGGCGTGGCGGAAATCATCCGTGACGATGACTTGACGAGGAAGCTTTCAGAAGGTCGTCCCTTAAGGATTAAAGCCGGTTTTGATCCCACGGCGCCCGATCTGCACTTGGGACACACGGTATTATTGAACAAGCTGAAGCAATTCCAAGATTTAGGACATGAGGCTTTGTTCCTGATCGGAGATTTTACCGGCATGATTGGTGATCCAACCGGTAAGAGCATTACTCGTAAGCCTCTCAGCAGGGATGAGGTAATTGAAAACGCCAGAAGCTACGAGGAACAGATTTATAAAATTCTGCACCCAGAAAAAACCCTGGTGATGTTCAACAGCAGTTGGATGAATGCCATGAGTTCAGCTGATCTCATTCAACTGGCCGCCAAACATACTGTAGCTCGTATGCTGGAGCGGGATGATTTCAGCAATCGTTACAAGAGTGGGCAGCCTATCGCAATTCATGAGTTCCTGTATCCTCTGATTCAAGGATACGACTCAGTCGCAATGAAAGCGGATGTGGAACTAGGGGGAACGGATCAGAAATTCAATCTCCTTGTCGGGCGTCAATTACAGAGCGCTTACGGGCAACCGCCTCAAGTCGTAATTACAATGCCGATCTTAGAGGGGCTGGATGGCGTGCAGAAGATGTCCAAATCGTTAGGCAACTACGTCGGCATAACGGAGCCTCCCGGAGAGATGTTCGGCAAGTTAATGTCGATTTCGGATGATCTTATGTGGCGGTACATGGAGTTGCTCAGCTTTAGGCCTATATCTGAGATTGAGCAGTGGCGAAGGGCATGCATTGAAGGAGCCAACCCGCGCGAGTACAAGGTGCGATTCGGTCAGGAAATCGTGGCTCGCTTCCATGGACAGGCTGCGGCGGCAAGAGCGCTCGAAGATTTCGAAGCCCGCTTCAGGCAAAAGTTGATGCCCGAAGATTTACAGTTGAAAATTTTGAAGGTGCCGAAGGATAGCTATCCTGTCGCCAACACGATCAATGATTTGGGGCTGACGGCAAGTACTTCTGAAGCCAATCGCATGATTCAGCAAGGTGGGGTCAAGATCAATGGCGTTAAAATTGCGGATCAAAAGCTAGCCTTGCGCGTCGGTGAAACCTATATACTTCAAGTCGGCAAGCGAAGAATTGCTAAAGTTGAATTGATGCTTGACATATCTTAAGTCAAGCAGCATAATGACCTGCTCTGTCGAATTAGGCCAGGCCGGTCAAGGATCGAGAGCAATTAAAGTCAAGATCAAAGCCCTTGACAGCCAAAAGGAATTTGGTAGAATTGTCTGTCTTAACGGTGCTGAAGCGGGACTCGTGGAGGGCCGGGCTCTTTAACAAGCAAGATCAAGCAATGGTGTGGGCACGCGCGTCG
>CADDYU010000003.1 GCA_902810705.1 Methylococcaceae bacterium
CGGTGGTGAGAGATTCTTCGGTCCGAAGCACACGATTCCAAGCGGTGCGCCGGGGAATGCCCTCCCACCGAGCACGGCGCGAGGCGCCCTCCTCGCGGTCAGGCACGAGCCGGGCCATCCCGTCCTGGACAAAGAAATTCGATCGCCTCTTAAGCTTAAAACCTAGCCTTGGCAGGAAGGTTTCTCAAAGCCTATCGAGGATATTACAACGGCCCCGAACGCGCGTCGGGGCAGATCAATCGCGGTTCGCGATCGCATTCTTTTGGGCGGTCCGGATCCGCTCCGCGATGCCCAGGGGGCTGGCCTCATAAGCGGCCTTCGCCGCGTCCAGGGCAGCTTGGGCCGTTGCCGCCTCCTCCGCCGTCAGTGGCAGGCGGCCGGCGACGTGGGTGGCGTTCGGCACGGCGTTCAGGATGGCGGCCCGGTTCGGGTGCTCGTGAACGGAAATCAGCCGATCGGCCTCTTTCCGGCCAGCGAGACAAATGGCCGTCCCGATGACCTCGACCTTCCGGCCGTCTTCGGTGGTTTTGATAAATGTACTCATGGCGGACTTCACGGGTTGGGGAGGAATCGATCACCGCGACATTGGGCGAGGATCGGCATGATCTATGATTTGAGGCGCGGCCGCTCCGAAGGGGCGTAATGGCTGAAATGGCCTTCCCGCGCCGCTTGCGTTCGGGCGCGGGATAGGAGGTCGGCGGTCCTGTCTTGAGGAGCCGGCCGGGACAATCGCTTTTCCAGGCTTTGGCTCCCGCATTCCGGGCAGGCCGGAACGGTGGATCGGTTGATTAAGAGCTCAAAGTCCTTGCCGCACTGGTGGCAATGATAATCGTAGATCGGCATAACAGGGCTCTCGGCCACGTTGAAATTATTCTCCAGAGCCGGATGACGCCTCGGCGCGTTGCGGCTCCTGGCGCCATTCCGAGGGCGTATACACTTTCATGGTGAGGGCGTGCAGCGCGCCGCTCGCGAGCGGCTCTTTGACCGCCGCCAGCACCTTTCTCTGGCGTTGAACCGGGGTCAGCCCTTCGAACGCGTCGCTGACCACCACTACCGAGAAGCTGCAACCCTCGCCCGAGACGGTGAGCCGGCAACCCGGGATCTCGGTTTCGATCAATCGGCTGACTTCGGAAATTTCCATGACGATTAATCCGTAGTCGGAGTAGCGACGGCGTGTTCCAGCAAGGCTTTGAGCTCGCCCTTTTGAGCGATCTCGGTAATGATGTCGCTACCGCCGATGAGTTCGCCTTTCACGAACAATTGAGGAAAAGTCGGCCACTGCGAGATGGCGGGCAGCTTTTCCCGGATGGACGGCGCCTGGAGCACGTTCACGTAGGCGAAGGCAACGCCCGCCGCCTGGAGCGCCGCCACGGCCTTGGCGGAGAACCCGCATTGCGGCATCTCCGGCACTCCCTTCATGTAGAGGAGGATGGGATGGGAGGCGATCTGCTCGCGGATGGTGTCTTCGATGCTCATGGGAGCTCCCTATCAAGAAAAAAGATCTCGCGCCTCAAAATCCGGACGCGAAACCCAGCAATTCGACGGTAATGTCTTCCATGCCGGTGATCCTGGCCTGGCAGGCCAGACGCGACTTGGAGCCGACGCCCACCAAGGTGTCCAGCTTTTCGTTCTCGGTGGCGGCGATCTTCGACAGGCTTTTTCGGCCCGTCTGCACGAAGATATGGCAGCTGCCGCACTGGGCGTTGCCGCCGCACTTGTGCAGGATGTTTTCGTCGGCGGCCAGCACGGCCTCGAGCAAGCTCGTGCCCTCCTTGGCTTCGACGGTCTTGCCGGAGGGCAGGATGGTGACGGTGGGCATGGTAGGTTTCCTCCTTAGGTTTTGGTGGATCAAAAAACCGGAATTCCTCTTAACTAAAGCGCTCACAGTCCCGCGGCGAGCGCGCCGATCACCGATCCGCCCACGGTATCGGCGCTGTCGAGCTCCCGCAGTTTGCCGAGCAACCGCTCACAACCCTCGCTGTCGCCTTGGCGCAAGCGGATGAAGGCCAGGGCCTTGAGCGAAAAAAGATAAAAATGCTGGGGACTGTCATGCCGGGTCCAATCGGTGGTGTCCGGGGTGAGCGTCTCATAGGTCTCCGGAAACCCGCCCTGCGCCGCGGCGGCGGCCAAAGCCGAGCGCGCCGCTTGTTCCGCCTCCGCCAGCCGCCCTTTGTAGAAATAAAACTTGTACAGCGAAAAATATACGGGCAAGGCCTGCGGCGCCTCCCGACGCGCTTGCTGCAACAACTCCTCGGCCCGCGCCGTATCGGCGTAGGCGCCCATGGCGTCTTCCAGCAGTTTGCCGATCCGGGGCGGCACCGCGCCCGCATAGAACGCCTCGCGCATGACGAATCCCTGGCTTCCTGCCGTTCAGCTCCACACGGCCTCGGGGGCCAGCAAGCGCTCGACCGGCACGCCTTTTTGCAGATGCTCGGCCACGATCTCGCCCACATCGTCAGGCTTGACGCCGGCATACATCACGCCATCCGGGTAGACGAGCACGGCCGGACCCGAATCGCAGGCGCCGAGACAGCCGGTGGTGGTCAGGGCGAATTGCCCGTAGAGCCGCCCTTGCTCGAACGCTTGGGCGAACGTCTGCAACACCGACGCGCAGCCGAGCTGCGCGCAGGAACCGCGCGGATGGCCGGGGGGCCGGGCTTGGGCGCAGACAAACACATGCTTGGCGGGTTTAGCCATCGTGATTCCTCGGGGTCAGGGTGAAGTGGCTTTCTTCCACGACAGGGGACTATCCAGCGGGATTTTGCTCCTAGGATGATCGTTTGCGACTGAGCAGACTGGTTTTCAGACTGTCGAGCGAAACACTCTTGCCATCCTGCTCCTGGAAGATCTTGAAAACTTTTTCCTGAGCCGCGCTCGATCGCACGAAATCGTCATGGGCCTGAGCGAGATATTGTTTGCACAGGTCCCACGCCGAGGCGTCGTCCAGGTCGTCCGGGATCGGTGTCCTGGAGAGGTATTGGTTGAAGCGCTTGAGGATATGCAGACGATTGACGTGCACCACCTCGGGTCGATACGCGATGCCGAAGAAATCGAAAAACTCCTCGGCCGCCGAGAAACCTTCGATGCGTTGCAGTACGGAATGCATGGGTTGTGCCTCTGGGATGGGTCGTACCATTGTGATAGTTCACGAGACCGCGAGGCCGGAACGAGGCTCGGACGCGACGGTCTCCCGATAAAAAGCCTGAAGCTCGGCGGTGCTCGGCGGCCGCTTGGTCCGATTCGCGTGCAGGCGGATGCGCCGGAGCAGCTTGGCGGCAGCGATTTCGTTCAGAGTGATCCCGAGCTCGCGGTAGCGTTGGACGACGGCGCGCGCTCCCGAATGCTTGCCCAATACCAGCCGATGCTCGCGGCCCAGTTCCTTGGGATTCACGCCCTGATAATTGAGCACGTTCTTGAGAAGGCCATCGACATGAATGCCCGCCTCGTGAGTGAACACGGCCTCCCCGACGATGCTCTTGTTGACGGCCACCGGCCGCCCCGAGGCCCGCGCCACGAGTTCCGAGATCGCGCCGAACCGGCTCACGTCGATCCCGGTGGGCCGCCGGTACAACTGGTGCAGGGCCATGACGGTTTCCTCAAGGGCCGCATTGCCGGCCCGTTCGCCGAGACCGTTGACGGTGGTGTTGACATGGCTCGCCCCGGCCTGGACGGCCAGCAGGGTATTGGCGGTCGCCAGGCCGAAATCGTTGTGGGCGTGCATTTCAATGTCGAGATCCACGGCTTCCACGAGGCGCCGGATACGCTCGAAAGCGGAGACCGGATCCAGGAGCCCTAGGGTGTCGGCGAACCGGAGCCGGCGGGCGCCGGCCCGCTCGGCGGTGTCGGCCACCCTGAGAAGAAAATCCGGGTCGGCGCGGGAAGCGTCCTCGCTTCCCACACAGACTTCCAGGCCGCTGTCGCGGGCGCGCCGAACGTAACGGTCCACCGTGGCGATCGCCCAGTCGCGATCGCGCCCGAGCTTGTAGCGCAGCTGGATGTCCGAAACCGGAATCGACAAATTGACCCAATGGGCGCCGCAGCCCGTGGCCGCTTCGAGATCGGCCTCGCACATCCGGCCCCAGACCATGAGCCGCGAAGGCAGGCCCAGCCCCGCGATGGCGGCGATGATCTCGCGTTCCTCCGGCCCCATGGCCGGAATGCCGATTTCCATCTCCGGCACGCCGGCTTCGGCCAGGGCGCGAGCGATGGCGAGCTTTTCCTCGGCGTTGAAGGCGACTCCGGCGGTCTGTTCGCCGTCCCGAAGGGTAGTGTCGTTGACGATGATCTGCCCCGGGTTCATCCTCAAGCCTTCCTTTCTTTGGCGAGATTCCGGCTGTAACGGGGAATCTCGATGGTCAGATCGGCACCCTTGACAAAGGCCTGGCAGGCCAGCCGGGAACAAGGTTCAAGGCCCCAGGCGCGATCCAGCATGTCTTCCTCGGCCTCGTCGGGCTCGTCTAGCGTGGCGAAGCCTTCCCGCACGATGACGTGGCAGGTGGAGCAGGCGCAGGCATGCTCGCAGGCGTGCTCGATCTCGATGTGGGCCGCGAGCAGGGCCTCGCAGAGGGTTTGGCCCTTGCGCGCCTTGATGACGGCGCCTTCCGGACAGAGTTCGGCGTGCGGCAGGACGGTGATGTTGGGCATGGTCAGACCTGCAATTCCTCGAGTTTCTGGCCGGTCAGCGCGGTCTTGATGCTGTAGTCCATCCGCCGCCCGGCAAATTCGGTGCTGGCGTCGTTCAAGGCGTCGGAGGCGCGCTTGATGGCTTCCCAGTCGGAGCCCTCGGCGACTTCCCGCAGTGCCTCAACATGCCGCCTGATCACACTCCGTTCATCCTCGGACAAGAGCGCGCCATCCGCCGCCAAGGCCGCCTCGGTCGCCTCGATCAGCCGCGCCGCCTCGACCTTCTGTTCGCCGAGGCGCCGGGCCGCGATGTCGTCCTGGGCGTGGCGGTAGGAATCCTCGATCATGCGGGCGATGTCGCCATCGTTCAGGCCGTAGGACGGCTTGACCTCGATCTTAGCCTCGATCCCGCTGGTCTGTTCCATGGCCGACACGCTCAAGAGGCCGTCGGCGTCCACCTGGAAGGTGACCCGGACGCGGGCGGCTCCGGCCACCAGGGGCGGAATGCCGCGCAGCTCGAACCGCGCCAGCGAGCGGCACTCGCTGACCAACTCGCGCTCGCCCTGCACCACGTGGATGCTCATGGCGGTCTGGCCATCCTTCCAGGTCGTGAATTCCTGGGCGCGCGCCACCGGCAGGGTGGCGTTCCGGGGAATGATCTTCTCGGCGAGCCCGCCCATCGTCTCGATGCCGAGAGACAGCGGGATCACATCGAGCAACAGCCAATCGTCGCCGGCGCGGTTGCCGGCCAGAACATTCGCTTGCAGGGCCGCGCCGATGGCGACCACCCGGTCCGGGTCCAGATCGGAAAGCGGCGCCTGGCCGAAGAATTCGGCCACCGCCTTGCGAATGCAGGGCATGCGGGTGGCACCGCCCACCAGGACGACGCCCTTGATCTCGCCAATGGCGAGATCGGCATCGCGCAAGGCCTTCCGCACCGGCGCCAGGGTGCGCTTCACCAGCGCCTCGGTCAGGGCCTCGAAGGTTTCGCAGGTGAGGGTCCGCTCCACCGTGGAGCCGTTGGACAGCGGAACGGTCACCCGCGTCCGGGCTTGTTCGGAAAGACGCTCCTTGGCGGCGCGCGCCGCCGCCAGGAGCCGCCGCGCATCCCCCGCCGCAGGCGCTGGAATGCCGGTGTCCTGGAGCAGCCAGTCATAGATGGCGTGATCGAAATCATCGCCCCCCAAGGCCGGGTCGCCGTTGGTCGAGAGCACTTCGAAGACGCCCCGGGTGAGCTTGAGTATGGAAATGTCGAAGGTGCCACCACCCAGGTCGTATACCGCATACACGCCCTCGGCTCCTTGGTCGAGCCCGTAGGCCACGGCGGCGGCGGTGGGCTCGTTCAACAGCCGGAATACCTCGAGTCCGGCGAGCTTGGCGGCATCCTTGGTGGCCTGCCGCTGAGCCTCGTCGAAATAGGCGGGCACCGTGATGACCGCGCCGTCGAGCTCGCTGCCGAGCGCCCGCACCGCTCGCTCGCGAAGCGCCTTCAGAATCTCTGCCGACACCTCCACCGGGCTCACCCGCCCCGCGCGGGTCTCGAACTGGACCATGCCGGAAGTATCGGCATAGCGGTAGGGAATGCCCTGGCGCTCCGGCACGTCCCCGCGGCCTCGGCCCATGTAGCGCTTGATCGAAATGAAGGTGTTCTCGGGATCGTCGCTCTGCCAGGCGCCGGCCTCGTAGCCGACCTCCACCCGCCGGTCGGCGTGGTAGTGCACCACGGAAGGCAAGAGCACCCGGCCCTGCCAGTCCTCGAGCACAATCGGACGATCGTCCTGGACGATGGCGACCAGCGAATGAGTGGTGCCAAGATCGATGCCCACCGCCAGTCGACGCGGTCGGGCCGAAGGCTTAGCGCCGGGCTCGGAAATTTGCAACAGCATCATGCCTCCAATTCGGCTTGGGCCTGATCGAGATCGCGGCCGAGCTTTTCGAGAAACGCCAGGCGGCGCACGACCTCGGCCGCCGCCGAGTGGCGGCGCTCGACGTCGAGCAAGGTGGCGAGCGAATCCAACAGAGCATTCATCTCCCGCCGGAGCCGCACCGATAGCCTGTCCAGCGCCGGCTGGCTGCGGCGGGCCTGTGCCTCTTGCAACTCCTCGCGCCACTCGATCTGTTCCAGCAGAAACTCCGCCGGCATGGCCGTGTTGTCCTCTTCGCCGGTCTCGACGCCATGGATCTGGAGGAGATAACGCGCCCTGTCCAGGGGCCGCCGCAAGGTCCGGTAAGCCTCGTTGGCGAGAGTCGCCCATTGCAGGAACAAGCGCTTCTCGCCATCGCTCAAATGCGCGGCCTTGTCGGGATGCACGCGACTTTGAATCTCCCGATAGTGGATATCGAGCCGGTCAATATCCAGCTGAAACACCGGGGGCAATTGGAACAGCTCGAAATAATCGCGAGTCGCCGCCGAAATCATGGGGCCGCTCCTAAACGTTGAAACTCTCGCCGCAACCACACTGGTTCTTGACGTTGGGATTGTTGAACTTGAAGCCCTCGGTCAAGCCTTCCCGCACGTAATCCAACTCCGTCCCTTCGAGATAGGCCAGGCTCTTCGGATCGACCACCACCTTGACGCCGAAGCTTTCGAAGGCTTGATCTTCCGGCTGGGATTGATCGACGAATTCGAGAGCGTAGGCGAGGCCCGAGCACCCGGAGGTCTTGACCGCCACCCTAAGGCCCAGCCCCGAACCGCGGGCATTGAGGTGCTTTTGCACCTGGCGCGCCGCCTTTTCCGTCAAAGTCACTGCCATGTTTGTCCTCTCTTTTGGAATGGGGCGTTCACGACGCCGAGCAGCCCGAAGCCACCGAGAACGAGCTGCCGCAGCTGCACGACGAGGCCGCGTTCGGGTTCTTGATGACGAAGCGGGAGCCTTCCAACCCCTCCTGATAGTCGATTTCCGCCCCGGCGAGGTATTGCAGGCTGGCCGGATCGACCATGAGGGTTACCCCGTCCGTCTCGACGGTGGCGTCGTCCTCGGCGATCGTTTCCTCGAACGAAAAGCCGTACTGAAAGCCCGAGCAGCCGCCGCCCGACACGTAAACCCGAAGTTTCAGGTCCGGATTGCCTTCTTCGGCGATGAGCTCGCCAACCTTGGCGGCGGCGTTGCGACTGAAGATCAAAGGCGGGGATGGCGGTGTCAGATCTTGAATATCAACCAGGGCGGTCATGGGCTGTCCTCCTTCAAGCGGCGGATTTACAGATGTCGTAGCCGGTCTGATTCAACCCGCTTTTCGCCTGGAAATCGCTCACCGCGGCCTTGATGGCGTCCTCGGCAAGCACCGAGCAGTGAATCTTGACCGGCGGCAGAGCCAAAGCCTCGGCGATCTCGCTGTTCTTGATGGCCAAGGCTTCCTCGACGGTCTTGCCCTTGACCCATTCGGTCACCAGCGAGCTCGAGGCGATCGCCGAGCCGCAGCCATAGGTCTTGAACTTCGCGTCCTCGATGACTCCCGCCTCGTTGACCTTGATCTGCAGCTTCATCACGTCGCCGCAGGCGGGCGCGCCGACGATGCCGGTGCCGACGCTGTCTTCCTCCTTGTCGAAGGACCCGACATTCCGGGGGTTTTCATAATGATCGATGACCTTTTCGTTGTACGCCATGATGCTCTCCAAGGGATGTGAGATTGACCCGAGCCGCCTAGTGCGCGGCGGCCCATTGCACGGAATCGAGGTCGATGCCGTCCTTGTACATCTCCCACAACGGGGAGAGTTCGCGCAGGCGCTCGACCTTCTCCCTGATTAGGGAGATCGCGAAATCGACGTCGGCCTCGGTGGTGAAACGGCCCAGGGTGAATCGGATGGAGCTGTGCGCCAGCTCGTCGCTCCGCCCGAGCGCTCTCAGCACATAGGAGGGCTCGAGGCTCGCCGAAGTGCAGGCGGAGCCGCTGGAGACGGCGAGATCCTTAAGGGCCATCATCAGGGATTCGCCTTCCACGTAGTTGAAGCTCACGTTGAGGTTATGGGCCACCCGCTGTTCCAGATCGCCGTTCACATAAACCTCTTCGATATCGCGGATGGCGGCGAGCAGCTTGTCCCGGAGCCGCCGAATCCGGCTCGATTCCTCGGTCATTTCCTCGCGGGCCAGGCGGAAGGCCTCGCCCATGCCGACGATCTGATGGGTCGCGAGGGTACCGGAACGCAAGCCCCGCTCGTGCCCGCCGCCGTGCATCATGGCCTTGAGGCGCACCCGCGGCTGACGGCGCACGTACAGCGCGCCGATGCCCTTGGGTCCGTAGGTTTTGTGGGCGGAAAAAGACATCAAATCGACCGGCAGGGCTTGCAGGTCGATGTCGACCTTGCCGGTGGATTGGGCGGCATCGACGTGGAAGATCACGCGATGCTCGCGGCAGATCGCGCCGATGGCGGCGATATCCTGCACCACGCCGATTTCGTTATTGACGTGCATGACCGAGGCGAGAATGGTGTCGGGGCGAATCGCCGTCCGGAAGGACTCCAGATCCACAAGGCCGTTGGGCAGGGGATCGAGATAGGTGACTTCGAAGCCTTGGGTTTCGAGCTCGCGCATGGTGTCGAGGACCGCCTTGTGCTCGGTCTTGACGGTGATGAGATGGCGGCCTCGCGTCTCGTAGAAGTGAGCCGCGCCCTTGATCGCGAGATTGTCGGATTCGGTCGCGCCGGAGGTCCAGATGATTTCCCTGGGATCGGCATTGACCAGTTTCGCAACCTCCTCCCGCGCATTCTCCACCGCCTTCTCGGCGGTCCAGCCGAAGCTGTGGGAGCGGCTGGCGGGATTGCCGAACGCGTCCGTCAGAAAGGGAATCATCTTTTCCGCAACGCGCGGGTCGACCGGCGTGGTCGCCGAATAGTCGAGATAAATCGGTAATTTCATGGGCATCGTTTCTCCGGATTCGCCAGAATCAAGAACCGGACCGCTTGCCTCGATGGGCCAGTCTTGCAGCATATTTTGCAAGCCTTATGCCATCCCGAGTTAAATCATAACATTTTGATTCTTATAGAATTGTTCGGCATCATCGGAAATTCGCGTTTGTCATGTTCCCAACAAAACGACTCAGGGAGCCTGCCTTTTGGAACACTTGGGAGCTTGCCGGTGGCGTTTGCCGCCAAGGCTCCGGGGCCTGGGCTTTACTTAGCCTTTCCCCACTTCATCCACCCTTTTCGCCCCCCTTTAAGCTCTTGACCCGCCCCTTTGTCGGCTTCGCTACAAAAATCCTCGCTTCATCCAAACTTCGTAATAAACCCGACAGGCCCTCCCGTGGGGCTTGGATGGTAGGAATTCTCATTCTTAGTTGGTTTACCAAGGAAATTGATGAATGGCATACCTCGTGCTTGAGGTCTGTTTACAGACAGCTTTCAGTGGACGATGACCCGAGACATCCGCATGTATATCTGCATCTGCAAGGCGGTCACCGAGACTCAAATCTGCGAGGCCATACAGCGCGGCTTGTGCACCCGGCGGGAAATCACCGCGTGCCTCAAGGCCGGCGCCGGCTGCGGCAAATGCAACCGCGAGATTTCCGCTCTGCTGCGCCGGAGCCAGGAAGGCTCCAGCCTTAAGCTATCGTCGGGCGCGATGGCGCCCTGTTCGGCGTAAGAAGGGAATGGTCGATTGGGAGGGATTTTGGCGAAGTAGACGACCGCCCTTGGGGCATTGAACGGTTTGGCGTTCGCCATGTTGTGCCGCGAAATGGGTTCAGACAGCCATTTCGCGGTTTTTTTTAGATACTCTAGAACTCTGCCGCCTTGCGTCCCAGAGCTTTTTATAGGTCGTGTCCAAACGGGACAGCCGCCGGTGTGCGCTTTCGAGGCGGTCGAATTCTGGAAAACGATCGGCTCTCTCCCGATACCACTGGTCCATGCTGGCGCTCAATTTCTCCTTTTCAGCGAAAACCTCCGCGATCCGCTGCTTCAGCCAGGCCAGACAATGGGCATCCCCTAGTTCCGCCAGCCGATAGCCCACCGGGCCCTCGAAGATGCGAACGCCGCCCCCCTCCGCCACGGTTCGGCGCAGGGCTTCGGGATCGATCACCTCGATGCCGGCCAGCGCATCGATGCCGAAATCGATCAGTTCCGGCAGCCAAGGCACGGTGGGCCCCATCAGCACCGTTCGCGCGGCGCGGGACAGTTCCGCCAACCGCGGAAAAGTCTTGTTGGTGAGGGAGCTCCCGGTCAGGAATACCCAATCGGCTTCCGGCAGGAGGAATTCGCAGGCGGGGTCTGGAAAATCGTCGGCCCCGGGGTGACGCTCCAAGACGCTGAGCCGGCAATGCTCGGCCAATCGAGCGAGGCCGGGATAGCGGCCAACCACGACCACCCGCTGGTCAGCGAGTGCCGGCAGGAAATGCTCGAACACGGAGAGATTGGGCGGAAGCAGCGGGCCGGGCGCGACCCTGGTGAATTCCGGCGGCGGCGCGAGATCGGCCAGCGCCGCATTGGTGGCCGCCATGCCCACCGTGGCCTGATAGGGCTCCCAGGCTGTAAGCCAGGCGGCGAGCTCGGCCACCGGCCGGCCGCACAGGGTGCCCGGCCAGTTGAGGGTGCGGGTGGGGACTTGCGGGCTCATGGCGAGACCGACACCCTGGTCAGTGCGGCACAAGGTCCAAACCGGTCCGATGACGACTTCGCGCACCGGGTCGGGCCGCGCCGCGTAATCGGCGAGTATCTCGTAAACGGCGCGCGGGTGGCTCATGCCTTCAAGCTCCGGACGCGCCGCCCGCTTGAATCGTTCCGCCCATCCGTCCTCAAAGCAGGCAACGTGCCGCGTAATCCGCGGCGCCCAAGAGCCCGGTGTTGGAATTGAGCGCCACCCGTACCGGAATCTTGCGCAAGAAGCCGGAAAACCGGCCCTTGGCGCAGAAGCTTTCCAGAAAAGAGCCATCGGTGAGAGCAGGCAGGATTTTCGGCGCGATGCCGCCACCGATGAGCACGCCGCCGCGGGCCAGGCACTTCAGGGCCAGATTGCCTGCCTCGGCGCCGTAGATGCGGGTGAACAGGCTCAAGGCTTGGCGGGCCAGGGGATCGCCTTTTTCGAGAGCATGATGGCTGATCTCGCGGGCGGGATCCTCGCTCGCCGCGAGCGCGACCGCCAATTCCGGCGATTCCGGCGCGTGCTGGGCCTGCCGCAGATATTCGTAGACGTTGACGATCCCAGGCCCGGACAGGATCCGCTCATAGCTGACATGGCCGCTAAATTTTCCGCGAAGATAAGCGAGCAGGCCGTCCTCGAGGGCATCGTTCGGGGCGAAATCGGCATGGCCGCCCTCGGTCGCGAGGGGATGGTAATTCATCCCGTCCCAGAACAGGATCGCTTCCCCGAGTCCGGTTCCGGCGGCGAGCACCGCGCGATTGCCCTTGACCGGCTCCGCGTCGGGATTGAGATCCAGCCATTCCTCCGGGCCTAGCCGGAGCAGCCCCAAGGCCATGGCCTGAAGATCGTTCAGCAGCTTGACCCTGGCGACTCCCGTGCTCGCCGCCAGCACGCGCTCGTCGATTACCCAGGGCAGATTCGTGATTCGGGACCGGCCCTCGATCACCGGGCCCGCCACGCCGAAGCAGGCCGCTTCCAGGGGCATGCTTTGATCGCTCAGGAACTCGGTCACGATCTCGTCCAGCGAGGCATGGTCCGCACTCGCGAAGATCCTCTCCCGCACCCGCACCAATCCGTCGGTGCTCTTTTCGTACTGGGCCAGAATGGTCTTGGTTCCGCCCACGTCGCCAGCTAATAACATGATAATGCTCCTCGTGTGTGCGACGGTTAGTAGAAACGATAGTTGTGAAAGACCCGGGTGTTTCCCCGCTGGTCGAATTCCAGCACTGAGAACGGATCTTTCCGAGCGCCCATTTCCATCCCCGGCGTTCCCGAAGGCATGCCCGGCACCGCAATTCCCGAACCGCCCGAATCTTGCTTCAAGAATTCGCGCACGTCGGCGGCGGGTACGTGTCCCTCCACGACCCGAGCTCCGATCAGGGCCGTATGGCAGGATTGAAGAGTATCCGGGACGCCATTCTGTTTTTTAATGCTCGTCATGTCCTCGGTTTGAATATCCTGAATTATGAATCCGTGCTTTTTCATATGCTCTAGCCATTTCCCGCAGCAGGTGCAGGCCGGGCTTCGATAGACCGTGATGTTCAGCGGCTTATCGAGCACTGGCGCACCCCGATCCCAGGGGCTCTCCGCCGCCTGCAACGCCCACGCGGGCAGAGCCAGCAGTAAAACTATCGCCTTCAATCGGATCATTCGATGGCTCCACTTAAACATTAAAAGACCTCTCCGTTCAAAGTCGCGACCACTGAGCGAGATCCGCCTTCGTTTCGGTGCTCTCCTAGATAAATGCCCTGCCAGGTACCGAGGAGCAGACGCCCATTCCCGATGGGAATGGTCACGCTCGATCCCAGCAGGCTGGCCTTGATGTGGGCCGGCATGTCGTCCGGCCCTTCCAGACGGTGAACGTAGTGGGCGGCACCGTCCGGGGCCAGATGCCGGAGCTGGGTTTCCAGATCGCGGCGCACATCCGGGTCCGCATTCTCGTTCACCGTCAACGAGGCGGAAGTGTGTTGAATAAAAAAATGGGCAAGCCCGAGCCGGAATCGCTTCAGCTCGGGCAGCTGAGCGAGCAGCTCCCCGGTTATCAAATGAAATCCGCGGGGCCTTGTCTTCAAAACCAGAGTTTTTTGTAGCCACATATTAGCGAAAGCAAAGGATAGATCCTCGAGGAAATTTCCCGGAACAAACCACATCAGACGGCATTATGCAAGCTTGGAGCGTTCCGAGTTCGAATTGATTCTCCCCGCCAGCGCACTCCGGTTAACGCCAGCCGACGGCAAAAGGTACAATACCGAAAATCCTACGTCCTATTTTTATCCACTCATCATGCGCACCAGCCAATTCCCGCTTAACACTCTCAAGGAAACTCCCACCGACGCCGAAATCGTCAGCCATACGCTGATGCTGCGCGCTGGCCTGATCCGAAAACTCGCCGCCGGCCTTTACACTTGGCTGCCGTTGGGACTAAAGGTGCTGCGCAAGGTCGAAACGGTGGTCCGTGAAGAGATGGACCGCGCCGGAGCCTTGGAGGTTCTCATGCCGGTGGTGCAGCCGGCGGAACTCTGGCAGGAGTCGGGGCGTTGGAGCGTGTTCGGACCGGAACTGTGCCGGTTCAAGGACCGCCACGAGCGGGATTTCTGCCTGGGGCCCACCCACGAGGAAATCATCACCGACCTGGTGCGGAACGAAATCAAGAGCTACAAGCAGGTGCCGGTCAACTATTACCAGATCCAGATGAAGTTCCGGGACGAGGTGCGGCCGCGATTCGGGGTGATGCGCGCCCGCGAATTTCTGATGAAGGACGCCTACTCTTTCCATTTGAATGAGGCATCGCTCCAAGAAACCTATGAGGCGATGTACGCGGCCTACTCGCGCATCTTCAAGCGCCTGGGCCTGGAATTCCGAGCGGTATTGGCCGACACCGGCGCCATTGGGGGAAACCTGTCCCACGAGTTCCACGTTCTGGCCGATTCCGGCGAGGACGCCATTGCCTTTTCCGATCAAGGCGGTTACGCGGCCAACGTGGAGATGGCGGAGGCCGTGGCCTTGCCAGCGGCGAACGAGGCGCCCCAAGCCCTCAGCCTCGTGGACACCCCTGGCCAACACAGCATCGAGGCGGTCAGCGGGTTTTTGGGCGTCGAGCCCAGTCGCACGCTGAAAACCCTGCTGGTCAGGGGCCGTCATGGCGGCGTCGTGGCCCTGCTGCTGCGTGGCGATCACGAACTGAACTCGGTGAAGGCGACGAAGCTCGAAGCGGTGGCGCATCCCCTGCAATTCGCGAGCGACGCCGAAATCCGCGAGGCCGCCGGCTGTGGACCGGGCTCGCTCGGCCCCATCGGTCTGTCGGATATTCCCGTCATCGCCGATCGGAGCGCCGCCAATCTGGTCAACTTCGTCTGCGGCGCCAATCAGGAGGGCAAGCATTACACCGGCGTCAATTGGAACCGCGACCTGCCCTTGCCCGAAATCGCCGATCTTCGGCGGGTGGTCGAAGGCGATCCGAGCCCGGAGGGTTCGGGCGCGCTCCGCATCGCCCGCGGCATTGAAGTGGGCCATATCTTCCAACTCGGCACCAAGTACAGCGAAGCCATGCGGGCTACGGTGCTGAACGAAGAGGGCAAGGATCAGGTGCTTCTCATGGGCTGTTACGGGATCGGTGTCTCGCGGGTGGTGGCTGCCGCCATCGAACAAAACCACGACGAGCGCGGCATCATCTGGCCGGAAGCCTTGGCTCCGTTTCAAGTAGCCTTGGCGCCCGTCAATATGTCCACCTCGGAACGGCTCCGGCAAACCGCCGAGCATCTTTACCGCGGCTTGCGCGGAGCCGGCTTGGAAGTGCTGCTCGACGACCGCAAGGTTCGGCCCGGCGTGATGTTCGCCGATCTGGAATTGATCGGCATTCCCCATCGGGTGGTGGTCAGCGAACGCCTTTTGGATTCAGGAAGAGCTGAATACAAAGGCCGCCGGGACGCTAAGGCCATTGAGATCCCGCTGGACGAAGTGGTGCCGTTCTTGACGTCGAAACTGGCAATTCGCTGACCTGGGGTGGATTTCCCGTTGAGCGCCAACGTCCTTAACCGGCGGTAATCGCTGGGTCAGCCGTCCTGCTTTCCGCGCCAGGAATCGCTTTCCAATTTTGGCTCTCGCCGCGCCTCTGAGCTTCGCACGGCGGCATCCGTGGAGAGCCGCGATTTGCGGCCTCGATCATGAGAATCGAGCTCAGAAGAGTACAAACGAAGTCCAGATCGGTGGCGGAGCTTGCCAGCCCAAGGACCACCCCCCGCACCTCCCGGACCGTGGCCGCAGACTTTCCCCTTTGAATCCGCCGGAGGGTACGGGTGAATTGCCCCCTAAGGAATCCTGAGCTTCTGCCCCGGAAAAATCCGGTCCGGGTTTTTGAGCGTGTCGCGGTTGGCCTCGAAGATGCGCGGCCATTGGTTGGCGTCGCCGTAGTAATGTTTGGCGATCTTCGATAGCGTGTCTCCCGAGACGACGGTGTAGATCGTCGTGCCGGCACGCGCGGCGGCGCTTTCGGAAGCGCCCCCCACGGCAACCGAGACGGAGGGTGATGGGGTCTTCGCGGCGCTCGGTTTCTCGTCCTCCTCTTTTCTGAGGGCTTTCGCGGCAATTCCGGCCGCCGCCGCAGCGCCCAAGCTACCTAGAATGATCTTGCCGAGCGTTGAAATCTGGCTTTTCTCCGGGGCCTTACCTTCCGGCGTCAGCTTGTCGATGAATTCCGGCAAGTACTGGGACAAGACCTTGGCGCCCTGATCGGGCGGAAGGCCGGCCCGTTGCGACAATGCCTCGACCTGTGGGCGTCCCAAGGTCTCGGTCACTTGCTCGGGACTGATGGGCCGGTTCGGCCCGGCCCCGATCCACGAGGATAGGACATCGCCCAACCCGTGCCGCCGAAAGCGGTCTATCATTTCCTCGATCCCGCCGGTCCTCTGGTCCTGCAGGAAGTCCAGCAAACCCTCGGCCAGCTCGCGGGATTGGCGCACGGCGGAGTCCTGATCGCTGCCGGTCAGACGCTGAAGAATATCGGTAAACAGACTCATGGCTCTTGCCTCCCGAGATAAATAAAGCCGGACCTTAGCACTGGGTTCGACCGAAGTTCCGTTCGACCGGGCCTCGCAACGCTTCTTGTCCCTGACAAGGCGCAGCCGCTGAAACGGCCGCCACGATTGGAACCCTTTCCCGCTTCCCCTATACTATGCCCCCTTTTTCGACAAGGCGCCGGATTACCGATCGACTTCCCTGCCATGAACCCTAATTTGGACAAACTACAGTCATACCCGTTCGAGAAACTGGCGAAGCTGAAGCAGGGAATCTCGCCACCCGAAAATCTGTCGCCCATCGCCCTCTCCATCGGCGAGCCTAAGCATCCGACACCTCCCCTCATCGTCGAGGCGCTGATCGCTCATCTGCACAGGCTCGATAGTTATCCGCCCACCAAGGGGATTCCGGAACTCCGCCGCGGCATCGCTTCCTGGCTGTCGCGGCGGTATGATCTGCCGGAAGGGGCGATCGATCCTGAACGGCAGGTTCTGCCCGTGAGCGGCACTCGCGAAGCCTTGTTTTCCTTCGCCCAGGCGGTCATCGATCCGCGCGAAAAGCCGCTGGTCCTGATGCCGAACCCGTTCTACCAGATTTACGAAGGCGCGGCGCTCTTGGCCGGCGCCGGGCCCTATTTTCTGAACACTACCCGGGAAACCGGCTACTTGCCGGACTTCGAATCGGTGCCTGACGGCATCTGGGCACGCTGCCGGCTGCTTTACATTTGTTCGCCCGGCAATCCCACCGGCGCGGTACTTCCGGCGGAAACTTACCGGACCTTGATCGAGCGATCTCAACGGTTCGGCTTCATCATCGCGTCGGACGAATGCTATTCCGAGCTTTACACGAACGAGGCGGTTCCGCCTCCCGGCCTGCTGCCCACAGCCCACGCCATGGGCAATATCACCTTCGAGCGTTGCGCAGCGTTCCACAGCCTATCCAAGCGCTCCAACGCGCCGGGGCTACGCTCCGGTTTCGTCGCCGGCGACGCGGGCCTTCTGACCCGTTATCTCCAGTACCGCACCTACCACGGCTGTGCCCTCTCGCTGCCGGTGCAGCATGCCAGCCTCGCGGCTTGGCAGGATGAAGGCCATGTCGTCGACAATCGCGCGCAGTACCGGCGCAAGTTTGCCGCCGTACATGAAGTGCTGAACGGCGTCTTGGATGCGGCGGTTCCTCCGGCTGGCTTCTATCTTTGGTCAAGAACGCCCTGCGACGATCAAGCCTTCGCGCGGGAGCTCTATCTAAGGACCCACGTGACGGTGTTGCCGGGAAGTTACCTATCACGTGATGCCCACGGCCAAAATCCCGGCCGCGATCATGTCCGCATGGCTTTGGTGGCCCCGCTGGATGAGTGCGTGGAGGCGGCCCAGCGCATCCGAGAGTTCGTTTTATCCCTTTAACCCTGAAGCAAGCCCATGTCCCTGGAAAACATCATCAACGACGCCTTCGAAGATCGTGCCCAAATCACTCCCGTCAATGTCAGCAGTGAAATCCGCCTGGCCGTTCAGGAAGCCTTGGTCCTGCTGGACAGCGGCCGGGCGCGGGTCGCCGAGAAAAGAAACGGCCAATGGACAGTCAATCAATGGCTGAAGAAAGCCGTGCTGCTGTCCTTCCGCATCACCGACAACCATGTGATGGAAGGCGCGGAAACCAAGTATTTCGACAAGGTGGAGCCTAAATTCGGCAGCTTCTCGCCGGAGCAGTTCGCCGCCCAGGGCACCCGCGTGGTGCCGCCGGCGACGGTCCGCCGCGGCGCCTTTATCGCGCCCGGCGTGGTGCTGATGCCGTCCTTCGTCAACATCGGCGCCTACGTGGATTCCGGCACCATGGTCGATACCTGGGCCACGGTCGGTTCCTGCGCGCAAATCGGCAAGAACGTCCATTTGTCGGGCGGCGTGGGCATCGGCGGCGTGCTGGAGCCCTTGCAAGCGGCGCCGACCATCATCGAGGACAACTGCTTCATCGGGGCGCGCTCGGAGATCGTCGAGGGCGTGATCGTCGAGGAAGGTTCGGTCATCTCCATGGGCGTCTACATCGGCCAGAGCACCAAAATCTACAACCGCCTGACCGGCGAAATCACCTACGGACGCATTCCGGCCGGCTCGGTGGTGGTGTCGGGGAGCCTTCCGGCGAAGGACGGCAGCCACAGCCTCTATTGCGCCGTCATCATCAAGCAGGTGGATGAAAAGACCCGCGGCAAGGTAGGCATCAACGAACTGCTGCGGGATTGATGGCCGCCCGAGGCTGGTCTACCTTCCCGATTATATTCAATAAAAACGAGGCAAAATCATGAAGAAGAGTTTGTTTTTGGGTCTCGCGCTGCTGGCTTCCGGCAACGCTTTCGGGGTTACCGATCACTATCTTTTGCGTGACGGCAACCACGTTCACCATTTGAAGATCACCCAGATCGGTGATGAGATCACGGTCAGCACTGACGTGAACTTCGAGCCCAACCCTACCGAGGTGGGCCGCGCACCTTGCTCCGCCGAAGTCTCCGGCGAGGCCAAGCGGGTCGCCGAGAACGAGCTGGTCCTGAGGAAACAGATCGAGGGCGAAGCGCGTTACTGTACTCTGAAAATCCACCTGAGCCCGGCTGGCGCCAAGATCGAACAGTCGGAGGATTGCCAATATTATGCCGCTGGCCTCTGCCACTTCGAAAGCGACGGCAAGGAATTGGTGAAGATCAAATAACGCCCGCCGTAGCCTCCATTGAGTCCAGCCCTGCCTCCGCCGCGGGGCTTTATTAGGGATCGGAAAATTCGCGCTGACCGCTCGATCAAAGCGCTTGCTACAACTTAGCGGCGCAGCGCTCCCCTGTCCGAACGTCCACCCGAAGCAGCAACGCGGCGCCCGCGCCGAACAGCACCAGAAGCGAAAGCATGGACAACCGGGGCTCGCCACTCAAGCGGCTCACCGCTCCCACCAAAACTGGGCCGAGCACCGCAGCGAACTTGCTCAGGAGATTCATGAAACCGAAGAACTCGCCCGCCTTGTCCCTGGGTATGAGGCGGGCAAAAAGCGCGCGGCTGAGGGCCTGTACGCCGCCCTGGACCAGGCCCACGACGGCGGCAATGCCGTAAAACTCCCAAGGCTGGGTCATCCGCGCGCCCCATACCACCACGCCGGCGTAAACGGCCAATCCCGCCAGAATCGCCGGCTTGGCTCCGAAGCGTTCGCCGAGCCGCCCGTAGATCAGCGTGGCCGGTACACCCACGGCCTGGGTGATGAGCAGGGCGATCATCAGCCCGCCGGCGTCGAAGCCAATCGCAAGAGCATAGTCGACCGCCATGTGCACGATGGTATCGACCCCATCGATATACAGCCAATAAGCCACCAAAAACAGCACGACCATTTTTAGCTGCCGTAGATGACGAAAGGTTTCCCCGAGTTGCCGGAACCCCGCGACTATGGCGGCGCGTCCGGAGGCACGGCGGGTAGGCGGTTCGCGGACCACGAACAGCAGCGGCAGGGTGAACAGCAGCCACCATCCCGCGACCAGGAGAAACGCCACCCGTACTGCGGCTGTTGCGTCGGTTAGGCCGAACCAGCCGGGCTTTTGGGTCATGAGCACATTGACCGCGAACAGCAGTCCGCCCCCGAGATAGCCCATCCCCACGGCAAAGGCCGATACCCGCTCGAAGCGCGAGGGGTAGGTCACCGAAGGGAGTAAAGCATCGTAAAACACCATGCCGGTAGAAAATCCCACCAGCCCCAGCCCATAAAATCCCAAAGCCAGGCCATAAGCGCCGGGTTCGATCCAATAAAGCCCGGCCGACATGGCGATGCCAAGCAAGGCGAACAAGGATAATAGTGGCTTTTTCAAACCGCCGACGTCGGAGAGCGATCCCAGCACTGGTGCCAGCACCAAGGCGAGCAGTGCCGCCGTTGAGTTCGTCACCCCCAGCCAAAAAGTGCTCTCCGGAGCGGAAATTCCGGCCGCCCAGTATTGCTTGAGAAACACCGGAAAAAATGCGGCCATGATGGTAGTGGCGTAAGCCGAATTGCCCACGTCATAAAGCGCCCAAGCAAGCTCTTGAAAGTGAAGCTTGTTTTCAACGGCTGGCATTAGTAAAGAAACCTTGAGGGTGAAAAATAAATCTCAATCATGTTCCACCAATCCGGACCGAGCCGATAATTGGCCACCCATGTGGCATCTCGCTCGAGCATCGGTGCGGAATCTTAAGCTCATCAATTGGCTCTGCTTTTCGATTCTTGACAGGGCCGTCCGCCAAAAGGAGGATTTTACCGCCAGATGGTGCAAGATAAGCTGAAAAGCCGGCCTGCTTTCACGTGAACGAGGAGAATCGATGCCGCGCCTACCCACAAAGTTAAGTTGTCTAATTTTTATACTTCTAATCGGGCCGGCATCGTTTGAAATACGAGCCGCCTCATACCCTCAAACCGAGGAAGAATTTGCCCGCCTCCCGCCGTATTGCCGTGTGAAGCTGAAAGGGACTCCCGCGGAGCAGAAGCTTTGGGAATCCCGGCTAGGTGGAACATGCTTCCTGCACATACATCATTACTGTGCAGCATTGAACGACGTCAATATAGCCATGATGGCGAAAACCAAAAAGGAGAGAGATGCATCCCTGGAATACTCCATGGCCGGCGGCTTTGATTATATGTGGAACCAGGCCGGTGCAGCCTGTGCAATGATGCCGGAAATTCTTCTTAACAAGGGCAAAGCGCTTTTAATGCTCAACAAGGGGCCCGAGGCGGCGCAATCCTTTCAGAAAGCCATAGAGCTTAATCGGCGATACATTCCTGCCTACATGGCCTTGGCGGACCTATATAAGCGAGCCGGGCAGACCGATGCCGCACGGAAACTCTTAAATTATGCCTTGACGGTAGATCCGAAAAGCAAGCCCGTCCAAAACCGGTTAGCGGAACTCGGCACTTCAGGCAAGCCCCGAGGGGCGGACAGTCCCAGCGAGCCCGGAGCGAAATGACTCCGCCGATCCATAATCCTCGTCACGGCGAGGATTGTGTCTTGCACTCGAAAGATTCACGCTCGTTGCTCGGGAGCGCCGTAACAGCGGTGCTTTGTATTCTAATTTCCCCCTTTCAAGTCCCTAAAGAAACTCTCTGTCGATTGCCCCTGACCAGAGCGGTATTATTTCACCCGGTACTTTTAACTTTCCTGCCAAAAGCATGCGCGACGCCATCATTACATTAATCGTTTTAGGAACCGTCCCCTGGACGATTAGGCAGCCATACATTGGGATCATGGCATGGTCGTGGCTAGGATACATGAATCCTCATCGCCTTTGTTGGAGTTTCGCGGTAAACATGCCTTTCGCCCAGATAGTGGCAATCTCGCTTTTAATCGGACTGCTATTCTCGAAGGAGGAAAAGAAGCTTCCCATTACCAGGGAGGTTATGATTCTATTCGCTTTCAACGTCTGGATGCTGATAACCACCTTTTTTGCGTATTATCAAAGTCTTGCCTGGATTGAATGGGACAAGGTATGGAAAATCCAGTTGATGACCTTTCTTACTCTATTGGTCATTCGAGATATAAGACGCCTTCATTATTTGGTTTGGATTATCTGCCTATCGCTAGGCTACTATGGTATTAAGGGAGGAATTTTTACATTACTGACAGGAGGCAACTATAAGATCTGGGGACCTGCGGGTAGCTTTATTGGCGGAAACAATGAGATCGGCCTGGCCCTGATTATGACTATGCCGCTGATGCGCTATCTGCAAATCACCGCTCGGCAAAAATGGCTCAAAATAGGGCTTTTGGGAGGAATCATCCTAACCAGCTTATCGGTGGTTGGGACTCATTCTAGAGGCGCGCTCCTCGGGCTCATGGTAGTAACTTTCCTACTCATTGTAAAAGGGAAAAACCGATTTCTATTCGGCGCCTTGGCTATTGGAGCAGGAATACTTATTTACCAGTTTATGCCGGAATCTTGGCATCAACGCATGGGAACCATCAAAACTTACGAAAACGATGGCTCGGCCATGGGCCGTATCAATGCTTGGCGATTTGCCTTCAATCTGGCCACGAAGCGATTGTTCGGAGGCGGTTTCGAAGCATTTCACGATGAATTGTTTAATCTTTACGCACCGATTCCAGACGATGTTCATGACGCCCATAGCATCTACTTCGAGATTCTAGGTGAGCAGGGTTTCATAGGTCTTGCGATATTCCTGCTTCTAATGTTTTTCACCTGGCGCAGTTCGAATTTCTGCATCAAGGTAGGCTCGCGATATCCCGATCTCCAGCGCTTAGTGACCTTAATGCGGATGACACAAACGAGTATCGCCGGCTATGCCGTCTCCGGAGCTTTCCTGGGCCTCGCCTATTTCGATCTTTATTATCATCTCATCGCCATCGTAATTATCGCCAAATACATCGTCCACACCCGCCACGTTGCGGAAACCCAGCAGTCAGTTGCTCGCACAGCGGAAGGCTGCCTTGTCCTGGCTGCCGCGGACGAAGCCCAAGGGTTTGTCCGAAGGTCTCTAGACCCTCGCCGGAAATCGGCTTGAGGCTCTCGTCCCGCCCGATATCAGACCAAGCAAGCGCCTAAAAAGGCAGGATAGATTCGGCTATTCCACAGTGACCGATTTTGCGAGATTCCGTGGCTGATCCACGTCCGTGCCTTTGATGAGGGCGACATGGTAGGCCAGAATTTGCAAGGGCACGGTGTAGACGATGGGAGCCACGATTTCATCAGTCTCGGCGACCCGCAGAAGATTGACCCCCGGTACATTTTCCATGGGAGCCTCGACATCGGCGAAGACGTAGAGTTCGCCGCCGCGGGCCTGAACCTCTTGCAGATTGGATTTGAGCTTTTCCAGGAGCTCGTTGTTGGGAGCGACGGCGATTACGGGCATTTGCTCGTCGATCAGGGCGAGAGGGCCATGCTTCAGCTCGCCGGAGGGATAAGCTTCGGCATGGATATAGGAGATTTCCTTGAGCTTCAAGGCGCCTTCCATCGCTACCGGATACTGAACTCCACGGCCAAGATAAAGGGCATGCTGCTTGTCCCCGAATAGCTCGGCCCACTTCTGAATATCGTCCTCCAACTTCAAGACTTGACGGATTTGGGCTGGTAGGGATTCGAGCTGTTTGATGATCTTGGCCTCCTGCTCCGGCAGAAGACCGTTCCGCCTGCCCAGCGCCACGACCAACAGCAGCAAGGCGGCCAATTGGGTGGTGAAAGCTTTGGTCGAGGCGACCCCGACCTCGGGTCCGGCTCGGGTCAGGAGGGTGGACTCGGATTCCCGCACGATAGAGCTCTCGGGAACGTTGCAGATGGCCATGGTATAGGCGTAACCGAGCTGCTTGGCTTCCTTTAGCGCGGCCAGGGTATCGGCAGTTTCACCCGACTGGGAAATGCTGACGAACAAGGTTCCTTCTGGTACGACATGCTTCCGGTAGCGGAACTCGCTGGCGACTTCGACAGCACACGGGAGGCCGGCGATGGCCTCCATCCAGTAACGCGCGACAAGGCCAGCGTGAAAGCTGGTGCCGCAGGCGACGATCTGCACTGATTCGATGTGGTCGAAGGCCTTTTCAGCCAGCGGGCCGAACGTTCCATCCAGTAGCTTTCCAGCTCGGATGCGGCCGTCCAGGGTTTTTTCGATGGCGACTGGCTGCTCGTGGATCTCCTTCTGCATGTAGTGGCGGTATTCCCCGCGCTCCACGGCGTCAGCGGCGAGCTTGGTTTCGTGGACCGGCCGCTGGACGAGCTCGCCTTTGTGGTCGTAGACGTTGACCGTGTCCGTGGTCAGATCGGCGATGTCGCCATCCTCGAGAAAGATGAAGCGTTGGGTTTCGCCGACCAGGGCGAATACGTCCGAGGCGATGAAGTTCTCGCTTTCGCCTAAGCCGACGACCAGGGGACTGCCGAACCGCGCCGCGATCAGCCGCTTGGGATCGGCGGTCGAGAGCACTCCTATGGCATAGGCTCCCCTTAGAATGCTGCAAGTTTCACGCACAGCCTCGAGGAGCGGCAAGCCAGCGGCGCGGAGTTCATGGATTTGGTGAACGATGGTTTCGGTATCGGTATCCGACTGAAAGTCATAGCCTTTGAATTCGAGTTTCCGGCGCAACTCATCATGATTTTCGATGATGCCGTTATGGACGACCGCGATCGTCTCCCGACAGATATGCGGGTGAGCGTTACGCTCGGAGGGTGCGCCATGAGTTGCCCAGCGGGTATGGGCGATGCCGATTTTGCCTTCCACCAGGGAGGTTTCGAGAGCGGCCTCGAGTTCTTTTATCTTGCCCTTCTTGCGGACTCGGTGAATTTGCTCGGCTTCGTCCAGCACCGCGATTCCGGCCGAGTCGTAGCCACGGTATTCGAGCCGACGAAGGCCTTCCAAAAGAACGGGGGTTACTACCCGGTGCGCCACGGCGCCTACGATGCCACACATGGTCTCTTAACTCCTTTTCTTGAGAGGGCGTTGCCAATCTTCGACGGTGATTTGTTTGGCCCGACTGAGGGTCAGGGCATTTTCGGGCGCGTCCCTGATAATGGTGGAGCCCGCACCGATCGTGGCATTCCTTTTTACCCGCACCGGTGCCACCAGTTGGGTATCCGAGCCGATGAATGCGCCGTCCTCGATGATCGTCTGATGTTTATTGGCGCCGTCGTAGTTGCAGGTGATCGTACCCGCGCCGATATTCACGTCCGAGCCCACGATCGAATCGCCAATATAGCTGAGATGATTGGCCTTGGAGCGACTGGCGATGGAGGATTTCTTGATCTCGACGAAGTTGCCGATATGAACCTCCTCGGCCAGCTGGGTTTCTGGGCGGATACGGGCGAACGGTCCGATTCGGCTGCCCCGGCCGATCCTGGCGTTCTCGATGACGCAGTTGGCGAAGATTTCCACCTCATCGCCGAGCTCGGAATCTCGGATGACCGTATTGGGGCCGATCCGCACTCGATCTCCAAGGCTGATATGTCCTTCGAGAAGGACATTGACGTCGATTTCCACATCCTGGCCGATGGACCTGATTTCGCCGCGCAGATCGAAACGGGCCGGATCGCGGAGGGTGACGCCTTCCGCCATGAGCCTTTCAGCCTGGGCTTTCTGAAAGGTGCGTTCTAATCTTGCCAGCTGCTGGCGGTCGTTCACGCCCAACACTTCGTCGACATCGGCGGGCTGAGTGGTTTGCACCATTACCCCATCGCCTACCGCCAAGCCGATGATATCGGTCAGATAGTATTCCCTCTGAGCATTGTGGTTTTCCAGCCGGCTCAGCCAATTTTTGAGACGACAGCCCTGGACTGCGAGGATGCCGGTGTTCACCTCGGTGACGGCCCGCTCTAGCTCGGTCGCATCCTTCTCCTCGACGATGCGCAGCACCCGACCGGCTTCATCGCGAACGATTCGGCCGTAGCCCTGGGGATCAGCGAGAGTCGCCGTCAAAAGACCAAGATCGCCACCCTCTGTGCAACGCAACAGCCTTTCAACAGTCCCTTTTCGCAGCAGTGGAACATCACCGTAGAGGATAAGTACGATGGCGTCGTCGCCCATATCGTCCGCCACTTGCATGACGGCATGGCCGGTACCGAGCTGCGGCTTTTGCTCCTTCCAGGAGGCATTTAAATGGGAAAGTGATGCCAAGACTGTCTCGCCTCCATATCCATAAACGATGGATATCTTGGCGGCGTCCAGCGAGGCGGCCAGTGCATGGACATGCTCCAGCAAGGGTTTTCCGGCGATTTTATGGAGAATTTTGGGAAAGGCGGAACGCATGCGGGTACCCTGACCCGCAGCCAAAATGATGATCTCCAGCTGCATCTTTCATCCTGTGAAAATAAAGAACGGAACCGCAGGTAGTCTCGTGAACTTTCACGGGGCACCGCGCGATGCATCCATTGTAAAACTTTCCGGACAATAAAAAACCCAGCGGCAAGAGGAAACGCTATTTCCTCTTGCCGCTGGGTCCCTTTAGCCGCTGTACGTGATCGGATCTAGGCGCGGCCCTTGCGATATTTTTCGAGAGTGCGCAATTGCGTGATGGCTTCGGCGAGTTGCGCCTGGGCGCGGGCATAGTCGATCTTGCCCGAAGTGTCCGCAAGCAGTTCTTCGGCCCTGCGCTTCGCTTCTAACGCTGCGGCCTCATCGATATCCTTGGCACGAATGGCGGTATCGGCCAGGATTGTCACCACATGAGGCTGCACTTCGAGCAAACCGCCCGAAATGTAGAAGGGATGAACTTCGCCACCACTGACCTTCACGCGAGCCTCCCCGGGCTTTAGCCGGCTGAGAAAAGGCGCGTGCCGCGCGGCGATGCCCACTTCGCCCAATTCGGCCGGAGCGACCACCAATTCCGCGAGCCCGGAGTAGATTTCCGACTCTGCGCTTACGATATCCACGTGAATCGTCATCGCCATGATGTATCCGTCTCTATTGGATTAAGCGGCTAGGCGTTTCGCCTTTTCGAGGGCCTCATCGATACTTCCCACCATGTAAAACGCCTGCTCCGGAACATCGTCGAACTCGCCTCCCACGATGCCTTTGAATCCCGAAATGGTATCCTTAAGCGAAACGTATTTTCCGGGCGCGCCGGTAAATACCTCGGCCACGAAGAATGGCTGCGACAGGAAGCGCTGAATCTTGCGAGCGCGGGAAACGATAAGCTTGTCTTCCTCGGACAATTCGTCCATCCCCAGAATCGCGATAATGTCGCGCAGTTCCTTGTAACGCTGCAGGGTGCTCTGCACCTGCCGAGCAACCTGATAATGCTCCTGGCCGACCACCAAAGGATCCAATTGACGGCTGGTGGAATCCAGCGGGTCCACGGCTGGATAAATGCCCAACTCGGCGATCTGGCGGGATAGCACCACCGTCGCGTCCAAATGGGCGAAGGTTGTGGCGGGCGAGGGATCGGTCAAGTCGTCAGCCGGAACGTATACCGCCTGGATTGAGGTGATGGAGCCGATTTTGGTCGAGGTGATCCGTTCCTGAAGTACGCCCATTTCCTCCGCCAGGTTCGGTTGATAGCCTACCGCCGATGGCATCCGGCCGAGCAGCGCCGATACCTCAGTACCCGCCAGGGTATAGCGGTAGATATTATCGATGAACAAGAGCACGTCGCGGCCCTCGTCGCGGAAATATTCCGCCATGGTCAAACCGGTCAGCGCCACACGCAATCGGTTGCCCGGCGGCTCATTCATTTGGCCGTAAACTAGCGAAACTTTGTCGAGAACCCCGCCCTCGCTCATTTCGTGATAGAAGTCGTTGCCTTCGCGGGTACGCTCGCCGACGCCGGCGAACACCGAAAAACCACTATGCTCGATGGCGATGTTGCGGATGAGTTCCATCATGTTGACGGTTTTGCCGACCCCTGCGCCACCGAACAATCCGACTTTTCCACCTTTAGCAAAGGGGCAGACCAAGTCGATTACCTTGATGCCGGTCTCCAGCAGCTCGTTGGCCGCCGCTTGCTCTTCGAAAGAGGGCGCCTTGCGATGAATAGCCCAGCGATCCTGTTCGCCGATGGATCCCTTCTCGTCGATGGGATCGCCCAGGACATTCATGATGCGGCCCAGGGTCTCTTTGCCGACCGGTACGGAAATGGGTGCGCCCGTATTGCTGACCGAAAGGCCACGCTGTAACCCATCGGTGCTGCCCATGGCGATGGCCCTCACTACGCCATCGCCCAATTGCTGCTGGACTTCGAGCACTAAGTTTTTCTCGTCGACGCGCAGCGCGTCGTAAACCTTAGGCAAAGCTTCACGCGGAAATTCGACGTCTACTACGGCGCCGATGATTTGAACGATTTTGCCCGAACTCATTGTGGTCCTCTTAAAAAATACGTTTGATCGCCTTCTTTCTCCCGCTGGGAAAAATCCGCCGCTCGCGGGTTTGCGCTTACCCGAAGAAAGCCGGGCAGAAGGGCCCCTATGAGGGGGCTAGTGCGGGTATTCATACTGGGATTTCTGTCCTAATCCGACTAGACCGCCGCCGCACCGCCCACAATTTCCGCAATCTCCTGGGTAATGGCGGCCTGCCGGGCTTTGTTATAAATCAATTGAAATTCTTTGATCAGCTTGCCGGCATTGTCGGAGGCGCTCTTCATCGCCACCATGCGTGCCGCCTGTTCGCACGCGTTGTTTTCCACCAATCCCTGGAAAACCAGGGATTCGACGTAGCGGACCAGCAGTTGGTCCAGAACGTCCTTGGCGTCGGGCTCATAGATGTAGTCCCATTGATGCTGCCGATCTGCCACGATGTCTTCGGTATGGATCGGCAGCAATTGCACCAGCCTCGGCCTCTGAGTCATGGTGTTCACGAACTCGTTGTACAACAGGTGCACTTGGTCGACCGTGCCTTCGTTATACTCGTCCAGCAAGACCTTGATTACCCCGATGATGTTTTCAAGGTGCGGCCGATCGCCCAGTTTGGTGGCCTGCGCGCTTATGTCCGCGCCGATGGAGCTGAAAAACCCGGCGCCTTTCTGGCCGATAATGCCGAAGCGCACGCCAATGTTCTGTTCCGTCCAGCCGCGAATCCGGCGCAAGGCGAGCCGAAACAGGTTGGCGTTCAACCCGCCGCACAGGCCGCGGTCGGAGGAGATCAGGATGACGCCTACCCGGTTGACGGGCCGCTCGAGGGTGAACGGATGCTTGTATTCGGGATTGGCGGTCGCCAGATGCTTGATGATTTGCGCAATCTTCCGGGAATAGGGCCGGGTGGCCTGCATTCTTTCCTGAGTCTTCCGCATCTTGCTGGCGGCCACCATCTCCATGGCCCGAGTGATCTTCTGAGTGTTCTTGATACTCGTGATCTTCAGGCGGATTTCTTTTCCGACGGCCATTGCTTTGCCTTACCAGGTATGGGTTGCTTTGTACGTGGTTACGGCGGTATGCAGGGCGGCCTGGATTTCGTCATTGTAATCGCCGGTCGCGTTGATGCGGTCCAGGAGTTCCGCATGCTCGGATTTCACATAGTTTTGCAGACCATCCTCGAAATCCCGTACCTTGTTTACCGGGATATCGTCCAGGAAGCCCTCATTGGCCGCGAACAGCGACACCGCCATCTGCGCGACGCTAAGGGGCGAGTACTGAGGCTGCTTCATGATTTCGGTCACGCGTTGGCCGCGTTCGATCTGCTTGCGGGTCGCTTCATCCAGATCCGAGGCGAACTGGGCGAAAGCCGCTAATTCCCGGAACTGGGCCAAGTCGAGCCGGATGCCGCCGCCCAGCTTCTTGATGATCTTGGTCTGGGCCGCGCCGCCGACGCGAGATACCGAGAGACCCGCGTTCACGGCCGGACGGACGCCGGCGTTGAACAGGTTGGTCTCCAGATAAATCTGGCCGTCGGTGATCGAGATGACGTTGGTTGGAACGAAGGCGGACACGTCGCCGGCCTGGGTTTCGATGATAGGCAGGGCCGTGAGGGAGCCGGTCCTGCCGGTCACCGCGCCGTTGGTCAGCTTCGCGACTTCATCGGCATTGATGCGGGAGGCGCGCTCCAAGAGGCGGGAGTGCAGATAGAACACGTCGCCCGGATAAGCCTCACGGCCCGGTGGGCGGCGGAGGAGCAGGGAAATTTGGCGGTAGGCCCAGGCCTGCTTGGTCAGATCGTCGTAAATAATGAGTGCGTCCTCGCCGTGATCGCGGAAGTATTCGCCCATGGCGCAGCCCGCGTAGGGCGCGATGAATTGCAGCGCGGCGGATTCCGAGGCGGAAGCGGCGACGACGATGGTATGCTCCAGCGCGCCATGCTCTTCAAGCTTCCGCACTACGTTAGCGATGGACGATTGCTTCTGTCCGACCGCGACGTAGATGCACTTTACGCCGGTGCCCCGCTGATTGATGATGGTGTCGATGGCGATGGCGGACTTGCCGGTCTGGCGGTCGCCGATGATCAGCTCGCGCTGGCCGCGGCCGATGGGGATCATGGAGTCGATGGCCTTCAGCCCGGTCTGCAAGGGCTGGCTGACCGACTGGCGGGCAATCACCCCCGGCGCGATCTTTTCGATTGGCGAGCGGCCCTGCGCTTCGATCGGCCCTTTGCCGTCGACGGGACGCCCAAGGGCATCGACCACGCGACCGAGCAGAGCCTCGCCCACCGGCACGTCGAGAATGCGGCCGGTGCAGCGGACGGTGTCGCCTTCCGCCAAATGCTCATAGGCCCCGAGCACGACGGCGCCCACGGAGTCCCGTTCCAGATTCAGCGCCATGCCGTAAGTGTTGCCGGGAAATTCAATCATCTCTCCCTGCATGACATCGCTCAGGCCATGGATGCGAACGATGCCGTCCGTCAGGCTGACGATCGTGCCCTCGCTGCGCGACTCCACGCCCAGATCGAAGTTTTGGATTCGGGATTTAATGAGTTCACTAATTTCGGATGGATTCAGCTGCATGATTCTTTACTCGCTCTAATTCCAGAGTCTTTTTGCCAATCGCTCGATTTGGCCGCGCACCGAGGCGTCGATGACCCGATCGCCGGCTCGGATGTGAACCCCGCCGATCAAGCGGCTGTCGATGGTCACCCGCAGCCGGGCCTGCTTGCGCAAAACCCGCTCAAGCACCGATTCCAGCAATCTCCACTCGTAGTCTTCAAGAGGAAACGCCGTGGTCACCTCGACTTCGATGTAACCCTCGGCATCGGCTTTGTATTGCCCGAATAGTTCGGTAATTTGCTTGACCAGACTCAAGCGATGATTTTGGATCAACAGGCGAACGAAATTTTCCGCCTCCGAGTCGAGTCGGTCCCGGCAAAGTTCGAGGAAGGCCGCCGTGAAGTCCTCCCGCTTGACTTTAGGATTCGCCGCGGCCTGCGCTATCCGCTGATCACTCAGAACCGCCGACAGAAAAGCGAGTTCGTCAGCCCATTTATCGGTTGTTCCAGTTTCTTGGGCTCGTTCGTAAATCGCAACGGCATAAGGCCTGGCCAGTGTCATGAGTTCGCTCATCAGGCTTGACCCAGCTTGTTACCGAGATTCTGGATAATGTCCGCGTGTTTGTTCCGATCGACTTCCTGTTGCAGGATTTGTTCAGCGGCGCTGATCGCCAAGGCCGAGACCTGTTGACGCAGATCCTCCTTAGCCTTTTGAATTTCGCGCTCGATTTCGGCCTGGGCGGCGGCAATGATCCGCTCGCCTTCCTCCTTAGCCGCTTGCTTGGATTCCTCGGCTAACTCACCGGCCCGCTTTTGCGCAAGACCGACGATATCCGCTGCCTGTTCCTTGGCTTCCCGCAGTAAAGTGGTCGCGCGCTTTTCGGCCAACTCCATCTCGTGCTTGCCCTTTTCGGCGGCCGCAAGGCCATCGGCGATCTTCTTCTTGCGTTCTTCCAAGGCTTGCAATAAAGGTGGCCACACGTACTTCATGGTGAACCACACCAGCAGCGTGAAAGTGATCATTTGGCCGATCAGAGTGGCGTTAATATTCACGGCGCTTTCCTCTTACAAATGCTTAGCCACGGACCCTATCGACAGCGAAATCAACCCCGAACCGCTGACAGGAACGGATTGGCGAAAGTGAAAAAGAGGGCTAGACCCACACCGATCATGGTCACGGCGTCCAAAAGGCCCGCGACAATAAACATCTTGACTTGCAGCATGGGCACCAATTCAGGCTGACGGGCGGCGCCCTCGAGGAATTTTCCGCCTAACAGGCCGAAACCGATGGCAGTGCCGAGTGCGCCGGCGCCGAGGATAATGCCCACGGCGATGGCAGTCAGGCCTTGTACATTGGCGATAGATGCGATTTCCATTGTTCCTCCGGTTTATAACGAGAGCAAGTTAACGAAAAAGGTTCGGGATTTAATGGTCTTCATGCGCCAAGCTCAAATAGACAATCGTGAGCACCATGAAAATGAAAGCTTGGAGCGTAATGATGAGAATGTGAAACACGGCCCAAGGAAAGCTGAGCAAGGGCTGGATAAACCAGGGCAACAGGGCGATGAGAATAAAGATCAATTCGCCGGCATACATATTTCCAAAAAGACGGAGGGCAAGGGAAACGGGTCTTGCGATCTCTTCAACCAGTTTCAGCAAAAGGTTAAAGGGAATCATCCATTTCCCGAACGGGCTGAGCAACATCTCCTTTGCAAAGCCGATTCCGCCTTTAACTTTTATGCTGTAGAACAGAATCAGAAAAAATACCGAGATGGACATGCCAAATGTGGCATTCAAGTCGGTGCTCGGCACCACCCGAAGGTATTCGAGTCCCACCACCGAGCCGATCAAGGGCAGCAGGTCGACCGGAATCAAATCCATGAAATTCATCAGCCAGATCCAAACGAAGATCGTCAGCGAGAGGGGCGCGATCAGCACGCTTTTGCCATGAAAAGCATCCTTGACCTGCGAATCGACAAACTCCACCAGCATTTCCGCGAAATTCTGCAAGGGCCCGGGCACGTCGGCCGTCGCCTTCTCGGCTGCCTTGCGGAACAGCGCCAGGAAGAGAATGCCGAGAACGACAGAAAAAAACAGGGTATCAAGATGGAATGTCCAAAACCCTTCGCCCGCCGAGAGGGGCGTTAAATGATGAACGATATAACCGGTAGCCCCGCCCCCGCCATGTGCTTCGCTTGCCATATTCCTCAACTCGCTATGACCTTATCCCACCACGCACCAAAAGCGCGAACCAAAATACCGTTAAAACCAACGTAAAGCCGGCGAATAACGGCAAAAATCTAATATCAGGCAGCTGGAATATTAGAAAAAACAATACGGCGGTTAAGATTAATTTTAATGTTTCGCCTAGGTAAAATGCTTTAACAAGCTCTTGAACCGTCCGGTTCGGATTGGAGTATCCGAACTTTAAGGCGAAATACAGGTTGGGCAGAAATGCCGCTATTCCACCCAACAGGGCCGATCGTGCGACCGGCCATCCCCAAAAGGCCGACGCCGAGAGCGTGGTCAACACGACCGCAAGCATCTGCATCGCGAGGATCCATCGCACGGCGAAGAAAAACCGTTTCACGGCCGCATGATTCTGGGGCACAAATACTGTCAAATAGTAACAGGCAAGGCTGCGAAGATCAATGACTAAAACATCATTGCAGACGGCCGAGCACGCCTTCCAATTGATCCAGGCTGTCGTACTGGATGATGATCTGGCCAGCGCCCGCCTTGCCGTGACGGATGAAGACGGCGGCGCCAATGCGGCCGGAAATGTCTTCCTCCAGGCGCCGGATGTCGGGGTCTTTCTCCAGCGTCTGTCGGGGCACTTTTTGCCCCGCTCGCAACGCCTGCACGAGCACTTCCGTGGCTCTCACGGTGAGTTTTCTCGCGGCGATCTTGGCGGCGACGGAAGCTTGCTGCTCGGGACTCAAACCCAACAAGGCCCGGGCGTGTCCCATCTCGATCGCGCCGGCCAGAAGCAGCCGTTTCGCCTCCGGATGAAGCTCGTTGAGCCGCAGCAGATTGGTGATCGTTGCCCGCGATTTGCCTACTGCATCGGCCAGCTGCTGATGGGTCATCCCGTACTCATCGACCAGACGCTTGAGCGCCTCCGCTTCCTCCAGAGGATTCAGATCCTCCCGCTGGATATTCTCGATCAAGGCGATGGCGAGTGCGGCCTGGTCCGACACCTCCCGGACGATCACCGGCAGATCGTGCAGACCCGCCAATTGAGCGGCGCGCCAGCGGCGCTCCCCGGCGATGATTTCATAGCGGCCGTCATCGACCTCGCGGGCCACGAGGGGCTGAACGACGCCCTGAGCGCTGATGGAATCCGCTAGCTCCCGAAGCCGGGTGGGATCGATATCCTTGCGGGGCTGAAAACGACCGGGCTTCAGCCGTTCTATGGCCAGGGTTTTCAGCTTCTCGGAAGTCGTATCCAGCTTGGCGCCGCCCAACAAGGCGTCGAGACCGCGGCCAAGTCCTCTCTTTTTAGGGTTCATAGATTAATTTGAAGGATCCGGTGGAAGAACTTCATTTAAGGAGACCATGTTCTCTTTTCCTAGGGAAGGAAGGATCAGGCCGCCGTTTGGGACTTCTGATTACGGCGCACGATCTCTCCGGCAAGGGCTAGATAGGCGAGCGCTCCCTTGGAGGACTTGTCGTATTTCATGACCGGCAGGCCGTGGCTGGGTGCTTCCGCCAGCCGGATGTTGCGGGGAATCACGGTGCGGAGCACCTGGTCGCTGAAATGCTCGACCAGTTGTTCCGAGACTTCCGCGGCCAGCCGGCTGCGAGTATCGTGCATCGTGCGGAGAAGCCCCTCGATCCGGAGCTCCGGATTGACCGTTTCGCGGATATTGCGCAAGGTATCCATCAAATCCGACAGCCCCTCCAACGCATAATACTCGCACTGCATCGGGATCAGCACGCTGTCGGCGGCCACGAGGGCGTTGAGGGTCAGGATGTTCAGCGAAGGCGGACAATCGATGATGACAAACTGATATTCAGAACGGCAACTCGCGAGAGTTTCGGCCAGCACCCGCTCTCGATTCTTCCGCTGCATCAATTCCACCTGCGCGGCGGTGAGATCGGAATTTCCAGGCAAGAGGTCCAACCCGATGTCGGCGAGAGGAATGATGGCCTCGCGAGCCGCCGCTTGTCCTGCCAATACTTCGTAGGCCGACAACGACAGGGCTTTCTTGTCCACACCACAGCCCATGGTGGTATTGCCTTGGGGATCGAGGTCTATCAGAAGGACCCGATGCCGGATCGCCGCCAGGGAGGCAGCCAGGTTAATGCTCGTGGTGGTCTTACCCACGCCGCCTTTTTGATTGGCTACCGCAATGATCTTGCCCATCGCTCTCAACCGGTCGTGATTTCGATCAGATGCCGTTCGGTGGTCAGGCCCGGAATGGTCAGGCGGTGAATCCGAACGGGATGATGAAGTTGTTCGATTTCTTCTCGGGGCAGCCGCCCTTTCTGCGCCAGAATTTTACCGTGGGGCGCCAAGAGGCGCGCTGTCATCGCAAAAATCTTCTCGAGGCTGGCAACCGCCCGAGTGAGCACGGTATCGAACCCGCATTCGGGTCGGTATTGTTCCACTCGCGCCGTCACGACGTCCACGTTTTTCAATCCCAACTCGATGACCGCCTGTTGCACGAAGCGAGTCTTCTTGGCATGGCTGTCCAGCAGCACAAAGCGTTTATCCTGGCTGACGATCGCCAAGGGAATGCCGGGCAAGCCTGCGCCGGTGCCCACGTCGAGAATCGAATCGCCGTGGAGATGAGGCCAAAGGGTGAGGCTGTCCAGGAGGTGAAGATCCACCGCGGCCTTGGGGTCGCGGATCGCGGTGAGATTGTAGGCGCGGCTCCATTTCTCTAGCAAAGCCAGGAAGGCGAGCAAGCGTTCCCGTACTTCCAATGAATTCGGCACGCCCAAGGCGGTCATGCCTTCCTTCAATCGCCCACTGAGTATGTCCGCGTCGTTCAAGCGCTTTTCTGCTTGAGATGGACCAAAAGGAGCGAGATGGCCGCCGGGGTGACGCCGGGAATCCGCGCCGCTTGGCCTACGGTCTCCGGGCGCTGTTGCTTGAGCTTTTCCCGGACCTCGTTGGACAACCCCACGACGTTCCCATAGTCCAATTGCTCAGGGAGCCGCCAATGGTCATAGCGCCGCGCCCGTTCGACCTCGGCCTGCTGACGGTCGATGTAGCCTTGGTACTTGGCCTGTATCTCCACTTGTTCCGCAGCTTGTCCGTCGTCCATCGCCGCCAGCACCGGGTGGAAGGCGCGGAGATGCTCGATCCGGATTTCCGGCCGACGCAGCAGTTCGAGCAGGGAGGCTTCGCGCGTCAGGGGACTGGTCAGTCGCGGTTCGAGTTCGAGGGCCTCGGGCGAATTCGGCCGAATTTCCCGGCTGGCCAGCCCGGTTTGAAGCCGCGCTATGGCTGCCTGTTTGGCCTCGAACGCGCGCCAACGCTCATCGTCCACCAATCCCAACTCGCAGCCCTTCGGGGTCAGGCGCAGATCGGCGTTGTCCTCCCGGAGCAGCAAGCGGTATTCGGCCCGGCTGGTGAACATGCGGTACGGTTCGGTGGTCCCGCGGGTGATGAGATCGTCGATCAAGACGCCGAGGTAGGCTTCGTCGCGGGTCGGCGACCAGGGCTCCAGTTCCTTAGCCTTCCGCGCCGCGTTGAGACCGGCGACGAGCCCCTGGGCCGCGGCCTCCTCGTAGCCCGTGGTGCCGTTGATCTGACCGGCGAAGAAAAGGTTTTCCAGGTGTTTGGTTTCGAGAGACGCTTTCAGATCGCGGGGATCGAAGAAATCGTACTCGATGGCGTAGCCGGGCCGGGTGATGCGCGCGTTCTCGAAGCCCCGGATCGAACGCACCAGGGCATGCTGAACGTCGAAAGGCAGGCTGGTGGAAATGCCGTTCGGATAAATTTCCTGGGTCTCCAGTCCTTCCGGCTCGACAAAGATCTGATGCGAGTCCTTCTCCGCGAAGCGCACGATCTTGTCTTCGATCGACGGGCAGTAGCGCGGCCCCACGCCCTCGATGACACCCGCATACATGGGCGAGCGGTCCAGCCCCGAGCGGATGATCTCGTGGGTGCGGCCATTGGTGCGGGTAATGAAGCAGGATACCTGCCGCGGATGCTCGGAGGCTTTTCCAAGAAAGGAAAACACCGGCACCGGCTCGTCGCCCGACTGTTCGGCCATCGCCGAGTAATCCAGGCTGCGCCCGTCGATGCGGGGCGGCGTGCCGGTCTTGAGCCGGCCGACCCGAAACGGCAGTTCGCGCAATCGCCGCGCCAAGGCGTTGGAGGGCGCATCGCCGGCGCGGCCGCCCTCGTAATTTTCAAGACCGATGTGAATCCGTCCGGCGAGGAACGTTCCCACCGTCAACACCACGCAACGCGCCCGGAATTTCAGCCCCATCTGGGTGACCACGCCCGCGGCCCGGTGATTTTCCACGATCAAATCGGCGGCCTGCTGCTGAAACAGGGTGAGATTGGGCTGGGTTTCCAAGGCTCGGCGCACTACCGCCTTGTACAGCGCGCGGTCGGCCTGGGCCCGGGTGGCCCGCACCGCCGGACCCTTGCTCGCGTTGAGCACCCGGAAATGGATGCCGGCCCGGTCGGCGGCTTTCGCCATGAGGCCGCCCAAGGCGTCGATTTCCTTGACCAGATGACCCTTGCCGATGCCGCCAATGGCAGGATTGCAGCTCATCTGGCCTAAGGTCTCGATATTTTGGGTGAGCAGCAGGGTTTTGGAGCCGGCCCGCGCCGAAGCCAGGGCTGCCTCGGTCCCGGCATGACCGCCCCCGATCACGATGACGTCGAAAGATTCAGGAAACAACATGGACTGAAGCGCTCAAAGGCACTGGCTGAAAGCTTTGAACCAAAGGGCGTATAGCTTACACCATTGAAAACCAAAGCAGTATGGTCGGCTCCGGCTCCCGCCGAGGACATGCCGGCGCTGATAGCGATGCTTTGGCATTCTACCAGGGCGCCCCGAACGAGAGGACACTCGCCGGATTCCTGCGCCAATGGCCTCGAAAAGGTCAAACAATAAGGCAAGCTCAGAATTTTTGACTTGCGCAAGATGCTCCGCCAAGTCCGCCAAAGGGCACCGGACGCTCTGGTGAGGCTTCGATGCTCAATCTAGAAAAACTCTAAATCCCATTAGCTCGAATAAGGAGATGAAGATGGATGACGAAAGAAAACAGCAACCCGCCCCTTCCGCTTCCCATTGGGTTTGGAATCGGCTGACCGAAAAAAGCACCTGGAGCGGCATCAGCCTGATCGTGATTTGTAGCCTGGTGCTCTTGGGCCTGCCGATCGTCAAGGCGCTGGCTTGGTTGGGCTTGCTGTATGGAATCTACTCGACCTTCTCGGCGGATTAGCGTCGGATAGTTCTCGATTCAGGGACGCTGACCGCTATAATCTTACATCCTATTGCCGGTTAGGCTGGGCGCCCGTCTGATGTCATCGGTCTGATGCTGTGTGACCGAGGCGTTATGGCGCGTCGTCTGGCCGAACAGAAGGCGCAAATCCGTAATTTAAGACTTGCGCCTCCTCTCCATAGCTTCGCCGAAGAATTCTTTACTGTTCTTTGAGCCACAGGATCAGGGCTTCTCTATCCTGCTCGGAGAGCGCCGCGCCATAGTGATGTCCGTGGTTCTCGATCGCATCGTCACACAACACCGCGCCGGTCACGGGATCGCGACTGAAGACCAAGGTTAATGGCGTGCCGGCCGGGAATGGCCCGACCGCGACGGGCAAGGTATTGACCTTAGGCGAGCGGGACGGGGAAAGCAGCTCCCGCATGGCGGCCTCATAAGCCAAGGCGCGCTCTTCGGGCAAGGCGTTCGCCGAGGACGGGAAGCCGACCGAATGATTGTGCAAGAAAGGCGTCGTTGCCCAGGCCGCGGCCAGCGGCACCGTGCGATAGCCTTTTCCCTGCGCAGCCGCCCGCGCCTTATAAACCGACGAGGAAAATGCAGCCCACAGGTGGTCTTCCTGCCACTGCGAGGTCAGGGCCCGGCATTCGTTGGTGACGTTCACGGGATCTTTTAAGGGATTTCCGTCCTCGACGAACAGCGTGATCTTGTCGTTGGAGAGCACCCGCCGGGTTTTGCCCTGCATCCGGTGACAGGACGCGCAGTTTTCCTTAAAAACTTTGCCTCCGCGCACGAAGCTGGCTCGATCCGCCGGGTGTCCAGGAAATTTCGGCGCCTTGACCGAACGGAGAAAATTCACCAGATCCCGGAGATCCCGCTCGGGCGGAAGACAATTGCTGGCGCGGCATTGCTCGAGATTGATGGCCGTTCCGCTCGCGAGCGGCTGCTCCACGCATTCGGTGAAGCAAGCGCCGATGTTGGTATAGACGCGCTCTGCGGCGCGCTCCCCGCCCAAATCGTCCTCGCCGCCCTGCCCCATCCGCAATTGGCGCTCATGCGTACCCACGCTGAACGTCGGGCGCTGCCGCAGCTGCCAGATCGGCGTGATCGCGCTGGGATTCATGATGTCGTCATTGAACAGGGCGGTCGTGTCCACCGTACCGTCCGGCCAGGCTTCGAACATAAACCGGAGCGGGTGGGTCGAAGGCAGATTCGCGGCGATGAACTTTCCGGCCTTTAGGTAGGAGTTGCCGATCGTCGGGTGGAGATTGTCCCATGCGGGATTATTGACATCCTGCGGCGGATTGAGCGGGTCGAAGCCGATATGGCACGAGGCGCAGGAAATACCGTAAATCGTCCGCCCTTCGGGCGCGCGAAACTGGCGAATGCCGACGACGCCGGTGGCGTTTGGATCGGAACAAAGGTCGCTGCCACCTTGAGGATTGGCCGTGCAATCGGGATCGTTGATCGTGCCCCAAGTCTGAAACCGCTGGCTTCGAGGCGTCGTGAGCACATTCTCGAAACCGACCGGAATCACCGCTCTTCTGGAGCCGATTTGGACGCCTTGAGTGGCAAGGATGTCGAAGAACTTTTCTCCGCCGTAAGTATTCTTGAGCCAGATCTCCCGGCCTCGCGCCACTGAACTTTTATTGAATGTCAAGGCTTCGCTCGCGGGGTCAATCTGTGCAGTTTCCTTGGCGTAGGCCATAACGGAATAAAGAGCGAGCCCTAACGACACACCTCGCATGATCGATATCATGGGATTCTCCTGATCAGTTACCGGTTTTTTCTCTGTTTCCCCGGTACAGGCTGTCGTTGCCAAAACTATCCAAGGCGTTGTTTCACGGATCGGGCACTTTAGAAGCCCATCCAAGCCGGGCTCTGCAGAAAAGCCAATGTCCCCACTTTGAAACTCATCTGTATGAATAAGGATATAACCCAAAGCAGCGAAGCCCTTAACCGAGCTTCTACTTAGGTGGATTATTCTGCGAATCGTTCCACTTAGGACTAAAGCCTTGTAGAAGATAGATCATCCAATAGACACAAGCAGACTCGCCGAGGGATTCGGGAACACCAATCCACGAGAGTGAGGACTTACCTTAATCTCGTTGTTCGTCCTGAATGCCCTCACGGGAAATAGCCTTTGGACGACTACGGAGAGGGATTAGGGCGCAGAGAGCGCTGAGCATGTCCAGCGCTCTCTGGGGGAACTATTCGTCGTCGAACTGATAAATCGAGCTGATCATGCTGCCGGGCGGCAAGGTGATGAGTTCCTTGATTACCCCGTCGTTCAGCCCATACACCCAGCCGTGCAGGGTGGGCCTGTGTTCGTGCTTCCAGGCGTGCTGGATGAGGGAGGTATGGGCCAGATTGTAAACCTGCTCGATGACATTGAGCTCCACCAATCGGTGCACCCGCTCGTCCTCGGTGGCGAGCGATTCAAGTTCCGTCTGGTGGAAGCGATAGACGTCCTTGATATGCTTGAGCCATTTGTTGATGATGACGAGGTCGGGATCCTGCTTCTTGAGCGCCGCCTTGACGCCGCCGCAGTTGTAATGCCCGCAGACGATCACGTGGCTAACCTTGAGCACATCTACGGCGTACTGCAATACGCTCAGGCTGTTGAAGTCGGTCGTGATGACCTGGTTGGCGATGTTTCGGTGCACGAACATCTCGCCGGGCTGGGCGTTGACGATAATCTCGGCGGGAACGCGGCTGTCCGAGCAGCCGATCCACAGGAAGTCCGGGGTCTGGTCGTTGGCCATCCGCTTGAAGAATTCCGGCTCCTTAACGAGCTTATCCTCGGCCCAGGCTCTGTTTTCCAACAATAATCTTTCAAAAGGCTTCATGACGACCTCAAGTTTTAGGGGCTATTGCTGAGGAATGCTGCGCTTGAGCTGTCCCGTGGGCGGGAACTTAGGCAGCCGCCTGCTCTGTCCGGCGCGAGGCTTGGCCAGGCTGTAGCGCCGTGATAGCAAGAGCCGTGACCGGCTCCGGTTCCGGCTTGAAGCCGTTGATTTTTCGAAGCTGAACGATGATGCCGTTATCGGGCGCGGCTTTGAGGAAATCGTGGATGGTTTCTAGAATGTCCTGATCGACGAATTCGGCCTGCGTGCCGTCGATGATCAGATGGCTGTCCGGCTCGACCCGGGCCAGAAGGTCCCGCAGCAGGGCCTTGTTGAGGAACGACACGTCCTTCCGCAACTTTAGGAGGTAATGATTGCCGCTCCGCGTCAGCGAAATGGCCGCGTGGAAATTGGCCTTGATGACGTAGAAAAGTCCGCAGGCGATGCCGATCATGATGCCTTTCAAAAGGTCTGTCAGCAGAATCGCCACAATGGTGATGAGATAGGGCGCGAATTGGTTGACGCCTTTGCGGTACATCTCCATAAAAAGGCTCGGCTTGGCCAGCTTGTAGCCGGTCAGCAGCAGAATGGCGGCCAATGCGGACAGGGGGATGTAATTGAGATAGCGGGCCAGAAAGCATACGCTCAACAGCAGCAATACGCCATGAACGAAAGAGGCCATTTTGGTCCGCCCGCCGGCATTGACATTGGCGGAACTCCGCACGATGACGGCGGTCATCGGCAACCCGCCCAGCAGGCCGCTAAGGAGGTTGCCCAAGCCTTGCGCCTTGAGCTCCCGATTGGTGGGCGCCACCCGCTTGAGGGGATCGAGCTTGTCGACCGCCTCGAGACTCAGAAGCGTTTCCAGGCTGGCGATGACGGCCATCGTGACAGCGACCATATACACCGCCGGATTGGCGATCTGCGCGAAATCGGGCTGGGTCAGATGGCTCATGAAATCGGCGGGCCCCCGCATTTCCGGAAGCGTCACGAGGTAATCTCCGGCAATGGCGAACCGGGTTCCCTGGCTGAATAGATTGAACAGCACGCCCCAGGCCACGGCGATCAAGGGACCTGGAATCTGGGAGACCCAAGGGAGGTTTCTAAAGAAGCGGGTCTCCCACAAAAACATGATGAAAAGCGCTCCAAGGCTCACCATGGCGGCGCCTGGAGAAATCGCGTTCAGCGCCAGAAAGATTTCTCCGAAAGTATCGCGCGCCGTCTGGGGAATGTAGGTTTCCTCGCCGACCAGGTCCGGACCGTAACCCACGGCATGAGGCAACTGCTTCATGATCAGGATCAAGCCGATGGCCGACAGCATGCCTTTGATGACCGCCGAGGGAAAGTAGGCGCCGATCACGCCCGCTTTCAGAAAGCCAAGCGCCAATTGAATCAGGCCCGCGAGCATGACCGCTACCAAGAAGGCCTGAAAGCCTCCAAGGCTGCCAATCGCTTGCAACACGATCACGGTGAGCCCCGCCGCCGGACCCGATACGCTCAACTGCGAGCCGCTCGCCCAGGCGACGACCAACCCGCCCACCATGCCGGCGATCACGCCGGACAGAAGCGGCGCTCCGGAAGCCAGAGCGATGCCGAGGCACAAAGGCAACGCGACCAGAAAAACGACGATTCCCGCCGGCACGTCATGGCCGAGGTTTTGCCAAAAATAGGCGAGTTGCTTCCTAGCCATGGATAAAATCCTCCATAGTAAGTTCGGTCATAAACATGGGGTGCTGGGTTATTAGTTTTGATACAAAACTATTGCATCAAAAAAACTGGTTGAAGGCAACCACGATGGGTTAAATAAACCTATTATCCAGGTTTTTTCAAACCAATTCCTGCGGGATTGCCTAAAGACTAGACCGATCCGAGCAATCCGAGACCTCATGGCGGTCGGCCACGGAACTCGGAGTCTACGAAAGCGGCAGCAGACCGCGCAGGCTTCGGAAGCTGGTGGAGCGCACCGTGTCCAGAAAATCCCGCAGGTAGGCGGATGTCGCCATCGCCTCGGTCGTCGCCGCGTACAAGGCGCTCCACAGGCCCTTCCTGCCGATCGATTTGGCCCGCACATAATCTCTTTCCAAATAACTCTGCACGCTCCAGTTGGGCAGGGCGGCGATGCCGCGCCGGCTGGCCACCAGTTGCAGGATCGCCACGGTCAGCTCGGTGGTGCGCCGCTTGGGTTCCACCCCTTGGGGCTTCAGCACCTTGCGCACGAGGTCGAGCATGTCGTCCGGCACCGGATAGCTGATCAGGGTCTCCCCGGCGAAATCCTCCGGTTCGAGGAAGGTCTTGGCGGCCAGGGGGTGCTGACGGGACACCAGGCCGACCATCTCGAAGCGGAACAAGGGATGGAAAACCACGCCCCGGCGCTGCTCCGGTTCCGACATCACGACCAGGTCGGCCTTGGCTTCGGCGAGCAGCGCCAAGGGATCGGCATGAAAGCCGGAGACCAGATCCAGTTCGATTTCCGGCCAGTGCTCCCGGAACTGATCCATGGACGGCATGAGCCAGTCGAAGCAGGTGTGGCATTCCACCGCGATGCGCAACTGCCCCGCCTCGCCCTGGGCGATGCGGGCGACATCCCGCTCGGCTTCGCCGACCAGCTTCAACACGGTCTCCGCCAAGGTGTGCAGCCGCTGGCCCGCCGGCGACAATCTGAGCGGCTGGGTCTTGCGCTCGAACAGAGGGGTGCCGTAATGCTCCTCCAGTTGCTTGATCTGATGGGAGATGGCCGACTGGGTCAGATGCACGCGGGTGGCGGCGCGGGACAGGGTGCCGGTTTCCACCAGGGCCAGAAGGGTTTGCAGATGGCGCAGCTCCAGAATCGACTGACTCATGAATATAATTAATACTTAAGTTGAATTAAATGAGTTTGAATAATAATTCCGGCGCCTCGATCATGCCAACTCCATCATCGAACACAAGAGGAGCAATCAACCATGGCAGTGACACACTCGCTGGGGTTTCCCCGCGTCGGCGCCGGACGGGAATTGAAGACCGCGCTGGAAGCCTATTGGGCCGGCAAGATCACCGAGGCGGACCTGCGGGAAACCGGCCGGGAGCTGCGCGCCCGGCATTGGCGGCTACAAGCCGGCCTTGGGCTGGATCTGGTGCCGGTCGGCGATTTCGCCTGGTACGACCAGATGCTGAACATGACGGCGCTGCTCGGCGCCGTGCCGGCGCGCTTCGGCGATGGCGAACTCGACTTGGACCTCTATTTCCGAATGGCGCGGGGCGGGAAGGATCAGCCCGCCATGGAAATGACCAAATGGTTCGATACCAATTACCACTACATCGTCCCCGAGTTCGCGCGCGACATGGCGTTCCGGCCGGGCGCCGAATGGCTGTTCGAGGAGGTGGAAGAGGCCAAGGCCCTGCGCCTCAATCCCAAGCCGGTGCTGATCGGCCCCTTGACCTACCTCTATCTCGGCAAGGCCAAGCAGGCGGGCTTTTCCCGGCTGGACTTGCTGCCGCGGCTCTTGCCCAGCTACGCCCGCATCCTCGAGCGGCTCAAGGATCAAGGGATTGCCTGGGTGCAGATGGACGAGCCGATTCTAGTGCTGGAACTCCCCGACGCCTGGCGGGCGGCCTTCAAGGCCGTCTACGCGGAATTGGCGACATCGGCGCCGAGTCTGCTGCTCGCGACCTACTTCGACTCGGTGACTGATCACGCGGAGCTCATGAAATCCCTGCCGGTCGCGGGCCTGCATCTCGACGCCGCGCGGGCGCCCGAACAGCTCGAGGTTTTTCTCGAGGATTATCCGGAAGAGAAAATCCTGTCGGTCGGCGTCATCGACGGCCGTAACGTGTGGAGCGCCGATCTCAAGCGCGCCCTGGACCGGCTCACGCCGCTGCACGAGGCCCTCGGGAGCCGGCTCTGGCTGGCGCCGAGCTGTTCCCTGCTGCACGTGCCGATCGATCTCAATCTCGAGACCGAGCTGGACGAGGAGATCAAGGGCTGGCTGGCTTTCGCCGTGCAAAAGCTCGAGGAGCTTGCGGTTTTGGACAAGGGCCTGCGCCTCGGCCGGGACAGCATCGCGCGGGAATTGGCGGCTCGGGACCGGGTCCTCGGGGAGCGCTCCACCTCGCCGCGCATCCATAACCCGGCGGTGCGGGACCGGCTAGAGGGGCTCACGGAAGCCGATTTCCGGCGCTTCTCGCCCTTCCCGGAACGCATCGCCCTCCAAAGGGATCGGCTGAAGCTGCCGCTTTTTCCCACCACCACCATAGGCTCGTTTCCGCAAACTCCGGAGATCCGCAAGGCCCGCGCCGATTATCGCCAAGGGACACTGAACGCCGAGAGCTATCGGGACCGGATGCGCGCCGCCATCCGTGAAGCCGTGGTGAAACAGGAGGAACTCGGCCTCGACCTCCTGGTGCACGGCGAAGCGGAGCGCAACGACATGGTGGAATATTTCGGCGAGCAGCTGGAGGGTTTCGTCTTCACCCGCCAGGGCTGGGTCCAGAGCTACGGCTCCCGCTGCGTGAAGCCGCCGATCGTGTACGGCGACGTGTCGCGGCCCAAGCCGATGACGGTGGAATGGATTGCCTACGCTCAGGCCCAGACGCGCAAACCCGTCAAGGGCATGCTGACCGGCCCGGTCACGATCCTGCAATGGTCCTTCGTGCGCGACGATCAGCCGCGCTCCACGACCGCCCTGCAAATCGCCCTGGCGATCCGGGACGAAGCGGTCGACCTGGAATTGGCCGGCGTTCCGGCCATCCAGATCGACGAACCGGCGTTCCGGGAAGGCTTGCCGCTCAAGCGGCGGAACTGGGCCGCCTACCTGGACTGGGCAGTCCGGGCGTTCCGCCTCGCCGCTTCCGGCGTCGCTGACGACACCCAAATCCACACTCACATGTGCTATTCCGAATTCGGGGATATCCTGCCGGCCATCGCCGATCTGGACGCCGACGTCATCACCATCGAAACCTCCCGCTCGGACATGGATCTTCTGGATGCCTTCGGGGAGTTCCGCTATCCCAACGATATCGGCCCCGGCGTGTATGATATCCATTCGCCGAGAGTGCCCGAGACCCAGGAGATGGTCCGGTTGTTGGAAAAGGCGCGGGCGGTCATCGACCCGGAACGCCTGTGGGTGAACCCCGATTGCGGCTTGAAGACGCGGGGCTGGCCCGAAACCGAACGCGCCTTGCGGAGCCTGGTCGCGGCCGCGGAAACCTTGCGCCGCCGGCAGGCCGCCTAGGAACATCCCCCAGCCGGCAACCGCCTGGATCCACGGGCCCATGAACGCCCGGACCCTTCGCCCGCACAAACGTGGGCTTAGGTCCGGGCCTCTCATCGGCGCCGGACACTTCGTTTCAGGTTCTTTCGCTTCAAAACCCGCATGCCGGTCTATTCCATTCCTGGCTTTTCCGAACCCGTAAGTTCCCTCACCCACCTTCTCAGCGCCGGAGTCTTCGCCATTCTCGGCTTTTTTTTGATGCGTCGGGGCCGGGGCCGGATCTCCCGCATCATCGCCCTAGGCGTTTTCGTGCTTACGGTCGTGTTCTTGCTGTCCATGAGCGGCGTGTTTCATCTGCTCTCGCCCGAAGGAGCGAGCCGCGCGGTCTTGCAGCGCCTGGATCATGCGGCGATCTTCACGCTTATCGCCGGCAGCTTCACGCCGCTGCACGCCCTTCTGTTCAAAGGATTCTGGCGTTGGGGAGTGTTGCTGGGGATTTGGATCATGGCCGCGGCGGCCATTACCCTCAAGGTTGTTTTCTTCAATCAGATCCCGGAATGGCTGAGCTTGAGCTTGTATCTGGGATTTGGCTGGATCGGCCTGGCATCCGGGATCGCGGTCGCGCGGCGATTCGGCTTCGCGTTCGTCAAGCCGCTGCTGCTCAGCGCGCTGGCCTATACGGTGGGCGCGCTGTTTGATTTCTTGCGCTGGCCGGTGCTCATCCCTGGCGTGCTGGGGCCTCACGAGCTGTTTCATCTCGCCGTGCTGGCGGGCATCGGTTTCCACTATCGATTTCTATTTGCCATACTCGACCGGAGCGATTCCGCCAAACCCGCCAGAGTGAGGGACGGCGCCCATCGCGAGGAGCACTTCCGCGGTGGCGACGTCGTCAAGGACATCGTGCTTGGCATGGCGGACGGGCTTACCGTCCCTTTCGCGCTGGCGGCGGGCATCACCGGCGCCATCGGCGTGAACCGGGTCATCATCGCCGCTGGCGTCGCCGAAATCGCGGCGGGCGCCATCGCCATGGGCCTGGGCGGTTATCTGGCGGCGCGGAGCGAGGCCGAGCATTACGCGAACGAGCAGCGCCGGGAAGAGCGGGAAATCGCCGAGCAGCCGGACGACGAATGCCGCGAGGTGGCCGAGCTGTTCCGCCAATACGGCCTGGGACAGACGGAAATCGCGCCCCTATTGAATGCCTTGAGACAGCGTCCCGCCGCGTGGCGGGATTTCATGATGCGCTTCGAGCTGGGACTCGAAGCCCCCGATCCGGGCCGGGCGGTCCGGAGCGCCGCGACCATCGCGCTGGCTTACGTGGCGGGCGGGGCCATCCCGCTGGCGCCTTATGTGTTGCTGGATGAGCCGGGAGTGGCCTTGCGCCTTTCAGCGGCGGTCACCTTGCTCGCGCTGTTCGGCTTCGGCTTCGTCAAAGGCCATTACACGGGCGTCGATCGGCTCAAGAGCGGACTGCAGACCCTGGCCGTGGGCGGCATCGCCGCAACCGTGGCCTATGCCCTAGCCCGTTGGGTGGGATGAGAACTTGCGGGAAACCTGCCGAGCAGTCCGATCCCGCAGGGATAGGTTAGGCGCGCCTAGGAAACAGCGGGAAGTGGTGACTTCTTCCCGGCGCGCGCCTAACCCACCTTACGAAGTACTAAAGGCTGCCGCGCTCCGTTCAACGGTAGCTCAATGCCCTGGCGTCGTGCCCTGTGGGGTCAGCGTCACCTCCACTACCGGCAGGGGCGTATCCTTGGTATGCGGTGGGAGGATCGGAACGTCCACCTTGGGCTGGGTGCCGGTCAGGGTCTTCAAGAACGTCGTAACGGCGTCAGTTTCAGGATCGGTGAGCTTGATGCCCAACTGAGCCGCGCCCATGACCGCGACCGCTTGCCGGAGGTCCCAAACCTGCCCGGAATGGAAGTAAGGTGCGGTAAGGGCGATATTGCGCAGGGAGGGTACCTTGAACACGTACTCGTCGCTCGCCGTGTGGGTCACCGTGAAGCGGCCCTTGTCCTTTTCGGGCAGGATGTCCGCGCCGGGTTTCTGCACGACGCCGAACGGAGCGTAGCGGCTGCCGCCCAGGTTGATGCCGTTGTGGCAGCTCACGCAGCCTTTGTCCATGAATAGGGCCAAGCCCTGCTTTTCCGGATCGCTAAGCGCGTTGACATCGCCCTTGAGATAGCGATCGAAGCGGGAATCCGGCGTGATCAGGGTCGCTTCGAAGGCCTCGACGGCTCGGGCCAGGTTATCGAAACTGACCGGATCGGGCTGATTGGGGAAGGACTTTTTGAAGCGTTCCACATAATCGGGAATGCTCTTGAGGGTTTGCACCACTCGCTCCGGTGTATTGCCCATCTCGACGCTGGCCTGAATTGGGCCCTTGGCCTGGGCTTGGAGGTCCTGGGCTCGGCCGTCCCAGAACTGCACGAAATTGTAGACGGCGTTCAAAACCGTGGGGGCGTTGCGGGGGCCTTTCTGCCAGCCATGGCCGATGGATGTCTGTTGCAGATCGACCCCGCCCAATCCGAGGTTGTGACAAGTATTGCAACTGATGAGCCAGCTCATGGAAAGGCGCGGATCGAAGTACAGCAGCTTGCCCAGCTCGATTTTTTCGGGGGTGAGCGGGGCCTCCTTGATAGCGGGAGGCTCGGGAGGGATGGGCTTGAACTGGGATTGCGCTTTTTGCAGAAGATCGTCAGCGGCGGCGACGCTTGCCGCCATCGACAGCAAACCTAAAATCAGCTTTTTCACGTTGTTTTCTCCTTATAGTTTCGACGGGACCACTGAGCCCGGCAGGCAATGACATCACTGACGGGCCGAAAATCAGGCAGTGCGATTTTACGATGGAAGTGCCTGAAGGGGAGCTTATCTCGGTAATGGCGGGTTTCCAAGACCCCGTCGGACAGCCAAATTCATGGCATTATCCGCTTCTCGAGTCCTTCGCCAATCGGGAGCGGTCTTGACTGAATCCATCCCCACATTCGCCATGCTGCGGCACCGTAGTTTCACCTTGTTCCTCTGCGCCCGATTCCTCGCCACTCTTGCCGTGCAAATGCAGAGCGTCGCCGTGGGCTGGCAAGTCTACGCCATGACGAGCGATCCACTCGATCTAGGTCTCGTGGGACTCGCCCAGTTCGCGCCGTTCGTGCCGCTGGTGCTAGTGGCGGGCCAGGTGGCCGATCGCTTCGAGCGGCGCCGGATCATCATGCTCTGCTATGCGGTGGAGATGCTGTGCGGTCTTCTCCTGATCGGATTTACCTTGACCGGGCTCAAGGTGGTGTGGCCGGTGTTCCTGGTGATGGCTCTGTATGGCTCGGCCCGTGCGTTCATGATGCCGGCGAGCCAGGCGATGGTCATCAATTTGGTGCCGGCCGAGACCTTCAGCCAAGCTTTGGCTCTCCATTCATCGGCCTTCCAGGTGGCTGTGATTAGCGGCCCGGCCTTGGGCGGCGCGCTGTATCTGGCGGGGCCGCTGACTGTGTACGGCGCGGTGGCGGCGCTACTCGCCGTCGCCTCCCTGTTGATGCTTCTCATGAAGAAGGCTCCCAGGAAAGTCGCGCGGGCCGAGCCAGCGGGCGGGTTCGAGGTGCTGGAAGGCTTGCGCTTCGTACGTTCCCGACCCGCGATGTTAGGGGCGATTTCACTGGATTTATTCGCCGTGTTGTTCGGCGGCGCTACGGCGCTCTTGCCCGCCTATGCCAGCGATATCCTGCAGACCGGTCCGACCGGGCTTGGACTGCTGCGAACCGCACTGGGACTTGGAGCGGCGCTTACCAGCTTGGCCTTGGCATTCTGGCCCCTGCGGCGGCGGGTCGGACGCTGGATGTTCGGCGGAGTGATCCTCTACGGCGCGGCTACCGTCGTGCTTGGGCTTTCCAGGAACTTCGCGTTGTCGTTGGCGGCGTTGACCTTGATGGGCATGGGCGACATGGTCAGCGTCTACATCCGCCACATGCTGGTGCAAGTGGCGACGCCCGATGCCATCCGTGGTCGGGTGAGCGCCGTCAATTCCGTGTTCATCGGAGCCTCGAATGAGTTGGGCGAGTTCGAATCGGGCCTTACCGCCGTCTGGTTCGGCGTGGTACCGGCGGTAATCCTCGGCGGCTGTGCTACCCTCGTCGTGGCCTTGGTTTGGATGCTCGCCTTTCCCGCTTTACGCTGCATGGATGAATTCCCTCAGCTCTCGCGAGGGCAGAAGGCGTCGGACACGGAAACTTCGCCTCTCAGATCATCTAAAGACAGGCGCCGAAAACCCAAACAGCGGCAGCGAGGGCATGAGTAAAGTCAGAGGTGCCCGCCTTGGGCGCTTCGGAAGCCACCGTCTTGGGCCACTTTAAATTTAGCTTCGCGCCCCTCTCCAGCAGGCTATGCTGGCCCGCCATAAAATGGAGTCATTCCTTTGCCGGCCGCTTTTCTAGCTTGCGCTGCAAGGTCCGACGATGCATCCCGAGGGCGCGGGCCGCGGCGGAAATGTTGCCCGCGTGCTCGATCAGGATTTTTTGCAAATGCTCCCATTCGAGGCGCCGGATGGAAAGAGGCTTTTCCTTGATTTCAACCGAAGCATCGCCCTCGTCCTTGTGCAAGGCCGCCACAATCTCGTCCGTATCGGCCGGCTTGGTGAGGTAGTGGACAGCGCCGAGCTTGATGGCTTCCACCGCGGTTGCGATGCTGGCAAACCCCGTTAGCACCACGATCCGGGTATTGGCATCAAGTTCGTGCAGCTTTCTCACCAATACCAACCCGGATTCATGGCCAATGCGGAGATCGATCACGGCGTACTCCGGATCAACCTCTTCCGCTAAAGCCGCGCCGCTGTCGATGTCGGTCGCGGCATGCACCTCGAAACCACGCTTTTCCAGGGCTTGCTTTAAGACATCGCAAAAAGTCGGATCATCATCGACCAGTAATAGAATCGGTTTAGCGACTGGCGTCGCCATCTTATTGCTACTCATGAACGCTCCTTGCCAGCGATCAGCGGCAACTGGATTTTAGTGCAGGTCCCCCCTTCAGGCTGAGGCGCCATCTCTATGCTTCCGCCCATGCGCTCAATCGTAGTGAAGGCCAGGAACAAACCGACCCCGAGTCCTTGCTCCTTGGTGGTGATGGGCGCTTTGCCCAGGTTCTGGAACACGGTCGGAGCAATGCCGGGACCGTGATCTATGATCTCCAAATGAGCGCGCTTGAGGTTCCAATGGGCAATCATGGCGATGCCTTGGGGTGAGACCTCTGCCGCATTGTTCAAAATATTGATAAGTGCGTGAGTCAGGGTCTGCTCCGCCAGAATATAGGGCGCGGGGAGCGGACCGGATTTCTGGTAATCCAGTGGGGTTTGGTGTCCTTGTTCGCGCCAGCTTTCGACCGTAGCGTCGAGATACGCCGTCAGCGGCATGGCGTGGCCGGCTTCCGCTCGAATTTCCCCGGCCGTCGCGGACATGACCGAGAGGGCCTGTTTGCAGCGTGCCACTTGCTCACGCAGGATACGCATTTTTTTCAGCAAATCTCCGTTATGGGCGCATTCCGTTTCGATTTCGCGGATCAGAATCGCCATGGTTCCTAAGGGCGTGCCGATCTCATGGGCGGCACCCGCCGCGAGCGTGCCCAGCGCGATGACCCGTTCACTGCGGAGACTGTGCTCGCGGGCTTCCGCCAAGCGGCGCTCCCGCTCGCGAAGCGTATTGGCCATTTCTACCACGAAATAGGCGACCAGGACCGCGCTGAACACGAACCCGAACCACATGCCGAAGACGTGTAACTCCAAGTCATGGCCTTTTTGCATGACCGCATGCACGAGGTGGGACGCATCGGTCTGCAAAGTCATGGGCTGCAAGTCCGGGAGAGGCTCGTAGAAGCCCATCAGGATGGTGTAGCAGCCGGAGGTGAAGATCACCATGTACCAGGTGTATTCCTGAGGCAGGACGGTTGCGGCTATGATCAGGGGCAGCAAGAAGAACCAGGCAATGGGATTGGTGGCGCCGCCCGTGAAATACAGTATGGCCGTAATGGCTAATACGTCGAAGGAAAGCTGAACGAACAACTCGATCTCGGCGATCGGCTGAGGCGAACTCAGCCGCAGCCAGGTCCACCAGTTGAAGGCCGCTAGGATGGTCAGTATTCCCCACAAGGGCACCTCGCGAAGGGGAATCTCTAGGCCGTAGATACTGAGCAACACGGCCAGCGTTTCTCCAAACATCATCAAATTGCGCAGCACGAACAGCCAGCGTAGGTTCTGGCGAGAGTCCGCGGCGGGAATGACAGGGGTAGGAATACTCATGAAGGCTTAATACGGCTGAGGCGGTCACGTTAGGTCGAGAATTATGTCCGATTCGCCGAATCCGGACTTGCAGCTCGCTCCTGCGCGACAATTTGTCACATTCCTAACGGCCATTTGCATCCTTAAAATGAAGTCTCCCGCTGAGGACTCCTCACGCGGGAATGACCGCACGAGTAGTGCTCATAAATCCTCCTCTTGACGTGCAGGGAGCTTTCTCTCTGCATTTTTTATTGTTTCTCTCTTGCATCCGTAACGGAAGGCTTTCCGCCTTGGCTGGCCCGCCCAGCTATGGCCACATCAGCAAACCTCGAATCCTTCAATTGGGCAACTGACTCCCGTTCCCCGCAATCCGCAATAGCCGTCGGGATTCTTGGCCAGATATTGCTGGTGATAAGGCTCGGCATAATAAAATTCCGGAGCTGGCCGAATTTCGGTCGTGATAAGCGGCGATCTTCCCGCCCTCGCCAAGGCGGATTGATAGGCGCGACAGGTTGCGGTGGCAAGAGCCTGTTGGGCATCGCCGTAAGTATAAATGGCGGAGCGGTATTGGGTACCTACGTCATTGCCCTGCCGCATGCCTTGGGTGGGGTCATGGGATTCCCAGAACGTCTTAAGCAAATCGCCGTAGGTAACTTCTCTGGGATCGAACACCACGCGGACCACCTCCGCGTGTCCGGTCAGGCCGCTGCAAACTTCATCGTAGGTCGGATTCGGTGTGATGCCCCCCGCATAGCCGACCGCCGTGACGTAAACCCCCGGAATTCGCCAAAACAGTCGTTCGGCGCCCCAAAAGCATCCTAAACCGAATAACGCGAGTTCCATCCCTTCTGGATAAGGCGGCTCCAGGCGATGTCCGTTCACATGATGGAACTCTGGCACGGGCATCTTCGTCAGGCGTCCGGGCAAGGCGTGATGCGGGTCGGGTATTATCAGTTTCTTTCCGAACATGGATGATTCTCCAGAAGGCAACAGACGGGCCGGCGCGAGAAGCTACTAGATGAGAGTACGGGATCGGCCTTTTAGGGCTCTCGCAGGCGCAGGTTCACCTTAGAACCCAATCATGAAGCAAGTTCGACAATTCACAAGGTGCTCGGTTCTAGGCAAACTGGCTTTCACAACACCCGCTTGCCCTCCCTTTTATGCATTTAAATCCGGGTTTCCGGACAAGAGGCTGAAAGCAAAGAAGGCGCACCCCGAAGTGGGCTGCGCCTTCTTTCAGCACTTTAGAATCAGCGTTAAAGCCAATACACGAAAATAAAGAGGCCGAGCCAAACCACATCGACGAAATGCCAGTACCAAGCCGCTGCCTCGAAGGCAAAGTGGTGTTCCGGGCTAAAATGTCCCTTGAGGCTTCGCAGTAAGACTACCGCCAAGATAATGGCGCCGATGGTTACATGCAGGCCGTGGAAGCCGGTGAGCATGAAGAACGTGGAGCCGTAGATGCCGGTTCCGAGGGTCAACCCCATTTCGGTATAAGCCTCGTGGTACTCGAACGCTTGCAAGGCCACGAACAGAAGGCCCAGCGCGACAGTCACGATCAGACCCTTGATCAACTGGCCACGATTACCGGCCAAAAGACCCCAGTGGGCCCACGTCACGGTACCGCCGCTGCTGAGAAGGATCAAAGTATTGATAGCCGGTATGCCCCAGGCGCTCATGGCCTCGAAATGGCCACCTTCCTTGCCGCCGATGTGCGCGGGTCCATTGGTGGGCCAGACGCTTTCGAAGGTGTTCCAGAGGTATTGATGGGTTTCCACGCCCAAGGCCGAGCCCTCCCCGCCTAGCCAGGGTACCGAATACATGCGGGCGTAGTGTAGGGCACCGAAAAATGCGGCAAAGAAGAAAACTTCCGAGGCGATGAACCAGATCATTCCCATGCGGAATGAGGCGTCTACCTGATCGTTGTATTCTCCGGCGACGCTTTCCCGTATGACGGTGCCGAACCAGCCGAACAGCATATAAATCAGAATGGCGGCGCCTACCCACATCATAGTGGCCCCGGCGGGAGATCCGTTGAGATAGTTCGAAAATCCCGCCAGCAAGGTAAATAGGCCGATCGAACCGAAAATCGGATGGCTGGCCTTGTGCGGCAGATAATATGCAGTCTTGGTTGCCATAGTATGCCTCTGATTTAAACTGTTAGTTTTTCTTTGAATTCGCTGGGTGGCCAGTAATATCGAAGAAGGTATAGGAAAGAGTCATTTCTACCGCATTTTCTGGCAGCGCCGGATCGATTACGAAGCGCACCGGCATCTCCCGGCGTTCATGCGGCTCGAACGTCTGCTCCGAAAAGCAGAAACATTCGGTCTTTTTAAGGTATTGGGTAGCCCAGCCAGGAGCGATGCTCGGCACGGCCCTGCCCACCATCTTTTCACCGGTAAGATTCTCGCCGAAAAACTTGACGGTGTAGTACTTTCCGGGATGGACCTTAATCTTGTTGGCCTCCGCCCGGAAGCCCAAAGGCATGTTCTGATTGAGCGCGGTGACCAACTCGAGCGTAACTTCCCTGGATTCATCCACCTTATATTCGGTTTCGGCAGCCGATTCGGTTTTAACCTTGCCATTTAGGCCCGTAATCTCGCAGAACACGTTATAAAGCGGCACCAGGGCAAATCCGAAACCGAACATGCCGATTACAATCAAGGCGATTGGCCATATCAGCCTGGCGTTGGAGTTAGTTTCCCTGTTATCCATCAATGACTCGAAGCTATGATTTTAACGATCGAGAACACATACAAACCCACGGCTATTGCCGCGAATAGGACCGCGAGCAATAAGTTCTTTTTTCGAATATCCATTGAATTTAAGACGCGTGCCCCGCCCGTCTCCGGGCGGGTTCCAAAGATAAGGGCTTTAGTGAATTTCTGGTGCGGTTTCCCAAGTGTGATAGGGTGGCGGAGACGGCAAGGTCCATTCGAGGCCATGCTCCCTGGCGCCTTCCCAAACCTCATCGTTCGCTTTCTCGCCCTCGCCACGGATGGCCTTGATAATCACGTATACGAAAATCAGCTGGGCGAACCCGAACACGAAGGCACCCACGGTGGACCAGGCGTTGAACTCCGCGAATTGGACCGCGTAGTCCGCAATCCGCCGAGGCATGCCCGCCAGTCCCAGGAAATGTTGCGGGAAAAACGTCACGTTGACGGAAATGGCGGTCAGCCAGAAATGCAATTGGCCGAGGCGCTCGTCGTACATCCGGCCGGTCCACTTGGGCAGCCAGTAATACGTGGCCGCGAATAACGCGAACACGGCGCCTGGCACCAGCACATAGTGGAAGTGGGCCACGATGAAATAGGTGTCGTGATACTGGAGGTCGGCCGGGGAGATGGACATCATGAGGCCGGTGAAGCCGCCCATGGTGAACAGTACGACGAAGGCGATTGCGAACAGCATGGGGGTTTCGAAGGTCATCGCGCCCTTCCACATGGTGGAAACCCAATTGAACACCTTCACGCCGGTGGGCACCGCGATCAGCATGGTGGCGTAGGTGAAGAACAGCTCACCCTCGATCGGCATACCGACGGTGTACTGATGGTGCGCCCAAACGATGAACGAAAGAAACCCGATCGAGGCCGTCGCATAAACCATGGAGCTATAGCCGAACAAGGGTTTCCGGGCAAACGTCGGGATGACCTGGGAGATCACGCCGAAGGAAGGCAGGATCAATACGTACACTTCCGGGTGCCCGAAAAACCAGAACAGGTGTTGGTAGAGGACGGGATCGCCGCCGCCCGCTGCATTGAAGAAGCTGGTGCCGAAAAACTTGTCGGTCAGCAACATGGTTACCGTCCCCGCCAATACCGGCATGATGGCAATCATCAGGAAGGCGGTGATAATCCAAGTCCACACGAATAAGGGCAGCTTCATGAGGCTCATTCCCGGCGCCCTCATGTTGAACACGGTCACGATGATGTTGATCGAGGCCAAGATGGAGGAGATGCCGAGGATATGAATCGAGAAAATGGTGAACGGCAACGCGGCGCCGGTCTGCAGCACTAAGGGCGGATACATGGTCCAGCCCGCCGCCGGGCCGCCGCCCTCCATGAACAAAGTGCTGGCCAGCAGCACGAAACCGAACGGCAGCAACCAGAAGCTCCAGTTGTTCAGCCGCGGCAAGGCCATGTCGGGTGCTCCGATCATGATCGGGATCATCCAGTTGGCAAGCCCGGTGAAGGCCGGCATGACACCGCCGAAGATCATGATCAGCGCGTGGAGCGTGGCCATCGAGTTGAAGAACATCGGATCGACCAGTTGTAGGCCAGGCTGAAACAATTCAGCCCGAATCACTAAGGCCATCGCGCCGCCGACCATGAACATGATCAGCGCCGTAATGAGGTACAAGGTTCCGATATCCTTGTGGTTGGTGGTAAACACCCATCTCATCAGTCCCCTGGCGGGACCGTGGTCGTGGTGCTCGTCATGAGTCGCCGCTGCTGCTGACATAGCTTTTCACCTCGTTCTGAATGGATCGGTTAATTTTGCGCGGGAAGCTCGGCCGGCTGAATCAAATCGCCTTTGCTGTTGCCCAGAGCATTACGCTGATAGGTCACCACGGCGGCGATCTCGGCGGGCTTCAATACCGCTTCGAACGGCGGCATCAGCTGTCCCTTGCCTTTCAGCACCAGCCTGGCGTGTTCCTCAATCGGACCGTTGACGACGGGACTGTTGGTGATGGCCGGGAAAGCTCCTGGGATGCCCTCGCCATTGGGCTGATGGCAGCTGGCGCAATTGGCGTTATAGACCTCCTGACCCTTGGCGATCAGCTCGTCCTTGGTAAAGGTCTTGACCGCTTCGGCTTTGGCCTGCGCCGTGGCGGCTTCGCCCTTGCTCTTCTGCTCGGCCAGCCACTGCTGATATTCCGCCTCGGGTTTCGCGATGACGACAATAGGCATGAAAGCGTGATCGCGTCCGCACAATTCGGTGCATTGCCCGCGATAGATGCCGGGTTTCTCTACCTTGACCCAACCGTCGGTGATAAAGCCGGGGATCGTATCCTTTTTCCAGCCGAAGTCCGGAACCCACCAGGAATGGATGACGTCGGCGCCGGTGAACAGAAAACGGATTTTCTTGTTGACGGGGATAACCAAGGGATTATCAACATTCAGTAGGTAGTTATCCACCTTGGCAGGGTCAATATTAGCCCCAAGCTGACGGGCTTCATTGCTTTTCGCGTCCAGGTTGCTGAAAAAGTCAATGCCCTCACCCAGGTATTCATAGCGCCACTTCCACTGATATCCGGTAACCTTGACCGTCAAGTCGGTCGGCCCCGGCATAGTATCGGAATTATAAATCTCGATCATAACCTTGGTCGCGGGAATGGCCATGGACAGGAGAATCAAGAAGGGTATTACCGTCCACAATATCTCCAACTTGGTATTCTCGTGAAACTGGGCAGGAACCACACCTTTGGATTTCCGGTGATGGATGATGGAGTAAATCAACAAGCTATAGACGAGAATACCGATACCCACGCAAATCCACAAAATCAGCATATGCAAATCGTGAACGTCGTGGCTGAGCTTGGTGACGCCTTCCGTCAGATTGAGCGTGTAATCGGCGCGCGCTCGGCTACTTAGCACCCATCCCAAAACTGCGAGCAATAATTTAAATATCTTCACGTAGCCCTCTTCTTGGTCTTAACGGTAATACCCAATTTTTTAATTAATGTGATTTCAACAAAATCTGCTGCAATTCGCGGGCTAGCGCTTCGCGCTCCGACTCGGCCAGGAAGCGCCCAATCTCTATGTATTGACCATGCAAGCGAAAGGACAAACGGCTGGGGTGGCCCATGATGGGTGGCTTAGCCCAATCGAGCGATACCCAAGCACGCTGAAATCGGTATTTCTGCTCCGGCTTGCCCTGCCCCTTCTCCAGCAGCACCAAGGCCTCGGTAATCGTGATGACCTCGCATGCCGAGCAGGCTCGAAACCCCAGCTTGAAGCAGTAAACCAACAACAGCCATTCCGCCCCTGAGAATGGCAGCACGAGCCAGAGCCCCAAGCTCGCAAAGCCGGCGGCGATGCCGGCCATCACCAATCCCACTGCCCCCAACAACAGTCGGGCCTGGCGGGGTGTCAGGGAAGCATTGGGTCTCAGGACGATACGCCGGTCGCCGGTCATCGAGTCCCGCTCTAACTCCACCATGCCGCTCACTTCCAAGTCACACACGTGCGCCGCGTCGGCAAGTTCGGCTTCGGAGAAACAAATAGGCACAATAGGCGTGCGTGATTTCCCCCTCGCCCAATAAGCCATTACCCGGCCAGGCTAAAAGTTACGAAATGTAACTGATGGGACCAGCACGCGCAAGATTCGCTCAGCCTCAAATCCCGTGGAAACCCCGGCCGAAAGTTGGCGCAGCCGTTCCTGATAGGGTAGTACCGCCAAGGGCGGAAAACCCAGGCTTGCATCAAGTGTTCGAATGTTTTCTGCGGCATAGGGGAACTCCCGCGCGACATGATTGGCAATCCAGCCGGCGAAGTCGACGCTCGTAGATTTAATGGCCTCATGGGTCAGCAAGGCGTGATTCAAACACCCGAGCCGCAGACCCACGACCAGAATCACCGGGAGACCCAGGGCCTCGGCAAGGTCGGCTACTTTCTCGCGCGGGTTCAAGGGCGCTTTCCAGCCTCCCACGCCTTCGACCAGCACGCAATCGGTACGTTCTTGCAGTTCCTGGAAAATCCGGACGATCGGCGTCAGCTCGATCGGCCGGCCGGCCAATTCGGCGGCGATATGAGGCGACACCGGCGGCTCGAACAGATAGGGATTAACGGCGTCGTAGGACAGAGCGATCGATGCGGCGCGCTGCAAGGCCAGAGCATCCTCGTTCATCCAGCGGCCTTCGTAAAACACCGCACCGGTCGCCACCGGCTTCATGGCCGCCACCTTTAAGCCCTGCTCCTGCAGCATCTTCATCAAACACAGTGTTGCCCAAGTCTTGCCTACGCCCGTATCCGTTCCAGTAATGAAAAAGCCTATTTGCTTCATGAAGCGCTCCCGCCGACACGCGCATAGCCGCAGATGATTTCGAAGCTTGCCTGAATGCCTCCCGCCTCGGTTCGGGCGGCATAGGCGTCGAGCATTTGACGGAAGGCGCTCTTGCCGGTCAGATGGCGCGCCCGGCCGGCGGTGACGTTGTGAGCGCCGAGCGCCTTGAGCTCCCGCATCAGGCTCCAAACATCGCCATATTCCAGAACGCGGATTTCCTCGCTCGAGATCACCTCGCCGAAGCCGGCCCGGCGCAGCGCCGTCTCGATCGCCTCCCGAGCCGCGAACTCGTTGACATGCGCATACCGGTCGACCGTCGCCCAGGCCTGCCGCAGCTCGTCGAGGGTGGCGGGGCCGAAGGTGCTGAACAGCAGTCCGCCGCCGGGGCGCAGAACGCGCCGAAATTCGCCGAAGACGGCGTAGAGATCCGGACACCACTGAATCGCGAGATTGGAGAAGACGAAGTCCGCCGACCGGCTGGCCAGCGGCAAGGCTTCGGCATCCCCACATACATACAAGGCGGCTTCCCGGCCTCCAAGCCGGTCCCGCGCCACCCGCAGCATGCTCTCGGCAATATCGAGCACGATCAGCCGCGCTCTTGGGCAACGCGCCGCCAGTTCGGCAGCGAAATACCCGGTGCCGGCGCCCACGTCGAGGATCGCGCCGGGCGCCCCGATTCGATCCGCCCAGCGGGACAAGAGGAACTGCCCGACCGCTCGTTGCAGGCCCGCCACGCCGTCGTAGCTCGCCGCCGCCGCGCCGAAGGAGCGGCCGACCCGAACTTTCTCGGGACGCGAATCAGGCGGACCGGTGCTCATCGCAGGCTCCGCAGGCCGTCATGGCGGCGGATGAAATCAAGGATCAAAGCGGCGGTGTGCTCCGGATGGGTGGCGAACGGCAGATGCGCGGCGGCGTCGAGCACCTGCACCTCGATCCGCGGCGTCAACGCGCGCAGAAGGGGACCGATATCCTTGGGCACCAAGCGATCGTGCGCCCCGAGCACGGCCAGGCTTGGCGCGGCCAAATGGCGCAAGGCGTTCCGCAGATCGGTCTCCTGCAAGATTCTCAAGCCGCCCTGAAGCGCGGCGGATTCGGGCGGCGCGCACTTGGCCAGCCGCGCTTCGATATGCCGGGCCAGGGCGCGGGCGCTATCCAGGCCGAAGGTTTGCAGCCCGATGAAGCGCTTGAGGGTTCCAAAGAAATCCGCCTCCAGATTCACGGCGATCTGGGTCAGCCAGCCGGGCTCCACGCCGGGCCAATCGGGCGCCGAGACGAAGCGCGGGCTGCCGGCCATGAGCATCACGCTCCGCATCCGCTCCGGCTGGCGCTCGGAAATTTTCAGCGCGAACAGGGCGCCGAGCGACCAGCCCAGCCAATGGGCGTGCGCCGGCGCGACTTCGGCCAAGGCGGCGGCGACGGAACTTAAGGAAAAATTCTCAAGACCGCCGCTTAAACCGTGTCCGGGCAGATCGATCAAGGTCACCCGGACCCGATCCGCCAGCCGCTCCGCGAAATCCCGCCACACGCCGCTGTGCATCGCCCAGCCGTGCACCATCACCAAATCGGGCCCGGCGCCGAAGCTTTCCGTGTGCACGCCCGGTTTGCGCCCGCTCATGGTTCGTCCGGGCCGGGCGGTGCTCCGCCGATCGCGCGGAAGCTCGTACCGCCCAAAGTCGCCAGCCATTCGCCCAGCGTCTCGAGCAGCCCGTCCACCTGCGCCTCGGTATGCCCGGCCGTGAAGGTGATCCGCAATCGCGCGGTGCCCGCCGGCACCGTGGGCGGGCGGATGGCACTCGCCAGAAACCCGGCATTCCACAAAGCGCGGCTGGCGTCAAGGGCGGCCTCGTTGGCGCCCAGGACCACCGGCTGGATCGGCGATTCCGACGTCATCAGGCACAAGCCCAGTTGCGCCGCGCCAGCCCGGAAGCGATGCACCAGCCGGCTCAAGCGCTCGCGCCGCCAGTTTTCCTCCCATGCCAGGCGCAGCGCCGCGCGGGTCGCTTCCGCCACCGCCGGAGGCAAGGCCGTCGTATAGATATAGCTGCGGGCGCGCTGGATGAGAAATTCGATCAATTCCGAACGGCCGGCCACGAACGCCCCGAACGTGCCGAACGCCTTGCCGAGGGTGCCCACCAGTACGGGCACGTCGTCCTGCCCGAGACCAAACCGCGTCAGGCTGCCCCGTCCCTTTTCTCCCAGGACGCCGAGTCCGTGGGCGTCGTCGATCACGAGCCAGCCGCCGTGCTCGCGGGCGGCTTGGGCCAAGGCCCCGAGCGGCGCCAAGTCGCCATCCATGCTGAATACGCCGTCGCTGACGATGAGCCGGGTCTTCGAGGGGCTATCAGCCAGCGCCGTCCCGAGCGCCGCCAGATCAGCATGAGCGTAGCGTTTCAGCCGCGCGCCTGAAAGCAGTGCGCCATCCAACAGCGAAGCGTGGTTGAGCCGGTCCTCGAACACCGTATCGCCCCGTCCAGCCAAGGCCGAAATCACGCCCAGATTCGCCATGTAGCCGGTGGAAAAGAGCAGCGCCCGCTCGCGTCCGGTGAACTCGGCGAGCTCTTCCTCTAGAGCGTGATGGGCCCGGCTGTGCCCGCACACCAGGTGCGCGGCCCCGGCCCCGGCGCCGTATCGCTCGGCCCCGCGCCGCAGCGCCGCGACCACTTCGGGATGATTGGCGAGCCCCAGGTAATCGTTGCTGCAAAAGTTGACCCGCCGCCGCCCGTCACACACCACCTCCACGCCCTGTGGGGAGTCCATGACCCTGCGCCGCCGATAAAGGCCCTGCCGCTCGATGGCGGCCAGCCGCTCGCGCAAATCGTCGCGCCACATCAATGTTTCAGCGATGGACCAGGCAGAGGTATTCCGCCTGGGAATTCCCGTTTCGGAACGCCATTAAGAGGCGCCGTGATCCAATATCCAATCGATGAATATCAGGCATCGGCATAGATCCCGGCCATGCGCAATCCCAGCCGCCGAAACAGCCGCTTGTCGCGCTCGGCCTCCGGGTTGCCGGTAGTCAGGAGTTTTTCGCCGTAAAAGATCGAATTGGCCCCGGCCAGGAAGCAGAGCGCCTGCATCTCGTCGCTCATGTCGGTGCGGCCGGCGGAGAGGCGCACCCGCGACTTGGGCATCATGATCCGGGTCGCGGCGATGGTGCGGACGAACACCAAGGGATCGAGCTTTTCGGTGCCGGCCAAAGGCGTCCCTTCCACCTGCACCAGCAGATTGATGGGGACGCTTTCCGGATGCTGGGGGAGGTTCGCCAGCTGCATTAGCAGCCCCGCCCGGTCCTTGTCGCTCTCGCCCATGCCAACGATGCCGCCGCAGCAGACGTTGAGGCCGGCCTCGCGCACCCGCTCCAAAGTATCGAGCCGGTCCTGGTAGGTACGGGTGGTGATGATTTCCGAGTAATATTCCTCGGAGGTGTCCAGATTGTGGTTGTAGTAATCGAGCCCCGCTTCCTTGAGCCTTCGGGTCTGCTGATCGGTCAGCATGCCGAGGGTCACGCAGGCTTCGAGGCCCAGCGCCTTCACGCCCTCGATCATTTGGCAGATCCGCTCGATGTCCCGGTCCTTGGGGCTGCGCCAGGCCGCGCCCATGCAGAACCGGCCCGCGCCCTGCTCTTTGGCCGTCCGGGCCGCTTTCAGCACCTCGTCCAGCGGCATCAGGCCCTCCCGTGGCAGGCCTGTATCGTAGCGGGCGCTCTGCGGGCAGTAGGCGCAATCTTCGGAACAGGCTCCGGTCTTGATGCTGAGTAGGCTCGACACCTGAACTTCGTTGGGATCGAAATGTTCGCGGTGCACGCTTTGCGCATGGAACAAGAGATCGTTGAACGGCAGCGCGAACAAGGCTTCCGCCTCCTCGCGACGCCAATCGTGGCGGACCCGCGCAAAAACGGCCGGTCCTGATAAATTCACTGAAGATTCTTGGGCTCGCATCAATGGGACTCCGGGATGTAAACTCGCTCAGCGGGGCCATACGGCGATCCGCCGTTCACTTGGAAAGCTCGAAAATGTGAACAACTGGCCATTCATTATACTGGATTGGCTTTATCCGCCCACTTGCCTACTGTGCGGCGACCCGGGAAGCGATGGACTCGATCTGTGCAAGCCCTGCGCGGATTCGCTGCCCTATCTCGAGGTGACCTGCCCGCGCTGCGCCCTGCCGCTGGCTTCTTCCGGCCCTAGCCTCTGCGGCGCCTGCCAAAAGAAGCCGCCGGCCTTCGATGCCGCCTTCGCCCTCTTTCATTATCAAGAGCCGATTCGCCACCTTATTCACGCTCTGAAATTCACCGCTCGCTATGCCGGTGCCCGCCTGCTCGGCGCGCTGCTGGCGGAGCGGCTAGCCGGCCGGAATGATCTCCCCGAAGCCATCATTCCCGTGCCCCTGCATGCCGGCCGGTATCGGGAGCGCGGCTTCAACCAAGCCATCGAGATCGCGCGCACCGCCGCCCGCCGCCTGGAAATCCCCCTGGATCTCAGGGCCTGCCGTCGTATCCGCGCCACCGCCGCGCAGGCCCAGCTGCCCGCCAAAGAGCGTCGCAAAAATCTCCGCCGCGCCTTCGCGGCCCGGCCGGACCTGTCTCACCGGCATGTGGCGATTCTCGATGACGTGGTCACTACCGGCACGACCGTGAACGAGCTCGCCAAGGTCCTGCGCCAGGCGGGTGCGGAAAGAATCGAGATTTGGGCCTGCGCACGGGCGGGGCGTTGAACAAACCTCCGATCGAAGCGGCCAGTTTGCGAGATTTGCCCCAGCACATGAGATGACTTCACGATTCGCCGAAGCTTGGGAAAGGTCAGCAGGTTGGTGTATGTTACCCTAAGCTGCGGTTTTCCGGGCCCGGCGGTCGCATACTGAAGACCGACCCCTCGGCGCGGGAAGAGAGTAGAATGGAGAGGCGGTCATCTCCCTAGCCGCCGTCTTACTTCCGTGACGTTAAGGACAAAACAGGTCCCAAGGGAGCTAAACGCGGGCCTTATTGTCTTACACTGCGCTCTAAGATTTTCTAGATTCGAAACCCTAAATGAACTGGGAAAACTTTCTTTCCATGGGCGGCTACGCCTTTTACGTGTGGACCTCCTATGGTCTCATGGCGGCTGTTTTACTGCTGAACCTCATCCTGCCTTTGCGGCGAAAATCCGAAGTCCTGAGAAATATCGGCCGGCGGCTGAAGCAAGCGGGTGGAAAGGCATGACCCCGCGCCGCAAACGCATGCTCGTGGTGATGTTGATCCTGATGGGCGTCAGCATCGCGGCCTTTCTGGCGCTCACCGCCTTTCAGAAAAATCTTCTGTATTTCTACACCCCGACTCAAGTGGCGTCAGGCGAGTCACCGCAAGGCTATCCATTCCGGGTGGGCGGGCTCGTGGTCAAGGGTAGCGTCGAGCGGGAGCCTGACAGCGTTAAGGTGCGCTTTCTGATCACCGATGGCTCGGCCACGGTGCCGATAGTGTACGCGGGCATTCTGCCGGATCTGTTCCGAGAGGGCCAGGGCATCATTTCCATTGGCCAGATGAACGGGCAGGGCGTTTTCGAGGCCAGCGAAGTGTTGGCCAAGCACGACGAGAACTATATGCCGCCCGAGGTGGCGGATTCGCTGAAACAGAGCGGCAAACTGTCTTTCGACTATAAGGATTATCGGAAATGATGGCCGAGCTCGGACATTTGGCTCTCATTATGGCGCTTCTGGTGGCGCTGCTTCAGGCGGTATTTCCCCTTCTGGGCGCCAGTCAGGGCGTGCCGGTGTGGATGGCGGTGGGCCGGGCCGCGGGGAAAGCGCAGTTTTTGCTTCTGGCGATCTCCTTCACTTGCCTGGTGGCGAGCTTCGTGAACCATGATTTTTCCGTGCGCTACGTCGCTGAGCATTCCAATAGCGCCCTGCCTCTCTACTACCGCATCTCCGCCACGTGGGGCGCCCACGAGGGCTCCATGCTACTGTGGGCGCTCATCATGGGCCTTTGGACTTTTGCGGTCACCTGGTTCAGCCGGGGCCTTTCCGAGGAATTCCTGGCGCGTGTGCTGGGGGTGATGGGCCTCATCAGCGTCGGCATCCTGCTGTTCATCCTGCTGACCTCCAATCCCTTCGAGCGGTTGATGCCCAGCCCTGTTGACGGCAACGATCTCAACCCGCTGCTGCAGGACTTCGGCATGACCATCCACCCGCCCATGCTGTACATGGGCTACGTGGGCCTGTCGGTGGCCTTCAGCTTTGCCATCGCGGCGCTGCTCGGGGGCTCCTTGGATTCGGCCTGGGCGCGTTGGTCGCGGCCTTGGACCTTGGTGGCCTGGAGCTTTCTGACCTTCGGGATCGTAATGGGCTCCTGGTGGGCTTATTACGAACTGGGCTGGGGCGGATGGTGGTTCTGGGACCCGGTGGAGAACGCTTCCTTCATGCCGTGGCTGGTGGCGACGGCCCTGATCCATTCCCTGGCGGCGACCGAGAAGCGCGGCGCCTTCAAGGCCTGGACAGTGCTGCTCGCCATTTTCGCTTTTTCCTTAAGCCTGCTCGGGACCTTCCTGGTACGCTCGGGCGTCCTGACCTCGGTGCACGCCTTCGCCTCGGACCCAAAGCGGGGATTGTTCATCCTGATGCTGCTCGCCATCGTCGTAGGCGGCTCGCTGCTGCTCTATGCCCTGCGGGCGCCTACGATTCGGGATACCGCTCGTTATACCCTGCTGTCCAAGGAAAACCTGCTGCTGCTTAACAACGTCCTGTTGGTGACGGCGGCCGCCAGCATCCTCCTGGGAACGCTTTATCCGTTGGTCCTGGATGCCTTGAAGCTGGGCAAGATCTCGGTGGGCTCGCCCTATTTCGCCAGCGTGTTCGGACCGCTCATGACGCCGGTTTTCCTCCTGGCCGGCATCGCGCCGATGTTCGCCTGGCGGGAAGCGGATTTAGGCAGATTGTTTTGGAGGATACGCTGGATCGCTCTGGGAAGCCTCACGCTGGGGGTGGCGACGACTGCGCTGTTCTGGAACCTCAAGGACATCAAGACCCTGGCGGGCTTGTCCACGGCCTTCTGGCTCGCGGGCAGCGCCGCCTTCAGCTTGTGGAACCGGGTGCGGCTTAGGGGATCGGCCTGGGCCGGACTGCGTTCGCAGTCGCTCAGCGTTTACGGCATGACCCTGGCTCATCTCGGTATTGCCGTGTTTCTCACGGGTGTGGTGCTCTCGGGTGGCTACAGCGAGGAAAAGGTCGTCAGATTGACGCCGGGCGAATCGGTCGCGCTGGCCGATTATGCCATCGTGCTCAAGGGCGTGACCGAGGTGCAGGGCCCCAATTACGTGGCGCGGGAGGGCGACTTCCGGGTGCTGCGGAAAGGCCGGGAAACGGCCGAACTTAAGCCGCAAAAACGCATCTACCAAGTGCAGCGCAACACCATGACCGAGGCGGCCATAGACCCGGGCCTCACCCGCGACCTGTATGTCGCCCTGGGCGAACCCTTGGACCAAGGAGCCTGGACCGTGCGCGCCTATTACAAGCCATTCATCCGCTGGATTTGGCTCGGCGGCCTTTTGATGATGGCGGGGGGAGCTTGCGCGGCCGCCGATCGGCGCTACCGGATTGCGTCGGTTGCTAGGGAAACCGTGATAAGCGGGGACTTGGCGGAACGCGGAGCCTAGCGTCCCGGGCACGAGAAATCCCGCTTGGGCGGTTCGATTCGTGAGCTTTCATCGCGCCGTAATGCTACGGAAATGGACGTTGACGGAAATCCACCGAGACAAAGTCATGAGGATGGGTAGAAAAACACATAAGACCAACCAGTTCTGGTTTCGCCATTATCTATTTTGATGGTCATTTCTGAATGACCTTGGTGCCATCCTCCGAATATACACTCCGCAAATCATGCGCTATCGTCTCCCCTTGGCCGTCTTCCTGATTCTAATCATCTTTCTCGCCATCGGCCTGACTCTGGACCCTAGAGAAGTCCCCTCGCCTTTCATCGGCAAACCCGCCCCGGAATTCGCGCTTCCAGAGCTTGCGGATTCGACCAAGACCCTTAATCCCAGGGAACTCAAGGGCCGGGTTTTCCTGCTCAACGTCTGGGCCTCTTGGTGCGTTTCCTGCCGGCAGGAGCATCCGGTGCTGCTGGACTTGGCGAAACGGAATATCGTTCCGTTGTACGGTCTCAACTACAAGGACGAACGGACCAGCGCGCAGCGCTGGCTGGAGCAATTCGGGGATCCCTATGTCGCGAGCGGCTTCGACGCGGACGGCCGGGTGGGTATCAACTGGGGTGTTTACGGGGTTCCGGAAACCTTCGTCGTCGATCGAGAAGGCGTCATCCGTTACAAGCAAACCGGCCCCCTCACCCCGGAAATCCTCGAAAACAAGCTACTGCCCCTGATCCGCCAACTGCAAGGCTCCCCCACATGATCCGCCCTTTGATATTGCTTTTTTGGCTTCTTCCCCTAATAGCCGCCGCCGTGGAGGTCCGCGAGTTCGACGACACCGCCAAGCAGGAGCGCTACGAGCGCCTGATCGGAGAACTCCGCTGTCTCGTCTGCCAAAATCAATCGCTGGCCGATTCCGACGCCGATCTCGCCAAGGATTTGCGCGACGAGGTTTACGATATCATTCAGAGCGGCCGGAGCGAGGAAGAGGCCATTCGGTTTCTCACCGACCGTTATGGCGACTTCGTGCTATACCGTCCACCCCTCAAATCCGTCACCCTCTTGCTGTGGGGCGGTCCGCTGCTGATACTGCTCAGCGGAATCGTGTTTATCTGGAATCAAGTCAAGCGCCGAAGCTCGGTGGCCCGGATCGATCTGACCGAGGAAGAGCAGCAGCGCCTAGAGCGGCTGAAGAGAAATCTCGAAGGATAATTCATGCTCGAATTCTGGATCGCAGCAGCGGCGATGCTGCTGCTGGGGTACGTTTTTTTTATTCCCGCGTTATCCGGGAGAGTCCGGCGCGAGCCCCTGAGCCGGGCCAAACTCAACCTGGCGCTGCACCAGCAGCGGCAACGGGAGCTGGCCCATGAAGCGGCGGGTTCCGAAGCCATGAAGGAGCTGACCAGCGAATCCGAGCGGAACCTTCTATACGATCTGGAGGCGGCCACCAAGCGGCCGGCCAAACCAGCGGCTTCGGGCCGTGCCGCACTGGCCGCGGCCTTGGCGATCCTGCCGATATTCGCGCTCATCGCTTATCTGGCATTGGGACGTCCTGATCTCTTGGGCCAGCCGGCGGCGCCCACCATGGCGGACGTGGAGGAGAGCATTCAGCGCCTGGCGGAGCGTCTGAGAGCGAAGCCCGATGATCTGGAAGGGTGGGTTCTCTTGGGACGCTCCCTTCAGGAAACCCGCCGGCCCGAACAAGCGGTGACGGCTTATCAATTCGCCTTGAAGCTGGCCCCGGACAATCTGGACCTCAAGGGCCTTTACGCCGAAGCCCTGGCCGAGGCCAACCACGGGACCATCGCGGGCAAACCGGCCGAAATCATCGAGGAAATTCTCCGGAAAGATCCAAACCATAAGGCGGGTTTGTGGCTGGCCGGCGCCGCCGCGGCCGAGCGCAAGGATACTAAAAAGGCCGTGGAATACTGGGGGAAGCTCAAGGCCCAATTTCCGCCGGAAAGCGAGGAAAGCCGGCAAATCGGCCGCTACATCGCCGCAGCGGGAGGCGCTGCCGACGGACCGGAAGCCACGGCGACGGTACCCGGCAAGCGCATCCGGGTGAAAGTGGCCCTGGCGGACAAGCTGAAAGCCCAGGCAGCTCCGGAGGATGCCTTGTTCATCTTCGCCCGCGCCGCCGAAGGCCCGCCCATGCCGCTCGCGGTGGTCCGAAAGCAGGTCAGGGACTTACCGGTGGAAGTCGTGCTCGACGATTCCATGGCCATGATGCCCGAGTTGAAACTCTCCACATTCGAGCGGATCGTAATCGGCGCCCGCGTTTCCAAGAGCGGCAGACCCACGCCGTCGCCGGGAGACTTGCAGGGCTTGAGCGGGCCCCTTGCCCCCCGGCAAAATGAAGGCCCTTACGAGGTTATCGTGGATCAGCGGGTCGGAGAAGGCGGCTGATTGATTTGCCGGCTGTCCGATGGGTCGGGCGGAACCTTCATTTTCGGCAGCGCAGCTTGAGCGAATTGATATTTTTATGAAAGTTGAGCTCGCCCAGATGGTGCTCCTTCTTGCCGGGGCCGAAGCTGATTTCCCATTCCTGGTAGCCCGGAATTTCATTCTGACCCCAACGTTGGAAGGTATCCGGATGGTTCAGCGGGCGGCCAGGCTCCTCCATGAAGTTCGGCTTCCTGAACGCCAGGGCTTCGGCATCGGCGCCCACCTGAAGGCTCTCGATCCGGTTGCTCCAGTCTTCGTTATTTAAATTCTTGAGATCGGACAGTTCCGCCGGCCCCTCGATACGGACGCGCTTGCCCCCGAAATCGGGCTGGTCATAGACATCCAGCCAGCATTCTTTACCGAACGCCGCTCCGGAAAGGAGCAGCACGACTCCGGCCTGCAGCAGCGCGATGATGCGGGAAGATTTAAACGCAGGATGCTTGTTCACGATGGTCTCCATGGTTGCCCGCCGCCATTCGTTGCTTAGCAATGCAAGTTCGTGGATTTCGATGGGCGAAGTGGAACTTCGCTGGTCCTGATCGAGGCTGGATGGCACGGCGGAGCGCTTTTGTTTTACGGCTAACCCGCCTCACGGGAGCGGGCTCGCTTCCTTGGAGTTCGCCACATTGTGCGAGTTCCGGCCGAGAATCCAGGTACCCTCGCCCGCTCACCGCCCCCACAGCCAGGCGGCTCCGCGCACGCCACTGGAATCGCCATGGCGGGGCGGCAGCAGCCGGGTGTCGACCCGGTCGGAAAAAACGTACTTCCCCCAGAGTTTGGGCACGTTCTCATACCATCGGGCGCATCGGGACAGTCCGCCACCCAGCACGACCGCATCCGGGTCCACAAGGTTGAGGACATGGGCCAGGGACCGCGCCAGCCGGTCTTCGTAGCGCCTGAGCGCCGCTTCGCAAGCCTCCTCCCCCGCCGCCGCCCGCGCCACAATCTCGGGCCCCTCGAGCCGGGTTCCCGAGCGCTCAGTGTAGTCCAAGGCCAATCCCGGTCCTGACAGGAAGGTCTCGATGCAGCCCCGCTTGCCGCAATAGCAGGCCCGCCCCGGCAGTTCCTCCGACGCCGGCCAGGGCAAGGGATTGTGGCCCCATTCCCCGGCGATGGCGTTGGGGCCTTGCAGCAGGCGGCCATGGGCGACGATGCCGCCGCCGACGCCGGTCCCGAGGATCACGCCGAACACCACCGCCATGCCCGCTGCCGCCCCGTCGGTAGCCTCCGACAAGGCAAAACAGTCCGCATCGTTCGCCATCCGCACCGGCCGTTCCAATAAATTCTGCAAATCCTCGAGAATCGGCCGACCGTTCAAGCAGACGGAATTGGAGTTCTTGAGCTTTCCGGTAGCTCTCGAGAGGGCTCCCGGCGTGCCGATGCCCACCGTGCCCCGCGCTCCCAATTCGGTTTCCGCCTGCTGAACCAGGCTCCGGATGGCCCTGAGCGTTCCCTCGTAATCGCCCTGTGGGGTCGCGAGTCGGCGCCGCAACAGTTCCGTGCCGTCCCGAGCCAAGGCGATCAACTCGATCTTGGTGCCGCCAAGGTCGATCCCCAGCCTCAGGCCGCCGGCGCGGGCCCTAGAGTGTTCCAGCTGATTGCTTTCCACCGTCGCTTTCCTCGTCTTGCGCATGCCGAATACGGTCATTGTGACAGCGGAAAGGGCCAAGGGAAAACCCGTCGGCAGCCCGATGGCCTTAACTGATAAGTGGATGGGACCGGTCGGGTGTCGCTCCCCAATGAAACGCCCGTCGGCCCGGTCGGGCAGATTCGCAGCAGGGCGAGCTCCGGAACAGCGCTCGCCCTGTTTCCATCAATAAATGAAACCCACGCCCAGATTCAATTCGTCCGGCTGCTCGCCTCGGGCCGCGTGGACGTTCCGGTAATCCGCCTTGATCGCGATGTTCGGAATCGGCTTGTAGGTCAAGCCGGCCTGGTAAACCCAGCGGTCGAAAGAACCGTCGTCCGCGAATCCATCCGGAACGGCGGCCAGGGTATCGTAGCGCTCGTAACGGAAGAACGGCGCGAGATACTGGGTGCTGTCCTTCCAGAGCAAAGGCATGACGTCGTAAGCCGCCTCGGTGTACCAACCGAAGTTCTCGCGGCCGATCGTCTCGCCCTTGGCGGCGCTCAGCAGCGCGGCGTCGCCGATATGCCCAAAGGTGCCTAGAGCACGGAATTCGAAACCCCGGTAACGCCATTGGACGTGCCCCTCGTAGAGCTGGGTAAAGGCGGCGATTTTCCGGCCAAGGAAGCGTTGATCCTGACCCGCGTCACCCAGGAAAGTGGAGGCGCCCACCAAAAGCCCTGGCGCGAACGGCATCGCGTAATCCAGGCGTCCCGCGAAGGCGAAGTTATCGGCCAAGGCTCGACTGCCGCCCTGACGGCCTTCGCGTATCCCCGAGCTCTCGAATTCACTGGCGTTCAGGCCGTTCATCGCATACATGCGATATTGCAGACCCGGCACGATTTCGCCGAACAATCCCGCCCCCATTTCGCGCCAAGTGGTGGGGATGATGAAACGTTCCACGTCCGGACGGCGGTTGCCGTGAAAGGTGGTCGGCTCATGAATTTCGTTGATGAAACCCATGGGCACCAGCATCAAGCCGGCCCGAATATTGGCGGCCGGATGTAGGAAGAAATCGAGCTGGGAGAATTCCACGGAAACCTCGCCCTTCTCCTCGTCGCCCTCGCCCGTGGTGGCGTGCTCGAACTCGATCTCGTTGTTCAGCACGATCCAGTCGTTGAACTTGTAGCCCACGTACAGCACCGCGCGGGCCAAGTCGAACTGATCTTTCCGGCTGCCTTTGTCCCCGGTGTAGTTGGTATAGAACAGCTCGCCGTAACCGCCGATGGCCAGGCCGCGGTTGACGCGATAGACCTCGGAGGCTGCGGGACCCAGGCCGTACTGGCTCTTGTACTCGCGCTTTTCGGGCAGTACGAGCTGTGTTTTGAGCTTCTCCACTTCCGAAGCCAGAATGTCGGTCTTCCGCTCGACATCGGTCTTAGCGGCCTTGCCGGGGGGCTCCGCCGCACCCTTTCCGGCAAGCGGCGCTTTCGCCGGTTCTTGCTGGGCCGCCTTGAGTTCCTTTACTTCCTGCTTCAAGGCTTCGCTTTGGCCGGCCTTGGCCTTCAGCGCCTCGATCTCCTTTTGCTGCTGTTGAATGATCTTCCACATTTCTTCCATGGTGGCCGGCATGGGCTGGGCCGCTTCCGTCCATGGCGGAAGCAGCGCGAACGCCGCGGCAATACAGATCGAAGTGGGGGTGCTTTTAATTTTCATTGAAGCGCTCGCTGAGAGTGTTTTAAGGAGTCGCTGAAATTATATGTGTCTCTTTTTCATTTGAAAATGGTTCTCATTAAAGTAAACTTATGACTGATCGAGCGTAAAGCTCCGCGAACCCGAACGGGACTGCTTCGGGGTTCCGCTTGGGCTAATTGCGCCAAACCGGCTTTAACACGCGCAACGGCTAGCTCAGAACCCTGCGGAGCGTGACGGGATTTCCCATAGTTTGAGAGCCCGATATTGGCGCTGCCTCCAGGTTCAACACTTTGTGCCTCCCGACCAGCGCATCGGATGGCCGGCATCGATATCCCAAGCAAGCATCAGCACTTATACGCAACAAATCACCGCTATCTATCTGAATCGACAGGAGAAGAGCTCATGCCACTCAAAAGCACTCGCTACAATCCGGCCGCTTTGCTGTTGCTACCTTTGGCGATCATGATCGCCATGCCGGCCGCCGCTCGAACCCGTCATTACTATATTGCCGCCGAGGACAGCACCTGGGACTTCGCCCCATCCGGCAAGAACCTCGTCCACTGCCCCGAAGCGGCGCCTTGCGACATTCCCGAACCCTGGACGAATAGCCACAGCTTTCCCATGACGCGATTCATCCAGTATCAAGACGCCGAGTTCAAAGTTCCGGCGCCGCAACCCGAATGGCTGGGGGTCCTAGGTCCTATCATCCGCGCCGAGGTTGGAGACACGGTAAAAGTTCATTTCTGCAATCGCACCCAGGAAACCTCGGCCTATAACATGCACCCCCACGGGCTGCGCTATACCAAGGATGACGAAGGCGCGCATGTCTTTGGCGCCAATTCCGGCAGTCCGCCGGGCGCCGGAGCGCAGGTCATGCCCGGACAATGTTTTGAGTACACCTGGATCGCCGACAAGGACAGCGGCCCGGCGCCGGGTGAGCCGAGTTCGAAGATTTGGTGGTATCACTCCCACATCGACGAGCACGCGGAAACCAACAAGGGCTTGCTGGGCCCGATCATCGTCACCCAGAAGGGCAAGGCCCGCCGCGATGGCAGCCCCAAGGATGTGGATCAGGAGTTCGTCACTGCCTTCTTCATCTTCGACAAACTCGCGGGAGAGGAACAGGGGCTGATGCATAGCATTAACGGGTACATCTTTGGCAACCTGAAGGGACTTGTGGTGCATCGAGGTCAAAAGGTCCGATGGCATACGCTTGCCATGGGAAACGAGGTCGATCTGCATACGCCGCATTGGCATGGCAAGACCCTCAAGACCGGCCGAGGGAGCGCGGCACAGCGCACCGATGTCGTTCAATTACTCCCGGGAGGTACGATTACAGCCGACATGAAGGCCGACAATCCGGGAGAATGGCTCTACCATTGCCACGTGGCGGATCACATCGATGCCGGCATGTATACGACCTATCAAATTACGGAGTAATGACCTGACAACCCTGTTTCGGGCGAGATGCGAGGCTAGAGGCTGTTGTGAACTTTTTCTGAGGCAGGAGTCAGGAGTAGGCATGACTACTCCGACTTCCCGAAAACCGTATCCGAGCGATGTGTCTGACGACGAGTGGGCGTTTGTTGCCCCTTATCTC
>CADDYU010000004.1 GCA_902810705.1 Methylococcaceae bacterium
GGGTTTCTCATCGACGCCGACGGCCGGTTGGAAGCCCTGCCGCGGGGGGGCCTGCATCTCGAACCCGTCGGCTACTGGTCGAGTCCCGCGAGCCGAACGCGTTATCCGGTCCGCTGGTCCCTCCGCCTCCCGGTCCTGAACGCCGAACTGAACCTCTCGCCCCTGGTCGAAAATCAAGAGATCGAAGGCTTGTTCCGCACCTGGTCCGGAGCCGTCCGGGCAACCGGCACCGATACCCAGCACCGGCCCATCTCCGGCATCGGTTTCGTGGATGTAAGTGGAGACTGAGAAAATAGTGATCCGCGGCACGACAACAATCTAACTTTCCCAAGCCCATCATGGGATTGAACTTGCCCTTCATCATCCTGCTTTGCGTGGCCTTGCTCTTGGGCGGCTGCGAATCCCCGCAGAATGCCGCGAAGGTGGAATACTCCTCGCCCGGGCCGGTTCCTGCGGAACCGCAGCGGCCGGGCGATCCCGAAAAAGGTTACCGGGCGCTGCTGAACGAGCCCTATCTCGGCTGCGGCATGCCTTACAGCGCCTATCAAAGGATCGGCGGCACCGGCGCTCCGCGAATTCCGGATCGCGTTGGCCGCAACGCCGAGCTGCCCTATTTCCTCACCGCGCATCGAACGCTTAAAGGCGTGGAAGTGGTTTCCGTCAACTGCCTCGCTTGTCACGGCGGACTCTTCGACGGCAAGCTCATCATCGGCCTGGGCAACGAGAACCTGGATTTCACCGAGGATCGGTCGATCACCGCCGAGAGCGCCGGCGCCTACGTGGACACCGAAGCCGAGGCGGCGGAATGGCGCCGCTGGGCGAACCGGGTGCGCGCCACGGCCCCTTACGAAATCACCGATACCGTGGGCGCCAACCCGGCCATCAACGCGACTCTGGCCCTCATCGCCCACCGCGATCCCAACACGATGGCCTGGTCGCCACAGCCGCTGATGGAACCGCCGCCGAAACAGGTCGCCCCCGTGAGCGTGCCGCCCTGGTGGCGGCTCGCCAAGAAAAACGCCCTTTACTACAACGCCGAGGGCCGCGGCGATCTGGCCCGAGCGATGATGCTGGGCGCCATCTACTGCGCCGAGGACGTGGCGACGCTGAGGGAAATCGACGCCTATGCGCCGGACATCCGCGCCTATTTCGCCTCGATCACGCCGCCTCGTTGGCCGTTCGGGATCAACCGGGAGCTGGCCGAACAGGGCCGGGCGGTGTTCGAAGCAACCTGCTCGGGCTGTCACGGCACCTACGGCGAACGCCAGAGCTACCCGAATCTGGTGATCGGCGCGGCCGAGGTCGGCACCGATCCCGCCTTGGCGCAGAACGCGGCCGACGGCTCCACCGACCGGTTCATCCTGTGGTTCAACCGCTCCTTCTTCGGCGAAATTGCCCGCGCCGCGCCCGCTCCCGGCTACATCGCGCCGCCCCTGGACGGCATCTGGGTCACGGCGCCCTATCTCCACAACGGCTCCGTGCCCAATCTTGCCGTGCTCCTCGACAGCGCCAAGCGGCCTCAGTACTGGACCCGCTCCTACGGCTCGGCGGCAGCGGATTACGATTCCGACACCCTGGGCTGGCGCTATACCGAGCTGCCCTACGGCAAGGCCGGCGCGAAGGATCCCAAGGAGCGCAAGAAGATCTACGACACCCGTCTGCCCGGCTACTCCAATGCGGGCCACACCTACGGAGACCGGCTCAGCGAAACCGAAAGGAAGGCCATACTCGAATATTTAAAGACTCTTTGAAGATGACAGCACCGTCAGCCTTCAGAGAAGCATCAGGACGAATCGACAGGGAGCAAAAAACATGAAAATTTACACAGTCGGCCATAGCAACAGGACCTTGGAAGCTTTGATCGCCCTACTCAGAGAGCCGCACATCGGCTGCCTGGTGGATATTCGGAGCCGTCCCGGGTCGGGACGCTTTCCCTGGTTCAACAAGCATGCCTTGGAGCAAGCGCTGGACCAAGCGGGAATTCAATACCTCTGGGAAGGCGAGAATCTGGGCGGACGGCGTCCCCCTATACCCGGCGAAACCCGGCACCTGGCCCTGGAAGGCGGATTCCGCGCCTTCGCCTCTTACATGGAGACTCCTAAATTTCGCGCCGGCATCGAGCGTCTGCTGGAGTGTGCCAGCACCCACCGGACGGCTGTGCTATGCGCCGAGAAAGACCCGCGCCAGTGCCATCGTTCCCTCATCGCCGATTATTTGACCGTGCGCGGCTACGATGTGCGCCATCTCATGGCTCCGGGTGAATGCCACCGCCATAGCCTTCATCCCGCCGCCTGGCTCGAAGGTTATGGCCTCGTCTACGACCGGCGGCTCGGCGTACCCGATCTGTTTTCTACGGACATGGCCAAGGCATAGCTGGAGAATTGATTCCGGAAGGCTCGGCCCGCATCGCACTCGACCACGGTGGCGCTCCGAGCCGATGCTCAACCTCCGCCGTTTCGGAGGTACTCCTGAAATCCGCGAAAGATGGCTACCGCCGCATAGATCATGACGACGAAGAAAATCCATTCCTGCACCGACACGCCTCGCGGATCATCGTCCAGAAAGACGATCCCGAAGATGGAGATCAAAAATAGGGCGAAGTAATTCAATAAGCCGAACATCGCTTCACACCCCATGGAAAAAATGAGCGAAAGTTTAGGAAACCGCAGCTATGCTTTGCTGAAAGGCGGACAATTCCCTTGCCGCTGATTCTTGGAAAATAGATTGGCCGGCTAACGTCCGTATTCAACTCGCCAGATTAGACTTCGTCATGAACACGCTGTTCTCCGAAATCGCCCGTCCGCCGGTCATGCTCATCCATGGCGGTGCCGGGCCCTTGGAAATGCATCCCGTGCGGCGCAAGGAGCGTTCAGTTTTCCTGCGGGCTCTGGCGGAATCCGCCTGGACGGAGATCACCGCAGGGCAGCCGGCGGTCGAGGCGGTGACTGCGATCGTCGAGCGGCTTGAAGCCTCGCCGCTCTTTAATGCCGGATACGGCGCGACCCTGCAAAGCGATGGCCTGGCGCGGCTCTCCGCGTCCCTGATGGACGGCGAGCGGCAGAAGTTCTCCGGGGTCCTCTTAGCCACCCATCTCCTGCATCCCTGCCGGCTCGCCCTGGCCTTGCAAGAGAGGGCCGAATCGGTGCTCGGCCCCTTGGGGGCGCAACTGCTGGCCCGGGAACTCGGCATTCCGCCGCAAAATCCAGCCGTCCCGGAACGGGCGCGACGCTGGGCCGACCAGCTGGCGCAGCACATCGAGCCCGCCGGCGGCACGGGCACCGTGGGCGCGGTGGTCCTGGACACCGAAGGCCGCCTGGCCGCCGCCACTTCCACGGGGGGCGGACGCTTCAACAGCCCCGAACGCATCTCCGACTCCGCCACCGTGGCTGGAAACTATGCATCGAGCTATGCCGCGATCAGCTGTACCGGGATTGGCGAGCAAATCGTGGATGATGGCCTCGCGGTGCGCCTCGAGACCCGGGTCCGTGACGGACTCTCCATCGTGAAGGCCTCGGAGCAAACCTTCCAGGAAGCCCTTACCCGAAAGCGCGAATACGGCTGGATCGCCGTCGACCGCCGCGGCGCCTGGGCGATGTGCCGCACTACCGAAGCCATGGCCTGCGCCGCTATGAGCGCCAACCGGCCGGCGCCGATCCTGGACTGAAGCATGCTGTCCTTCTTCCGGCGGCTTCGCCGGCCGAAGCCCGACCAGCTCCCCGAGCAGACCCTGATCGCGGCGCCGCTTTGGGCCGAAGCGGTAGCCGCTCTTCCCATTCTGGACGGCCTGGACCCTGGGAAAGCCGAGCGGTTGCGGCGGCTCGCCACTTTATTCCTGCGCGACAAGATTTTCGAGGCGGCGGGCGGCCTGGTGCTGGACGACACCATCCGGGTCCGCATCGCCGCGCTGGCCTGCCTGCCCATCCTCGGATTGGACTATGATTGGTACGACGGCTGGCGCACCGTGGTGGTTTATCCGGGCGAATTCGTGCGGCCCCGCTCGGCCTTTGACGACATCGGCATCATGCACGAATGGGAAGAGGTGCTCACGGGAGAATCCTGGGAACGGGGCCCGGTCGTCCTATCCTGGGCTGACGTAAAAGCCTCGGGCCAACGCGACGGCTACAACGTGGTGATCCACGAGATGGCTCACAAATTGGACATGCTCAATGGCCTGCCGGACGGCTTTCCACCTCTGCCCGAGGACCTTGATCGACGCGCCTGGACGGAACGGTTCACCGCCGCCTTCGACCATCTGAACGAGCGGCTGGACCGCGACGAAAGCACGGCGATCGACCCCTACGCCGCCGAGGAGCCGGGCGAATTCTTCGCTGTGCTTAGCGAATACTTTTTCGAATTGCCCCATTTGGTAATGACCGAATATCCGGCCGTGTATGGCCTGCTCGCCGCCTTTTACCGGCAGGATCCGGCAGGACGCCTGCCATCATGCCATCCGAGTCTGGGCTGATATGGCTAGGGGGCTCTTGATGCCCGATGCTTATCGGAGCGATGGGTCGACGCTATTCTCGCATCAACGCCGCCCGCTAGAGGCCGGTTGCGTTTTGATTGCCCTCCCATTGAGGACCGATTTTCAAGGCATCTACAGTGTGGCATGAACTTCCGGGAAATCCGCGCGCCAAACGCGATAAATACCCCTCGTTCGGTTGGCCCCGGCCCGGCGCAGGGCGTCGCCTCATGGAATTCACTTCGGACGGAGCACACCGACCATGGCCGAGCTTAAGATCATCAGCGACAAGCAACTCCATCGCCTGAGTGCGGAGGCCGCCGCCTGTTCCCGGCTGCGCAAGAACCTCAATCTTCATCCGATATTGGAAGATCCGGTTCAACGGCTTTTCAACGCCCTGGAACCCGGCACCTACGTCCGGCCCCACCGCCATCCTCGGCCGGACGGCTGGGAACTCATGCTGTGCGCGCGCGGCGCATTCTCCATCTTGGTTTTCGACGAGCAGGGAACGGTACTCGACCGGGTCGATCTGAGCGCCGCCGGCGGACCCGCCGCCGTCGAAATTCCCGGCCAGACTTGGCATGCCGTCGTCGCCCTCGCTCCTGAAACCATCATGTTCGAGGTCAAGCCGGGACCCTATTCGGCTCTGACCGACAAGGATTTCGCCAGCTGGGCGCCGCTGGAGGGCGACCCGGCCGCCGAAACCTTCGTGACTTGGTACGAAAACGCTCGAAGCGGCGACAAGGCGCCGCGATTTTCGACCGCTGCCGCGTAAGTCAGCCGCCATGGCTTGCCGGTCCCAAGTTGGCAGTCCGACCGGCAAACGCTACACTCCGCTGGGCGCGGCACCCTCATCTTCCAGCCTTAGCAAAGTCATGGATAGCCACGACTGGCTCAAGAAAATCCTCTTGGAGCCACCCGGTCCTACCGCTTTGAATCTTTTGCCGTCCCTAACCGATCCATAAAAAAACCAACGAGGCTCACATGAATCATCGAATGAAGACTCTACTGGCTACCGGCTCGACCGCGCTGATGGCGAGCGCGCTGTTGCTAGGCTGCGCGACCAAGGATACGTCGAAGCCGATCAAGGCTACCGCGGTCGCCGAGCCGGCAGCCCCGACCCCGGGCGATAAACCCGCTGGGGCCATAGCCAGCGCGGCCGTCGCTAACGCCAAAGTGGAAGCGGTCAACCGGAAAAAGAGGATCATTACCCTGAGATTCCCGGATGGCAGGCTGGCCCAGATCAAATGTGGCCCCGAGGTGCGCAATTTTTCCCAAATCCAGGTGGGGGACGATGTCACGGTGGAGTTCGTGGAATCGGTCGAACTGGTCGTCACGGGTCCAGGCGGCAAGCCGAACACCGAGCACTCCTCCTCGGTCAAGCAGGCGCCCGGCCGTGACAAGCCGGGCGTCGCCGCGGCCAAGGCGGTGGAGGTAACGGCGACCGTGGAGTCCATCGACTATACCACCCGCAAGGTCACGCTCAAAGGCCCCAAAGGTAAAATCACCACTGTGACCGCCAGTCCCGACGTCAAGCAATTCGATAAAATCAAGCCCGGCGACACCGTGGTGGCCCGTTATCTCGAAGCGGCCTCCATCAGGGTCAGCGCACCGGAATCCTCGGAAAAGCCGAAATAAGGCCGGGAGAAAGACCGGTCTCCCCGGTTGAGGCCGCCCGCTAGCGTTTCTTGATCCGCTCAAAGGCGGCTAGCGCCCGTTCTCGGCTGCCTTTCAAGTCGACTATGGGCCGGGGATAGGTGTTGTCTAGGCGCACCCCGGCCTTTTCCAAGACGGAAGACGGCGCCCGCCAAGGCTTGTGGATATAGGCAGCGGGCAACCCGGCCAGCTCCGGCACCCAGCGGCGGACATAGGCGCCTTCGGGATCGAAGCGTTGCCCCTGGAGCACCGGATTGAAAATCCGGAAGTACGGCGCGGCGTCGGCGCCGCAGCCGGCGGTCCACTGCCAGCCCAGGGTGTTGTTGGCGAGGTCGGCATCGACCAGGATGTCCCAGAACCAGCGCGCGCCTTCCTGCCAAGGGATCAACAGGTTTTTGGTTAGAAACGAAGCGACGACCATCCGCACCCGGTTGTGCATCCAGCCGGTATGCCATAGCTCGCGCATGCCGGCATCCACCAGGGGAAGTCCGGTCCGGCCTTGCTGCCAAGCCGCCAAATGTGCTTGGTAACCCTCCGCCCAGGGAAATCCTGCGAAACGCGGCTCAAGAGGCTCGTCGGTCGTTTCTGGAAAATGATAAAGCAGGTGATAGGCGAATTCCCGCCAGCCGAGCTCGCGGTTATAGGCTTCGGCGCCGTCTTTCCAAATCCAGGCCGAATCGTCGCGCATCGCCTGGACGACCTGTCGCGGCCCGATTTCGCCGAAGTGGAGGTGAGGCGACAGCCGGGAGGTGGCCGGCAAGTCCGGCCGATCCCGCTGCGCCGGATAGCGGCCCAGGGCGGAGGCGACGAATTCGTCCAGCCGCTGCCGGGCGGCTTGCTCCCCTGCCCGCCAGAATTCATGGAAACCGGCGTCCCAGGGAATTCGGGGCAGCAGCCCAAGCTCTTCGAGCGGCACGCCCGCGACCGTCTCGGCGACCGGAGGCAAGGCTTTGGGCGGCAGCTCTGGCGCCCGATCCAGACCCCGCTGCCGCACCGCTTTCCAGAATGGCGTGAACTTTCGATAAGGCTGACCGCCCTCGCGCTGAATTTCCCAAGGCTCGTTCAGCAAGGCGCTGTTGAAGGTCTCGACGGTCAACCCTTCCCCTCGCAGGACCCGCTCGATCTCGGTGTCGCGGGCGATCGCCGTGGGTTCGTAGAGGCGGTTCCAATACACGCTCCCCGCGCCGGTCTCGATCATGAGGCGGACCAGGCTCTGGAATTCGGCGCCGCGCCGCGTCACCAAGCGCGAGCCCAGTCTCCGGAGAGAGCCGTCGAGCGCCTCAAGGCTGTGGTGCAGCCACCAACGGCTGGCGCTTCCCATGGGCCAGTTTCCGCCGCTGACCGGCCCATGGATATAGACCGGAACGATCCGCTCGGCCGCGGCAACGGCCGCTGCCAGCGCGGGGTTGTCCGTCAAGCGGAGGTCCCGGCGAAACCAGACGACGGCGGTTTTCATGACGCCCCAATCGGCGCGCACCATTCCGAACGCGCCGTGCAAAGGTGCCACCCGCTGCGAAGCGCGGCAGCCGCTGGCAGATGTAGTGGGCAGACCCGTTCGTCTCGCGGCGAGATGCCTTGCAGCTTGAGCTCCCTCCGATTGGACTGCGTCCACGGAATGGATGGGCCGCTCGCCGGTGAACGGCCGATTTCGCGAATTCCCGGCGGGCAACTACCGTCATAAATTACAGTCAATGCAGTATCGGGCATGGAGTGGCTCCGTGGGAGCCTGGTTTTATATAAAAACCGGCGGAGGATTCAGCGACGTGTTGAACCTCTTGGCTCCCCGTCACAACCTAATTGGCGAAGGAGGCAAGTCGCTGGGAGGAAAGATGGGGGATAGATTACCCCAAGTCTTTGGAGTGGGACTAGGCGATAGATTCGAGCGATAGTGGTCCGGGACCGGAGCCGTTTGCAATAGGAAGTTCTCCTTCCAAACCATGGAAAATTTGATTGGGCATATCGCTGGTTTTGCGGCCGGAATTCTGGCGGAAAACGCCGGGGAATGGGCCGTGCACCGATACCTCCTGCACGGCCTCGGCCGTCGGCCGGGCAGCGTCTGGGGCTATCACTGGAACGAGCACCACCGGGCGGCGCGGCGGAATGGCATGCTGGATTCGGATTATCGGGGTTCGCCGCTGCATTGGAACACCCATGGCAAGGAGGTTTTGCTGCTGCTCGCGATGGCTCTGGTCCATGGCCCGCTTGTGAGCGCCGCGCCCGCTTATGCGGCGGGCGTTTATGCCGGCCGGCCTGGGTGGCTACTATATTCGCCATCGCAAGGCGCATCTCGATCCTGCCTGGGCGCGGCGGCATCTGCCCTGGCACTGGGACCATCATATGGGCGGGAACCCCAACAGCAATTATTGCACCGCCTGGCCCTGGTTCGATTGGCTGATGGGAACCCGGGTGAAGCCACCGGAATCTTGAGTCGGCCAGGCTATGGCCTATCCGGGTTCTCCGCCACGAGCATGTAGTTAATACCCATGTACCGAGTCAGCCGGAACCACCAGCCGAAGGGATTGATTCCGACTCCGATCCGGTCGGTCACCCGCATGCCGCCCCGCTTTAGCAATTCCTCAAGCTCCGCCGGTTTAGGGAATTTCCCCCAGTGGTGAGTGCCTTTGGGTAGCCAATGCAGCACATATTCGGCCAAGACGATGGCGCCGAAGAACGAGGCCAAGGTCCGGTTGAGGGTGCCGATCACCATCGCGCCGCCCGGCCTTACCAGGCGAGTGCAACAGGCCATGAAAAACGGCAGGTCGGCCACGTGCTCCACCACTTCCATGTTCAATACGGCGTCGTACGTTTCGCCCCGTTCCGCCAAATCCTCGGCGCTGCTCCACTCGTAACGGACCGGCAGCCCGCGGCCGGCGGCATGGCGTTCGGCGATCCGGATGTTTCTTTCCACCACGTCCACCCCGTGGACCTCGGCCCCGAGCCCCGCCACGGCCTCGCTCAAGATTCCGCCGCCGCAGCCGAGGTCGAGAACCCTTAAGCCCGCCAAGGGGTGGACGGTACCTGGATCCCGGCCGAACCGTGCGGCCAGCTGGTCGCGGATGTAGCCAAGCCGCAGAGTATTCAAGCGATGCAAGGGCCAGAACGGCCCGTCCGGATCCCACCAGTGTTGAGCCAGCTTCTCGAAATGAGCGGCCTCGGCGGGATCGATGCTGGAAGACGGGCCCATGGGATTCACCTTTATCAAATAAAAAGGGCGCAACCGCATCCGTGTGCCGGGCGCCGACCGATCCGAAGCACCGGCCGAGGAGAGCGGACCGATAGGGCGATGGGCTTGCAGGCCTACTTCATAATGCCGGACAAGCCAAAATCCGTATTACTTTTGTCCAGTCCGAATCGGATAAAATGCCCATTTTTCCTGTATGAGCGCGGAGAGATGGTTCAAATCGGCATCGTCATGGGCAGCACGAGCGACTGGGAAGTCATGCAGCATGCCGCCCGCTCTCTGAAGGACCTTGGCATCCGCTATGAAGCCAGGGTGGTTTCCGCGCACCGAACCCCGGACCTGCTGTTCCGCTATGCGGAGACGGCCGCCGAGCGGGGCCTCAAGGTCATCATCGCCGGCGCGGGGGGCGCGGCCCATTTGCCGGGCATGCTGGCGGCCAAGACCCTCGTGCCGGTGCTGGGCGTACCCGTGCCGAGCGAGCACCTCAAGGGCCTCGACTCCCTGTACTCCATCGTGCAGATGCCGAAGGGCGTACCGGTGGCCACCTTCGCCATCGGCCAGGCGGGAGCGGTCAACGCCGGTCTGTTCGCCGCCGCCCTGCTGGCAACCCAGGATCCCGCGCTCCGCACCAAGCTCGAAGAGTTCCGCCAGAGGCAAACGGATGCCGTGCTGGCGGCGACGCTGCCGGAAATTGACTAGAAGCGTACTCTATTGCCATTCACGTGGAGCGAGATCATCCATGAAACATATTCTGCCCAACGCCATGCTGGGAATTTTGGGCGGCGGACAGTTGGGCCGCATGTTCACCATGGCGGCGCGGGCCATAGGCTATCGGGTCACGGTACTGGACCCCGATCCCGACAGTCCCGCAGGCAGTCTGGCCGACGCGCATATTGTAGCCGGCTACGACGACCTCGCGGCGCTGGACCGGCTGGCCGAAACCTCGGTCGCCGTCACCACCGAATTCGAGAACGTACCGGCCGAGAGTCTTCGTCACCTGGCCCGAAAGACGCGAGTCAGTCCGTCGGCCGAAAGTGTCGCCATCGCCCAGGATCGCATTCGGGAAAAGCGGTATATTTCGGACGCGGGACTCACGGTGGCGCCCTTTCTCGCCATCGAGTCGGCCGAGGACCTGGACCAGGATTTGAACGGCCATTTGCCGGGCATTCTCAAGCTGGCCCGGCTCGGCTATGACGGCAAGGGTCAAGTCCGGGTCAAGACGCCGGAAGAGGCCAAGGCCGCTTTTGCGCGACTGGGACGGAAATCCTGCGTCCTGGAGCGATTGCTGAACCTCAGGACTGAAATATCGGTCATCGTGGCCCGCACCGGTCCCGGCGAAGCCATCACGTTTCCGGTGGCGGAGAACCGCCACGAATCGGGCATCCTCGACATCAGCATCGTGCCGGCGCGGATTGGCGGGGATATCGCGGCAGAAGCGCGGAACATGGCGTTGCGGCTGGCGGAAGCGATGGACTATATCGGGGTCCTGGCGGTGGAGTTTTTCGTGCTGGAAAACGGCGACCTTTGCATCAACGAAATCGCTCCGCGCCCCCATAACAGCGGCCATTACACCCTGGACGCCTGCCTGACCAGCCAGTTCGAGCAGCAGGTCCGGACCCTGTGCGGCCTGCCGCCGGGCGATACGCGCCTATTGAGCCCGGTCGTGATGGTCAATCTGCTCGGCGACATCTGGCGCGATGACGAACCGGCCTGGGACAAGCTCTTGAGCGAGCCCAACGTCATGCTCCACCTGTATGGTAAGAAAACCGCCCGCATCGGCCGCAAAATGGGGCATTTCAACGTGCTGGCGGAAGATGCGGAAAGCGCCCTAGCGCAAGCCTTGGAGCTGAAGAGCATGTTGCAGGAAAGTAAAGCTTGAATCGCGTGGCGCGACCTTTGCCCGAGTGCATCCTGCTTTACTGCCGCGGCGGCTTCGAAAAGGAATGCGCCGCCGAAATACTGGACCGGGCCCGAGACCTAGGTGCGGCCGGCTACGTCAAGGCCAAACCGGACAGCGGGTTCGTGGTGTTCATTCCTCACGAAGCGCAGGCCATGGCGGCGCTGCGCCGAGAGCTCCGGTTCGACGACCTGATCTTCGCCCGGCAACTGGTCTTCGCCCTTGGCCCCGTCAGCGGGCTTCCGGTCGAAAACCGCATCGCGCCCCTGCTGGATCAAGCCACGGCCTTGTCCGATAGGTTTTCCGCGTGCTTTCTGGAAACCGCCGACACCAACGAAGCCAAGGAACTGTCGGTCTTCGTCCGCAAATTCGCCCCGCCGTTCCAGCGGACGATGGAGGCCCTCGGACTTTTCGGCGACCCCGAGGCGCCGAGATTGCACGTGTTTTTCCTGAGCTCGACCGCGGCTTACCTTGGAATCTCCAGCGCCGGCAATGCCTCGCCCTGGCCGATGGGCATCCCGCGGCTCAAGTTTCCCAAGGCGGCGCCGAGCCGGTCGACGCTCAAGCTGGAGGAAGCCTTCCTGGTGTTCCTGAGCGACCCGGAGCATGAGCTGCGCCCTGGGATGACCGCCGTCGATCTCGGCGCGGCACCCGGCGGCTGGACCTGGCAGCTGGTCCGGCGCCATGTCCGCACCACCGCCGTGGACAACGGCCCCCTCGATCCCGCGTTGCTGGAAAGCGGCCTAGTGGAGCACCTCCGGATGGACGGGTTTCGTTATCGGCCGCCTAGACCAGTGGATTGGCTGGTCTGCGACATGGTGGAGCAACCCATCCGCATCACGGCGTTAATGGCGGACTGGTTCGCGGCAGGGCTCGCCCGGAGCGCGATTTTCAATCTCAAGCTGCCCATGAAGAAGCGCTACGAGGAAGTGGAACGCTGCCGCGCCCTGATCAGGGAGCGTGGCGCGGCGTTCGGTTTTCCCTACCGGCTCGTATTCAGGCAGCTTTACCACGATCGGGCGGAAGTCACCGGGTACCTCGCCCGGCTGACACGACAAGCAATCGCCCCTGTCTCACGCAGTTGACTTTCAAGGGCGTTCCCGAGTTGATAGAATGCGGTTCCTATTGCGCCCCATACTTTTTAATCCACGCTTCATCGCTCCGACCATGACCAGTTTGTTCGATAGCGAGAATATTCATCACCATATTTCCAAGCAGTACGACCACGAGCTGCTGGACATTCGAAACCGGGTATTGACCTTAGGCGGATTAGTCGAGGAACAAGTCGAGTCGGCGGTCGCCGCCTTGGCGGAATGCGATGTCGACCTGGCCAAGCGGGTTGTTACCGATGACTACAAGGTCAACTCAATGGAAGTCGCGATAGACGAAGAGTGCACCCAAATCATCGCCCGACGGCAACCCGCCGCACGGGACCTGCGACTGATAGTGGCCGTGATCAAAACCATCACCGATCTGGAGCGGATCGGCGACGAAGCCAAACGCATCGCTCGAATCGCCATGGATCTGGCGGATCATCTCCCCCGGAAAAGCCAGCTCACCGATCTTCAACAGCTGGCCCAGCATGTTCGCGAACTCCTGCGGGAATCCCTGGATTCCTTCGCCCGCATGGACGTAGACGAGGCACTACGCGTCGTTCAGGAAGACCGGCAGGTGGACCGGGAATACGAAAGCATCATGCGTCAGCAGATCACCTACATGATGGAAAACCCCCGTTCCATCCCGATATCGCTGGATATCATGTGGTCAGCGCGCTCCCTCGAGCGCATCGGTGATAGATCCTGCAACATTTGCGAATACGTCATTTACTACGTAAAGGGAAAAAACATCCGGCATATCAGTCTCGAGCAGGTCGAAAAGGACTTGCGACGAATCTATTAGTCCTTTAGCCAGCCTCGATCGATCGCCATGCACGGCAGGTTAACCGCTGTCACGCCGAAGACCCGGATCTTGCCTCGTGTGATCATTCGGCTCAGGGCTCACCCTAAAACGGAATTCGATATCGATCCCGGCGAACCGGTCATTCTCCTTCCCTCTCGCTCATGAATCGCCATTTTTTAGCCAACCTGGTTTGGTTTTGGATTTTTTTTGCTGTGCCGGCTTGGGGTTTGGAATCTTTTATCGTCGAAGACATCCGTGTCGAAGGACTGCAACGGGTTTCAGCGGGCACGGTCTTCAACTATCTTCCGGTAAAGGTGGGTGATCAATTTGATCAAAAATTATCGGCCGAATCCATCAAGGCCCTGTTTAAAACAGGTTTCTTCAAGGATGTTCGGCTCGAACAGGATGGCAACACCTTGGTCGTGATCGTAGAAGAACGGCCGTCGATCTCCAGCATCAAGATTGAGGGCAACAAGGACATCAGTACCGACGATCTCAAGAAAGCCCTGAAGGGCGTTGGACTTTCGGAGGGCAAAGTCTTCGACCGGGCCATTCTAGACAAGGTGGAGCAGGAATTGCGCCGGCAATACTATAGCCGGGGAAAATACGGCTTGAAAATAGAATCGGAGGTTACTGATCTGCCCCGCAATCGAGTTTCCATTAATATCAAGATATCGGAAGGCAAGGTTGCCAAGATCAAGCAAATCAATATCGTCGGGAATAACACTTTTAGCGACGATGAACTTTTGGGCGAATTCGAGCTAAGTACTGGAAATCTGCTCTCCTTTTATACCAAGGATGACCAGTATTCCAAGCAGAAACTCGCGGCGGATCTTGAGCGCTTGCGCTCGTATTATTTAGACCGCGGTTATATCAACTTTCAGATTGAATCCACTCAGGTTTCGATCACGCCCGATAAAAAGGAAATCTATATTACCATCAACGTCAAGGAAGGAGAGGTTTTCAAAGTCAGCGACGTCAAGGTAACCGGCAAGTTAATCGTGCCGCCAAGCGAGGTAACGCCCCTGGTCAAAATAGGCCCTACCGATACCTTCTCCCGGAAGCTGGCCACGGAAACCTCCAAGGCCATTTCCGACCGCTTGGGGGATGAAGGCTACATATTTGCCAACGTCAATATGGTGCCCGACATCAACGAGGCTCAGAAAACCGTCGCCATCACCTTCTTTGTCGATCCCGGCAAGCAGGTGTATGTCCGCCGCATCGGTTTTCGTGGCAATACCAAGACCCGCGATGAGGTGCTTCGCCGGGAAATGCGGCAGATGGAGGCAGCCTGGGCGTCCAGCAGCAAGATCGAACGATCCAAAACCCGTCTTGAGCGCCTCGGCTATTTCCAGGAAGTTAATGTGGAAACACCGGCCGTGCCCGGAACTGCCGACCAGATCGATGTAAATTACAGCGTAGTCGAAAAGCCTTCGGGAAATATTATGGCTGGCGTCGGTTATTCGCAATTGCAGGGAATTATCGTCAACGCCAGTATTACCCAGGATAATGTGTTCGGGACCGGCAAAAGGGTCAGCCTCAATTTCAACAATAGCAGCCTCAATACCATCTATCAGCTGAGCTATTTCAATCCTTACACGACATTGGACGGGGTCAGCAGCGGCTTTGATCTAGCCTACCGGAAAACCAATGCCTTCTATACCAATCTGGCCAATTATTCCACCAATACCGCCTCGGCCGGCGGAAATTTAGGCATTCCGCTCAGTGAATTCGATAGTCTCAGGTTCAATTTGGACTTCAATCACACCAAGTTGAATCAATCGCGCAATTCCTCTCAGGAAGTTCTCAATTTCATCCGTCAAAACGGGGATACCTTTAATTACTTGCCCTTATCGGTAGGCTTGGTCCATGACACCCTTAACCGGGCCATCTTTCCAACGAGCGGCGGCGCGCAGCGCCTTTCCATCCTGGGCACGATCCCGCTTCCCGGCAAGGATACTCTCGATTTCTACAAGGCCAGCTACAAGATCCAGCATTACTTCCCCATCGCCAAGGATTTGACCTTCATGGTTCAAGGCGAAGTCGCCTACGGCGACGGCTATGGTAATACCGATCGATTGCCGTTCTTCGAGAATTATTACGCCGGCGGACCACAGTCCATGCGTGGGTTTTATCCTAACTCGCTGGGTCCACGCACGACGCCAAACCAACAGGGTTTGGGCGGCAATCTATCCCTCGGTGGCTCAAGTAAGATCGTAGGTACGGCGGAAGTTCTGTTCCCAGTCCCGTTTCTACGCGAAAGCAAGAACATGCGGCTCGGCGGCTTCGTGGATGTCGGCAATGTTTATTGCGATGCTTTCAAAATTCCCAGCCCGGACAACCCACAATGCTTCGCTCAAGCCAAGGGAGACTTTCTGCGCTATTCGGCGGGTTTGTCGGCGCGTTGGCTTTCACCCTTCGGCGCGTTGTCCTTCAGCATTGCGCAGCCGATCAATACCGAGAAAGGCGACAGAACACAGAACTTTCAGTTTTCGTTCGGTTCAGGATTCTAGCGGAAGGAATCTGGGGGAGGACCGCTTTGGATTAGGCATGGATAGAGTTAGGAAGTCGCGAGAGGGTAAACAGTTCTTGTATAATTCAGAACTTGATATGACTTATCGAGCGCAGCGATTCGATCGAAACTTGCCTGGTACTTTGCCGTAAAAAAGTCCCGCCAATGCAGGGGTTCTCCTGCAATGTACTCAAGCCAAACAGATGGGTACGAAGGATGCCCTTCAATTCCTGGTAAGATTTTTCGCCCTTGAGGGAAGGCCGGCGCTGACGGACTAGGGAGATCCTTCCAAGGGAGAGAATTTTTTATTTTTTATATTTTTAAATGTTATAGCCTTGGAGTGAGACTCGTAACATGGTTAAAAAAATTGGTATTGCGCTACTTGTCTTATTAGCGAGCACAAGCCTTCCGGCGGCCGAACTCAAAATTGGTTTCGTAAATGTTGCCAAACTGCTGGAAAAAGCGCCTCAAGCGGATAAAGCCAAGAAAAAATTGGAGCGCGAATTTGCACCTCGCGATAAAAAACTGGTAAGCGAGCAGAAGGAGATCAAGCAATTGGAAGAAAAGCTGGCCAAGGACGGCGCAATATTGAGCGACGATGAAAAACAAAAATTGGACAAGGATATCCTTAACCGTAAGCGCGAGGCCAAACGGCTGCAGGACGAGTTCCGCGAGGATTTCAATCTGCGCCGCAACGAGGAACTCACTCAGTTGCAAAAGGAAATTTTTGAAGCTATTCAATCCTTGGCAAAAGAAGAAAATTTCGATCTACTGCTGACGGATGGCGTGGTATTCGCCAGCGACTCCATAGACGTGACCAACAAGGTCGAGAAGAAACTCGAACAGAGCTTCACGCGTTAAGTTGATCTCTTTGACTTTCCTCTCGTAAACTGTCCATGACCTATAGGCAAGTGCATTGGATATTCAAGAAATAAAAGAATATCTGCCTCATCGATATCCTTTTCTGCTGATCGATAGGGTTCTCGAGGTAGAATCCGGCAAGCGGCTCCTGGCAATCAAAAACGTGACTTGTAACGAGCCTTTCTTTACAGGGCATTTCCCCGGGCAGCCGATCATGCCTGGCGTGCTGATCATTGAGGCCCTGGCTCAGGCTACCGGATTGCTGGCTGGCGCATCGGTGACCGGGTTGGTCGGCAAGGGCAAGATCTATTACCTAGTTGGCTTGGACAAAGTCCGCTTCAAGCGCCCCGTGATACCGGGCGATCGGTTGACCCTGGAAGTCTGGTATTTACGCCACAAGCGCAATATCTGGGCATTTTCCTGCCGTGCCGAAGTGGACGGCGAATTCGTGGCGAGCGCCGAGATCATGTGTGCAGCGGCGGAGCAGGAGTCTTGATTCATTCCACTGCGATTATTGATTCTTCCGCCGAACTCGCGAGCGATGTCAGTGTAGGTCCTTACACCATCATTGAGGCAGATGTTCAGATCGATTCCGGCACGACCATCGGCCCACACGCGATCATTAAAGGGCCTACTCGAATCGGCAAGCATAATCGGATATTCCAATTTGCCTCGATCGGAGAGGATCCCCAAGATAAAAAGTACCATGGCGAAGTCACCCGCCTTGAGATCGGGGATCGGAACGTAATTCGCGAATACGCGACGATCCATCGCGGCACCATTCAGGATCGTGGCGTTACCCACGTCGGCGACGACAATTTACTAATGGCTTACACTCATGTCGCCCATGACTGCGTCGTTGGGAACGGTGTCATCATGGCGAATGCCGCTTCTCTGGCGGGACATGTTCATCTGGATGATTTTGCGATTCTCGGCGGCTTCTCTCTCGTACATCAGTTCTGCCGAATTGGCCAATACAGTTTCTCGGCCATGGGCAGCGTCATCAATCGCGACGTCCTACCTTATGTGATGATTGGAGGCAGTCCGACCAAGCCTCACGGCATCAACAGCGTGGGTCTGGAGCGGCAAGGCTTCAGCGCCGAGTCCATTCGCCATATCCGAAAGGCTTATAAAATCGTTTACAAGTCCGGGCTAAAGCTGGACGAGGCCATTCAAAGCCTCATGGAGGTGGCTGCCGAGGCGCCGGAGGTGCTTCGTATGGTGGAATTCCTCCAACAATCCGGACGCAGCATCATCCGCTGACTCCTTGCCGGACCGTTCCTGAATCCAATGGTCAAGCGACTTATCGCGGGCCTCGACGAAGTGGGGCGGGGCTGCATCGCAGGTCCTGTGATCGCGGCCATTGTGGTGTTTCCGGAGAACAGCCGCTCGTGTGAGGGCTTTGCGGATTCCAAAAAGCTCACGGCAAAACAACGCGACCTATTGGCTTTGAGCATCGAGGCCCGAGCGATTGCTTGGTCAATCGGCCGAGCCGAGATTGCTGAGATCGACCGGCTCAACATACTTCAGGCAACTTTCCTAGCCATGCGCCGAGCTTACGAGGGGCTATCGGTCAAACCGGATTTTGCGCTGGTAGACGGCAATCGGCTGCCTAATATAAGCTGCCCCGGCCAGGCCATCATCGGCGGGGATGCTACGGTGCCTGCCATCTCCGCGGCGTCGATACTTGCCAAAGTTTTTAGGGACCGGGAAATGAACGTTTTGGATACCCTCTTCCCCGGTTATAGACTTGCCATACATAAAGGCTATCCTACGAGACTCCATTGCTCCTTGCTCCGGCAGTTTGGACCAAGCACCGTGCACCGGCGAAGTTTCGGGCCGGTCAGACGGCTGCTCGACGCGGGAGAGCAGATCGCCACTCAATGACTCCCTTCGGAGCGTGACATCGTGGAATTGCTTGCGATTAACCTGGCCGTTGCGAAACAGGTCGAATACAACCACCGTTGGATTTCCACGGGCATTTATAAGACGCCGGTGGAGGGTCCCGTAAAAGCGACCCTGCTAGGGCTCGAAGGCGATGTTCAGGTAGATCGCGAGAATCACGGCGGACCTGACAAAGCCATCTATGTCTACACTCTGGAAAATTACCTCTTCTGGCAACGGGAACTTCAAGAGAAAGCCTTTCCCTATGGGCAGTTCGGCGAAAACTTTACCGTGACCGGCATGCCGGATGAGGACGTCCACATCGGTGATCTTTTCCGGATCGGCTCGATACTGGCGCAGGTGACTCAGCCGCGCGTCCCCTGTTTCAAGCTCGGAATCAAAATGAGTGATCCCGGATTCGTCAAACGATTCCATGGGTCCGGCCGAGTGGGCTTTTACCTTCGCGTGATCGAGGAAGGAGAGGCACAAGCCGGCGACCGGATCCACCTCTTTCAGGAAGCTACGGAGAGCCTGAGCGTCCAAGACGCCATGCTCGCCCTCGTCAAAGGACCACGCCAGAAGGAAATTATTAAAAGAGCTTTGGCTGTCGAAGCGCTATCTGCGACTTGGCGGAACGATCTGAGAAAGCGTCTGAAAGAAGATTAGCCTAGCTTCAAAAGGCCTCAAACCTTCAGAATTTCATCAAAATGAAATACCTCCAAGAGAATGCTTAACCGAGTTTCGGCCTATGGAGAAAATGCGTTTACTGCCTCCGCCCATCGTTGCTCTGTTGCTCCTCGGACTGGCCTTCCTGGTGGACCGTTGGCTACCCGGACTTCCGCGGTTACGCCTCCCTACGGCGGGCTTAATCCTGATGGCGGCGGGTTTCTCTCTCGGGATTCTGGCCCTACATAAATTTCGGCTGTACCGAACGACCTTTGTCCCTCACGGCGAACCCACGGCTCTAGTCACTGCGGGCCCCTATAGTTGGACCCGTAACCCCATGTATTTAGGTCTTTTCACGCTGCTCTTGGGCTTGGCGTTATATTTCGGGCACCTGCCTCTATTTCTCATACCCGCAGCCTTTTTCTTCATCATTGATCGCGCGCATATTCCACACGAAGAAGCCATCCTAGCCAAGCTGTTCGGCGATAAATACAGCGACTACCGGAGCCGGGTCGGGCGTTGGCTCTAATTTGAGTACCAAAAACACCGGCCGGCCCGATGGGACCGGCCGCCGGTCGCTACGACCGCAAGATTTATTCGGCCACTTCGATGGTAATAGCCCGACGAGGCTTAGCGGTGGGCAGTTCGTATTCCGGAATCGGCTCAGGCGCCATTTCCCCGGACGTGCGCGGTCCGAACCAAGCGGTCCAGGCCGCTTTCCAAGGCCTCCTCATGGCGTCTTCCACCGCGCTAGCCTCGTAGCCACAGTGGGCCATGCAGTTGGCGCACTTGGGATTCTTGGAGTTCCCGTACTTGTGCCAAGGGGTTTCTTCCATGAGCGCCTTGAAGGTAGGGGCATAGCCTTCGTCCACCAGTAAGTAGCAGGGCTTTTGCCAGCCGAAGATATTCCGGGTCGGATTGCCCCAAGGCGTGCAATTGTAGCTCTGGTTGCCCGCCAGAAAATCCAGATACAGGCTTGAATGATTGAGCTTCCACTTCCGGTTGCGCCCAATTTTGAAGACATCGCGAAACAGTTGTTTGCTTTCGCGCATCTTGATGAAGATGTCCTGCTTAGGCGCTCGCTCGTAACTGAATCCTGGCGCGATGGTCGTGCCTTCGACGCCGAGCTTTTGGCAATAATCCAGAAACTCCGCGATTTCTTCTGCGCCCTCACCCTGGAATAAGGTGCAATTAATGGTCACTCGGAATCCTCGGCTGATCGCCAATTCGACGGCTTCGACCGCCCGCTCGAAGACCCCTCTCTGACACACCGAAGCGTCATGGCGCTCACGATTGCCGTCGAGATGGATGGAAAAAGTCAGATAGGGCGATGGCTTGTAGTCGCCGATGCGCTTCTTGAGCAGCAGGGCGTTGGTGCAAAGATACACATACTTGCGGCGCGCGATAATGCCTTCCACGATTCTCGGCAGCTCTTTGTGCAACAGCGGTTCGCCTCCGGCGATGGAAACGATGGGGGCGCCGCATTCGTCAACCGACGCCAAGCATTCCTCGACGCTCAACCGCCGGTTCAGGATTTCGTCCGGATAGTCGATCTTTCCGCAGCCGGCGCAAGCCAGATTGCACCGGAACAAAGGCTCAAGCATGAGCACCAGGGGATACCGCTTGTTCCCCTTGAGCTTCTGCTGAACCAGATATTTCGCTACAGTAAATTGCTGCCTCAGTGGAACACTCATTGGTCCTCCCCAAATTCAAAAAAGCAATTCGAAGCCGTATTTAAGACATTCGACATCAGAATCCTGAGCACTATAACTGAAATCGGAAAGTCCGACTGAAAATCTTTGGATTTCTCCAACACCGTCAACTTTTAACGCGATTTTTACGACATCCTAGCGCTTAGTTGTATTTTCCTCAACTATATTTCGTTAAAATACAACATCGCTTGACGTAAAAGGCCATACCGCTAGAATCTCGCGCTTTTAGCGAACAGCCGAAGGCGAGTGCCGGGCGGAATTTAAAACAAGCTATTCATTAATGAATTCATACGGAACCACTCTCGTCCGCATGAGCGCCAGCCAACCGTCGCACCCGACTGGGGAACTCGAAGCTCTGAGTGACGATGCCTTTCAAGCGCACCTCTTGCAAGGCGTATCGCGCACTTTCGCCCTGACGATTCCAGAACTTCCGCCGGCGCTGGCCAAGCCCGTATCCAATGCTTATCTGCTGTGCCGAATCGTCGACACGATCGAGGACGAAACCGCTCTGAGTTCGGCCCAGAAACACGGCTTCTGCGAGCAGTTCGCGCGGGTGGTGCGCGGCGAAGAGCCGCCTTACGGCTTACGCGACGCCTTGGCGCCCTTGCTGTCCGACCAGACGATCGCCGCCGAACATGAGCTGGTCCGGGTCATTCCGCGGGTGATCGCCATTACTCACAGCTTCGAGCCGGACCAGCGGGATGCCCTCGCCGCCTGCGTTGAAATCATGGCGAGGGGAATGGCCGAGTTTCAGGATCGAGATCTCCGCTTTGGACTGGCTACCCTTCGCGAAATGGACGAATACTGCTATTACGTCGCGGGCGTCGTCGGCGAGATGCTTACTCGGCTGTTTTGCCATTACTCGCCGGAAATCGCCGCCCATCGCAGCGAGATGATGCTCCTGGCCGTATCTTTCGGGCAGGGCCTACAGATGACCAACATTTTGAAGGATCTCTGGGACGACCATGCCCGTGGCGTATGCTGGCTACCCCGGGAGATTTTCGCGCGAGAAGGATTCGACCTTCGTGACTTGCGGCCGGGACACAACAACCCCCAGTTTCGCCACGGCCTCAGACAGTTGATCGGCGTCGCCCAGGGCCATCTAAAAAATGCCTTGCGCTATACGCTTCTAATTCCAGCTCACGAAACGGGCCTCCGGGAATTTTGCTTGTGGGCCTTAGGCATGGCGGTAATCAATCTCCGCAAGCTCAACAGGAATCTCGATTTCACCACCTCGTCGCAAGTCAAGATCACGCGGCGAGCCGTCAAGACAATCATCGCGACCAGCCGGCTGCTGCGTTCCAGCAATCTCGGGTTAAAGGCTGCCTTCGCCCTTGCGGGCGTCGGGTTGCCGCACAGTCACCCGCCGACTTCGGCACCGCCGGTCGCCGCCAAGCCTGAGACGCCAACCAAGCCAGGGGAACATCTCGATCATGTTTAAAGATCCGACCGACGCCGCCGAATTCACCCACAGGCCCTACTCCGCGCGGCCTGCTCAAACCGCTATCGACGAAGCCGTCCGGCGCGCCCGCGAGCAGCTCCTAAGCCAGCAGTACGCGCAGGGCTATTGGGTATTCGAGCTGGAGGCCGACTGCACGATTCCATCCGAATACATCCTTATGATGCACTTCATGGACGAGATCGACGACGCGCTCCAGGCCAAGATTTCGGTCTATCTCCGCGCCCATCAGAGCGAGGACGGCAGCTATCCCCTGTTTCTCGGCGCGCCGGGCGACATCAGCTGCACGGTGAAAGCCTATTACGCCCTGAAGCTGGCCGGCGACGACATCAACGCGCCTCATATGAAGAAGGCTAGGGAATGGATTTTGAGCCAGGGCGGCGCCGCTCGCTCCAATGTCTTTACCCGGATCATGCTGGCCATGTTCGAGCAGGTGCCCTGGCGGGCCGTGCCTTTCATCCCGGTGGAAATCATGCTGCTGCCCAAGTGGTTCCCATTCCACCTGGACAAGGTCTCCTACTGGTCGCGGACCGTCATGGTGCCGCTGTTCATCCTGTGCAGCCACAAGGTCAAGGCCCGCAATCCCCAAAAAATCGGCATCCGCGAACTCTTCACCATAGCTCCCGAGGACGAGCGAGATTACTTCGCGCACGTCAAGACGCCGCTCGGCAAAGCCATCCTCGCCTTGGAGCGGATCGGATTCACGTTGGAACCTCTGATTCCCAAGGCCGTGCGTCGGAAGGCCACGGAAAAGGCCCGCGATTGGTTTGTCGAGCGGCTGAACGGCGTCGATGGCCTCGGCGGCATTTTCCCGGCCATGGTGAACGCCTACGAGGCGCTGGATTGGCTCGGCTACCCGCCGGAGCATGAACACCGTCGCACCGCGCGCGAAGCGATCGACCGCCTGCTGGTCGTCGATGACGATCGCGCCTACTGCCAGCCCTGCGTCTCTCCAATTTGGGACACCGGCCTCTCTAGTCTCGCCTTGCAGGAAGCGAATAAATACGACCGGGACCACCTCACCGAGGCCGCCCTGAACTCCGCCCTGCGGTGGCTGGCGGGCAAGCAACTTACCGATCATCCCGGCGATTGGCGGATCAAACGACCCAACGTCGAGGGCGGTGGGTGGGCCTTCCAGTTCAACAATACCTACTACCCGGACGTGGACGATTCCGCGGTGGTGGCGCAAGCCCTGCTGCAGGCGGACAATCCGGAGTTCGCCGATAATCTCCGCCGCGCCGCCAACTGGATCGCCGGCATGCAATCCCGAAACGGCGGATGGGGCGCCTTCGACGCGGACAACACCTGCTTCTATCTGAACCACATTCCATTCGCGGATCACGGGGCCTTGCTCGATCCCCCGACCGCCGACGTGAGCGGCCGCTGCGCCATGTTCCTGGCCAAGCTGGCGGATCAGCGCCCGGAGCTTCAACCCGCGGTACGCGCCGCCATCGACTACCTGCGCAGGGAGCAGGAGGACGACGGCTCCTGGTTCGGGCGCTGGGGCACCAATTACATCTACGGGACCTGGTCGGTGCTGGTGGGCTTCGAGACCGCCGGCGTGCCCCGAACCGATCCCGCCATTCGCCGGGCAGTGGCCTGGTTGAAGAACGTGCAACGGGATGACGGCGGCTGGGGCGAGGACAACCTCACCTATCACGATGCCGGCCCGGCTAAGCGCGGCCGATTCCACGCCAGCCTGGCCTTCCACACCGGGCTGGCCTTGCTGGCCCTCATGGCGGCCGGCGAAGCCGAATCGCCCGAGGTGGCAGCCGGCGTGGACTACCTGTTGCGGACCCAGCAGGCGGACGGGTTTTGGAAAGACGCCTACTTCAACGCCCCAGGCTTTCCCAAGGTGTTTTATCTCAAGTACCACGGCTACGATAAGTTCTTTCCGCTATGGGCGCTGGCCCGCTACCGCAACGAGCGCTACGCCAAGGGGTGAAATCCATCGGCTTCATCGTCGCGCTGCCGGCGGAGGCCGGGAGCCTCGGGCGAAGACGGATCGGCTTCAACGATCTCGTCGAGCTGCCGGAAGGTCATTGGCTTACCGTCTCCGGAACCGGCCGGGACCATGCCTTCAAGGCGGCAGCCCGATTGGTCGAACTAGGTGTCGCCGCCCTGGTCAGTTGGGGTTGCGCCGCGGCTCTCGATCCCCGCCTTAGACCTGGCGCTCTGGTCCTCCCGAAATCCATCCTCGGCGCCGCTGGCGGAGAGCACGCCATTGATACCGAATGGCGCGGCCGGCTCGCTCGGGCGCTCTCGCAGACGCTGCCGATCCACGCCGGCGCCCTGATCGAAAGTGAGTGGATCATTCCAAGCGGCGTCGAGAAACAGGCTCTGTTCGCCGGAACCGGCGCCGTGGCCGCGGATATGGAGAGCGCCGCCGTCGCCCGCGCCGCCCACTCCCGAGGACTGCCGTTCCTCGCGGTGCGAACGATCGCCGATTCGGCCGCCATGAGGCTCCCCGACGCCGTCACCGCCGCTCTGAGTCCCCGGGGTGACATCGTCTTGGCCAAACTCCTGAGTCATAGCCTGCGGCACCCCGCCCAATTCATCGAACTGGCGCGGCTAAGCCGAGCCTTCGGCGCCGCCACGGCCACGCTGCGCCGAGTTCGGAACCTCAGCGGGGCGGATTGCTGCTTTACGCCGCCGCCCGTCGGCGTTTCTTCATTTCAGCCGATACGCCGATGAGCAAGACTTCCAATCCCCTCCCGATCCGCGCCATCCACTGGTGGGAAAGAAACTTCATCAGTCATCCCTGGCTGGTGATTCTACTGTTCCTGGTCGCCTGCGGAGTTACCCTCCGCTACGTCATGGAGAATTTGAAGGTCAATACCAATACGGCCAACATAATTTCCACGGACGTGCCGTTTCAAAAGCGCCGCATCGAGCTGGAACAGGCGTTTCCCCAGGATATCAGCACCATTCTCCTTCTCGTGGAAGGCCCGACCCCCGAGGAGGCCTCGGCCGCGATCCAGCGCATCGGCGCGCAGCTCCGCGCGAACACCACCGAATTCAAATCGGTGTATATCCCGGACGAAAGCGAATTCTTCGCCCGGAACGGTTTGCTGTATCTCAGCCTAGAGGATCTGGAAAACCTCGCCAATCAGCTGGCCAAGGCCCAACCCTTCATCGGCCGCATCGCGGAAGACAATACGCTTCGCGGATTTTTTGGGATCGTGAGCCAAGCACTCGAGGAATCGCGCAAAAGCGATCTGGATCTCGACCTGAATCCCTTGCTGGTCAAGATCCGCGAAGCCGTGGCGGCTACCACGGAGGGCAGGCCCTATCAAGCCTCGTGGCGGCAGCTGATGATGCCAAGCGCCAGCGGGCTCGGATTCACCAAGCGGTTCATCATCGTCACCCCTAAACTTTATTACGAAGAACTGATGCCGGCCGAGAAAGCCATCGCCGCACTCGATAAGATCCTGGCCGGTACCTTGCAAGGCGAGCTTGCGGATGTCCGAGTACGGAAAACCGGCGAAGTGATGCTGGAGCATGAGGAAATGCTGACGATCAGCAGCGGTGTCTCCGTGGCTAGCGTCGCCTCGCTGATCCTGGTCTGCCTGACTCTGTGGTTCGCCTACCGATCACTGAAACTGATGTTTGCCACCTTCGTGTCGCTGACCATGGGCCTGATCTTGTCCTTGGGTTTCGCGACGATCGCCATCGGCCAATTGAACCTGATTTCCATTGGCTTCGCCGTGTTGTTCATCGGCATGGGCGATGCCTATTCCTCCCATTTCTGCCTGCGCTACCGGGAACTGGTGCAGCGCGGCTACACTCAGCGTGCCGCGCTGCAAGAAACCCTGACCTCCACCGGCTCCGCCCTGACCCTCAGCGCCATCACCGGGGCCCTCGGTCTTTATTCCTATATTCCGACCAACTTTTCCGGAGTCGCGGAACTCGGCATCATCGCCGGCACCAGCCTGTTCATCGCCCTGATGACCACCTTCACGGTGCTTCCGGCGCTAATGAAGATCATGCCGATTCGCGCTTCGAAACGTCCTAGACTTCAAAAAAACGCTCCCTTCCTGCTGTCCAATTGGCCCCTGCGCTATGCGCGGACGGTGCGGATCACCACCATGACCCTGGCCCTGTTCGCGGCGGTGCTGGCCTTCCACGTGAAGGTGGACTTCAATCCCATCAATCTTCGCGATCCCAACACCGAATCGGTTCAAACCTTCAAGTACCTGCTCCAGTCCGAAGAGACCTCGCCCATGACGCTGACTTCCCTGGCGCGCAGCGAGGCCGAGGCGAGGGAACGGGAAAGCCGATTTCAGCAACTGCCGACTGTCGACCGGGTGATGAGCGTTTTCGATCTGGTTCCGGAAGACCAGGACGAAAAGCTCGCCATCATTTCCGATATGTCGCTGATCCTGGGCCCCCGGTTCGCCAACTTCCCGTCCCCTGCTCAGGGCGGGGCTACTCTGGAGGCGGTGGAAGAATTGCAGCGGACGGTCCAGGATCGTCTGACTGCGGGCGATAACGGCGTGCTGGCCTCGCTGGATCAGGCCCTAACGGCTTTTCGCGCCCGTCTTGGCGCCGCCGATCCGGAGACTCGTCAGAGGCTTCTGGACAAGCTGCAAGGCAGCCTCTTAAATTCGCTGCCCGCCATCATCAGCGACTTGCGGGAGAGCCTGGCGGCCCAGCCCATTACTTTGGAATCCCTACCGAAGGATTTGGTGGAACGCTGGATCAGCGAGAGCGGCCTGTATCGGCTGCAAATTTTTCCCAAGAAGGATTTGAACGAGCTAGACAATCTTCGGGAATTCATCCTGGACGCGCAGAAGGTCGACCCCGATGTCACCGATCTGCCGGTGACCTATCTCGAATCCATGAACGAGGTCATCACGGCCTTTCAGCAAGCCTTCGCCATTGCCTTCGCCGCCTCCGCGCTGATCCTGCTTCTGGTGCTCCGCAGCGTGAAGGACACTCTGCTGATACTGCTTCCCTTGCTGCTCGCTTCGCTGTTCACGGCCGCGGCCACGGTGTTGCTGGATATCGCGTTCAATTTCGCCAATATCATTGCGCTGCCCCTCCTGTTCGGCCTGGGTATTGACAGTGGCATCCACATGACCCACCGTTTGCATTACCTGAAATCGGACGACGAGAACCTGCTCGGGACCAGCGAATCCCAAGGCGTGTTCTATGGCGCGCTGACTACCGTGTTCAGTTTCTCTAGCTTAGCCTTTACTAATCACCAGGGCACCGCCAGCATGGGCCTGCTCCTCGCCGTCGGATTGATGCTGACCCTGATCTGCGCCCTCATCGTGCTGCCCGCCTTCAGCGCGCCCTGGCTTCCAAAGCGCCTTGGTCGTGTAAAATTGAAAGGTTTTTAATAATTTCGCACCGCTTACTTCGAGGTTTTAATGACCACCTACATCGCGGATTTGATGGCCAGCCATCCCGGCAGAAATTTCGAACTGCACGAACAACACCTTAATACCCAGATGGTCCGGGTGCTCAAAGCCATCGGCTACGACCGCGTCTACACTCGGGCCAGCGGCCCGTATCTTTATGACGATCGTCAAAACGAGTACCTGGACCTCCTGAGCGGCTTCGGTGTGTTCGCCCTGGGCCGAAACCACCCGGAGGTCGTTCGCGCGCTCCAGGAGGTGCTCGCCGCGGAACTGCCGGACATGGTGCAGATGGACGTGTCACTCTTAAGCGGGCTGTTGGCCGATAAGCTCCTGAAGCTCTGCCCCGACAAGCTCACCAAGATGTTCTTCTGCAACTCCGGCGCGGAAGCGGTGGAGGCCGCCATCAAGTTCGCCCGCTACACCACCAAGCGGGAGAAGATCGTCTATTGCGAGCATGGATTTCACGGCCTCACGCTGGGCGCCCTATCGCTCAATGGCGAGAAGGTTTTCCGGGAAGGCTTCGGTCCCCTCTTGCCCGGCTGCATCGCCATACCCTTCGATGATCTCACTGCTCTTGAAAACGCCCTGCGGGCCAAGGACGTAGCCGCCTTCATCGTCGAGCCCATTCAGGGCAAGGGCGTCAACATTCCCTCGGACGACTACCTCCCCGAAGCCGCCCGGCTCTGCGCTCAATACGGCGCCCTGTTCGTGGCCGACGAAATCCAGACCGGCATCGGCCGCACCGGAAAATTCTGGGCGATCGAGCACTTCGGCGTGGAGCCCGACATGATACTGACGGCGAAAGCCCTGTCCGGCGGCTTCATCCCCGTGGGCGGCGTCGCCATGACCAGCCGGATCATGGACGCCGTGTTCAACCGCATGGACCGCGCCGTGGTGCACGGCTCGACCTTCTCCAAGAACAACATGGCCATGGCGGCAGGGCTGGCCACCCTCAAAGTGATCGAGGACGAAAAGTTGGTGGAAAACGCCGAACGACGGGGCGGGGAACTCATCGCCGGCATGCGGGCGCTGACCGACAAGTACGAGTTATTTCAGGAGGTACGCAGCAAGGGTCTGATGATCGCCCTGGAATTCGGCTCGCCCAGGAGCTTTTCCCTGAAAGCCGCCTGGAGCATGCTCGAGGCCGCCAACAAGGGCCTGTTCAGTCAGATGATCACCATTCCACTGTTCAAGAATCATCGGATTTTAAGCCAGGTCGCGGGCCATGGCATGAACGTGGTGAAGTTCCTGCCGCCCCTGGTAATTTCCGAAAGAGACCGGGACTGGATACTCAGTGCCTTGGACGAAGTCATCGCCGATTGCCACAAGGTACCGGGAGCGATTTGGGATTTGGGGAAGACCTTGGCGGGGCATGCGATGAAGAGCAAGGCGGGAGCTTAGCCTGGGTAATCCGGACGCTGCTTGAGCGTTAACCCTTAAAAGAGCGGCCCGAACCTCAAACCGGGCGGTTGCGCCGATCGAAACTTACCTTAATTCGCCGGGCTCCGTAGGAATGGGAGTCTGGGCCTTCGAGCCTTCCTAAAGCTTTAAACCTTATCAATAACCCCTATGCCACGCTTCGCAAAACTGCTTACCCTCCTCGCCGCCTGGCTGCTCCTCGCCGCCGGCGGACCGGCCCATGCTCACGCCGTGGTCACCGAGTCCTCTCTCGTCCACGAACCCATTAAGCCGGGCCATGCCACCACCGTGGTGCTGTTCTTCAACGCCGACGTGGAATTGAAGCTGTCGCGGGTGTTCCTGGTGAGCGCGGGCGATGTTTATCAGCCGGTGGATATCGCGCGGGGCCAGAAACCGGGCGAACTGCGCATCCATCTGCCGGCCCTGAAACCGGGCGATTATGCGATCAAGTACAAGGTTTTCGCGGCGGACGGGCATCTGACCGAGAACGCCCTGCGTTTCCACGTTTCCGAATAGGGAGCCGCCGCATGTACATGCAGGGTTTGGCCAATTTCATCGACGACTTCCTGGGCGGACTGATCCTGGTCGGCTATGCCCTGGTGGTGGGCAGCCTTCTCTGGAGCTTTTTTATTCTCAAGGTCTGGTCGGACCGACCGGCCGCGGGCGAATCCATCGTCCGTCGCGCCGTGGCCGTGCTGCGGTTCGGCGCCATTGCCCTCGCGATCATGCAGGGCGCCAAGCTGATCATCAAGGGCCTGGTGCTGTGGGGCGTCCTGGGAGAATTGCCCATCGCCGCCTACGCGGGCACCGCGCAATTCCAGGCGGGCTTGGGGCGCTTCCTGCTGGCCTTGGGCATCGTTTATCTCAGCGGTCGGCTACTGCGGGAACCCGCCAACCGCCGCCACTGGAATCTCCTGGCCGGCCTCACCGTCCCGCTGGTGATTGCCGGGGCCTGGCTGGTGCACGCCGTTGGGCGCTTCGAGCACCGCGAACCGCTCATGCTCCTGACCATCCTGCATCAGTTCGCGGCCGCCGTGTGGTTCGGCGGCGTGGCGCAACTCCTGGGTTTGTGGCGCCTGGGCCGCCATAGCGCCGAAGCCAGGAAATTCTGGCCCGCCGCCATCGTCCGCTTTGGCCTCCTGGGCGCGAGCTCCGTGCTCCTGCTGGTGCTCACCGGCCTGCCCTTGGCCTATGTCTACGTGGCCTCGTGGGACGGCCTATTCGGCACCGGCTACGGCAGCCTCGTCGCCACCAAGATCATCCTGCTGGGCGTGGCGCTCGGCTTCGCCTATCTTAACCGCCGCGCCGGCAAGTCGTGGCTGGCGCGGAAGCAGAATGGCGCCCTCACCCGCAAAGTCCCCCACTACATCGAGGCGGAAGCCTTCGTCCTGGTGGGGATTTTGTTCATCGCCGCCACCCTGTCCTCGCAGCCACCCTCCGAGGACCTCGCCGGCAATCGGGAGCTCACCGCCACGGTTTCGGAAGTGGTGCACATGTTCCTGCCGCGCCCGCCCAAAATTCATTCGCCCAGTCACGAACAATTGCTCGCCGGCGAGGCGGGTCGCATGGCCGTGGTCAACAAGGTGCCTTCGGTCGCGGCGACCGAATGGTCCGACTATAACCACAATATCGCCGGCCTGTTCCTTACGGTAATGGGTCTCGTCGCCATGCTGTCCTATCTCCGCGCCCCGGGTTTTCGTTGGACGAATTACTGGCCTTTGGGCTTCGTCGGGCTCAGCATTTTCCTATTCTTTCGGAGCGACGCCGAAACCTGGCCCTTGGGTCCCATAGGCTTTTGGGAAAGCACCTTTAGTAACGGAGAAGTCTTTCAACACCGTGTCGCCACCTTGCTCGCCTTTGCCCTCGGCGTCTTGGAAATCCGCGCCCGCACTCGTCCCGATTCCCGAAAACTCCGGTACGTCTTTCCCGTGCTCTGCGCCTTCGGCGGAATCCTACTACTGACCCACGCTCATGCGCAGTTCGAGTTGAAGAGCGAATTCCTGATTCAGTCCACCCACACCACCATGGGCCTGCTGGCGGTCCTCATGGCTACAGGGCGCTGGCTGGAGCTCCGCCTCGCCCCCGGAGTCCTCATGGGCTGCGAAAGCTACCGGGAAGGCCGCATTGCGGGCTTCATCGCCATTTTCTCGATGTTTCTCATCGGCAACATCATGATGTATTACCGGGAGCCCTTGTTTTGAACAAAGGCTTTCGGCAAGGAAAAAGCCTTTGGCTTATGGCCCTCTTGGTGGGAAACCCGGGCTCCGATCCGCGCTGGGATGAATCCGGCAAAAATTCTCTAGAGGCGGAAAACGCGATGCTGCTCTCGATGTCCGCCCTCGGCGCAGCTCGGTGCGCCCTTGAATTTTGAGAATGACAGGAATCGGCGGGCCATTCTGCATTTCCGCTCCCAAAGCGGGCCGCCTATCGGCTAGGCTTAATTCCGATCCAAACTCCGCGGTGATTATCCAAACCCATGAATCCGACTAAATCGCATCTTACGGAAAGAGGCCGATACCGCGAGACCTTATCCATTGTCTTACCTGCCAAGGACGAGGCGGACAGTCTGCGGAGGCTGCTGCCGGAACTTCGCCGGTGTATGCCGGACGCGGAAATACTGGTCGTAAACGACGGCTCGCGCGACGAGACGGAAGAAGTCTCCCGCGCCGCCGGCGTGAAAGTCGTCAGCCATCCCTACAGTCTCGGCAACGGCGCGGCGGTAAAAACCGGCGCCCGGTATGCCGCGGGCGACATCCTGATCTTCATGGATGCCGACGGGCAGCACGACTCTGCCGATATCCCAAGATTGCTGGAGAAGCTGGCAGAAGGCTACGAGATGGTAATCGGCGCGCGGTGCTCCGGCAGCCACGCGTCGCTCGGGCGACGTGGCGCCAATTACTTTTACAACAGGCTCGCTTCGGCGATGACCGGTTACCGTATCGAAGATCTCACTTCCGGCTTCCGAGCGGTTCGAGCCCGCCATTTCCGCAAGTTCCTCTATCTTCTGCCGAATGGATTTTCCTATCCCACCACCAGCACCATGGCGTTTTTTCGATCCGGTTACCCGGTCGCTTATGTGCCAATCCGGGCCGAGAAACGCATGCAAGCCGGAGCCAGCAAGATCCGAATGGGTCGCGACGGATTGCGATTCTTCGTCATCATTCTGAAGATCGGCGCCCTGTTTTCCCCCATGCGCCTGTTTTTGCCGGTTAGTGGCCTCTTGTTTCTAGGGGGGCTTGATCTCTACATCTACAATTACCTAACTACAGGCCGTTTCACCAACATGAGCGCCTTCCTGCTGCTATCGGGCCTATTCACGTTTCTCATCGGAATACTCTCGGAGCAGATATCCTCTCTGCATTACCGCGGCGTGGAGGAGGATCAGAGACGGACCCGGCGCGATGGGCGTCCGAGGATCTGCGCGGCTGAGAAAAGGGCCGAGGAAGTCGCCGAACCGGCGCTGAGCCGCGCCGATTCGGCTGAAGCACGGAAGCGAATGCGAGCTTCCTGATCACCCTAGCCTTCGCCGAGATTGCGCCTCTGGGGATCTCTTCCAAGCGAAGGCATTGTGCGGAGCCTCCCTGCACGCGCGAGGCTCGGTTCAAGCGGGATTTCTCGGAATCTAAAGGAAAGACCTGAAGCTCTGCTTTGAGCATTTAGGAGCGCTAACCGAAAAAATCGTTCAGTTGGGTTCGGATAGCGCCGCCGACATCCCATCCTTCGACACCGGCCGCTCCAAAGTTCCCGCTCCATCACCGTCCGGCCCGAGTTCAGCCCTCTCCAAAATGCTCTTTGGCAGCCGCTTGTTCACCTTGACGCCCAATTCCACGAAACGCTCCGCCTGGCCGATGAGATTGCCCCGGCCCCGCGTGAGCTTGTTCAAGGCGTCCTCGTAGCTCCGCTGCGCGCTGCCGAGGTGCAGGCCCAGCCTTTCCAGATCCTCGACGAAACCGCGCAGCTTGTCGTAGATCATTCCGGCCCGGTCGGCGATGAGCTTAGCGTTTTCGTTGCGGCGCTCGTAGCGCCAGATGTTTTCGACGGTGCGGAGCGTCGCCAAGAGGGTGGTCGGGGTCACTACCACGATATGGCTGCCGAAGGCGTCCGCGAACAGCTTGTCGTCGTGCTGGAAGGCCAGCATGAACGCCGCTTCGATGGGCATGAACAGGAGGATGAAGTCCAGGGAGCGAAGCCCGCTCAGCCCGGCATAATCCTTCTGCGCCAAGGCCTTGATGTGGTTGCGGATGGCCTGCACATGCTCCCGCACCGCGGCCTCCCGGTCCGGCCCATCGTCCAGGGCGCAGCAACGTTCATAGGCCACCAGGGACACCTTGGAATCGATAACGATGTCACGGCCTTCCGGCAACCGCACGATCACGTCGGGCCGGAACAGCCGCTGGTCTCCATCGCGAAAGCCGCCCTGGGTCTCATACTCGATCCCCTTGCGCAGCCCCGACTGCTCCAGCACCTTCTCCAGGATCAATTCGCCCCAATTGCCCTGCAGTTTCTTGTCGCCCTTGAGGGCGCGGGTCAGGTTGACCGCCTCCTGGTTGATGCGCTGGGTCTCCCGGCGCAAATTCTCGATCTCCTGCTTGAGCGAGGCGCGGTCCTTGGCGTCGTGCACGTGGATGTCGTCAATCTTCTTCCGGAAATCCCCCAGTTGCTCGCGGAGCGGAGTCAAAAGCCCATCCAGCTGGGTGCGGTTCTGCTCGGTGAACTTCTGGGCCTTTTCATCCAGGATCCGCTGGGCCAGGCTGTCGAATTGGGCGAGCAAGTGGTCCTCGGTCTTTTTCAGCAAAGCGAGCTTCTCGTCCGTGGCCCTCTTTTCATGATCCAGCCGGGTCCGGAGTTCGGTGCACTCGGACTGCAGGCTTTCGATGTGAGCGGCCTTGCGGCGCGACTCCTCTTCCAAAGCGGAAAGGCGGCTGATTCTTTCCTCCGCCACCGCCAGTCGAGTTTGCAAGGTGTGAACTGTCTCGGTACGCGACGCCAGCTCCATATCCAGAGCCGAGATTCTCGAGGCTTGCTCCCGAGCCTGCCGCTCGCATTCTGCCGGCTGATGCCCCCGATGCCGGCGCCCGGCGAGCCACCATCCGGCCAATAGGCCCACCAGCAGCCCGGCAATCAGCGCCGAAACTACGGAAGGTCGCGCCAGCTCAACACTCCAGAGAGTGGATTCCATGTTCGTTACTTGTCGATAAAAACTCAGGGCGTTTCCGGTGGAACCAGAACGGCTTGAACCGCCTCCCCTCGGCCTTGAACGATGGCCGGAAGATAGGACCGGAGTTCGGCAGCGAACAGGCGCAAGGCTTCTGAATCGTCGCCGGTCTCATCAAGCAACTTTAGCAGACCGAGGAACTCTTGCGCCTCCAAGAACGCTACCCGGCCCACCCAGATCGGAACCGACGGGTCCGCCAATTCAAACCCGCTCGGCCAAAACCGCACGATCAGCCACCGCCCCTCGGAAATCGGCCTAATCAGTCGCAGCGCATCGGCGTCGGCATGATTAAAGTGGGGTAAGACCGGAAGTTCGGCGATGTCCGCCTCCGGGTTGAGGATTCGAAGCGCCGGCCCCAAGTCCAGCGGCTTGGCCTCGCGCCAGCCGTGGCGGGTGAGCGTCGCGCGGACCGTTTCCAGCGAGGCGGCCCACTGCACTGCCAGAGGCTCTTCAGGCCGGCCGAAGTTCTGCGCCCGCTGAGCCGGGAGCCGATGCCAGCCCCGCGTTAGCCATTCCTGCTGGGAAACCGCGATGCGGGGCGCATGGTATTGGAATTCCTCCAGGGAATGGTTGCACCAGAGAATCACGCCTATTGCCCCCAAGGTGAAGGGAGCCAGCCAGACGAGGCTCTCGGCCGGTGCCTCCTCAGGGCTGTGGCGGCGATAGGCGGTTCCCAAGAGGATCAGCCAGATCGAAGCCAGAGCCAAGGTGAAACCGACTCCCAGCAATTGGCCGTCACCGAAATACAGGCGGGCGAAGGCGATGGTCACCGCAAGCAACGCCGCCGCCCCGTACGCAAGCCAGCGCCCGGTGGCCGGCACCCAGCCGGCCAGCAGCACCGCGGTGAAGCCATAGGCCACGGCTCCATTCAGCACGGGGCCGTCCACCAGCGGCCGGGTGAACATGATAGCGCTCAACATTCCAAGCCCGGCCGCAAAGCCGAGCCCGACCAGCAAATGAGTCAGTGCGATGCGCCGCCCTCGAAACAGCAGCCAAATCGCTACGACCGCGGAAAATCCCAGCACCGCTGGAAGCTCTCCCAAGTCTTGGCCTATGGCCAGGGCATAATCGGCGACCGGGTTGCGCCAGGCTTCCAGGGAAACCGCCAGCAAGTCCGCCGAAATCAAAGTTGAAGCCATCAGGCCGACGGCGCTCAGGATCACCGCCCAGGCCAGAAGTCCCGCGTAATCCCGCTGATTCGCTTCGATGAGCGGCGTAGCCAGCCGGCTAAACCCAGGATGAGCCTTGCAAAGATCAAAGCTCAGCAGAATGAATCGATGGGTGCGTGGCCTGAAATAAGCATAAAGCCGCCGGCTGAGCCACAAGGTCAGCCAAGACAGCGCCAGCAAGGCCAAAATCAAGGCCGCAAGCCGCCCCGCAACTCGCGCCGCCAGGTCGAGCGAGGCGCCAAACACCACGCCCGGCAGTAGATAAGCCGGTCCCCAAAGCAGGGCCGATAGGACATTGATTATCAGGAATTGCCGCACCGGCATCGCCAGCATCCCCGCTACCAGGGGAATCACGGCTCGGACCGGCCCCACGAATCGACCGAACAACACGCTGAAGCCGCCATAGCGGCGGAAGAAGGCCACCCCCCGGTCGATCATTCCGGGATAGCGGGTGAACGGCCAGAGCGAACCCACCCGGGAGCGGTAATGCCAACCGACCCAGAAGCTGAGCCCATCCCCCGTAATCGCCCCAGCCACGGCGTAACCACAGATCGGCTCGAACGCCAGGGCGCCAGTCCCAACCAAGGCCCCCGCGGCAAACATCATCGCGACGCCGGGAACGATGAGGCCGATCACGGCCAGAGATTCGGCCATCGCAATCAGGAACACCGCGAGGCCGGCGAAATCGGGGTGCTGGGCGACCCAGCCGTAAAAGGCGGTTAAGTTCAAAGCTTTGCGAAAACTCGCTCCGCGGCGTTTAAAGTCGCCACGATAACACTTTCATCGTGAGCCGCGGAAACAAAACCGGCCTCGAAGGCCGACGGTGCCAGATAAACGCCTTCTTTCAACATGCCGTGGAAGAAGCGTCTGAACCGTTCCGAATCGCAGGCTATGGCTTCGGCGAAGCTGAAGACCGAGGCCTGGGCCGTGAAGAAAACGCCGAACATGCCGCCGACGGCGTTAACCACGAGCGGAATGCCCGCCCGTGCCGCTCGCGCCTTGAGCCCATCCGCGAGGATTCGGGTCTTTTCCGCCAGGCGCTCGAAGAAGCCCGGTTCGGCAATCAGCTCCAGGGTCTTGAGCCCGGCCGCCATCGCCACCGGATTGCCGGAGAGCGTGCCGGCCTGATAGACGGGGCCAAGCGGCGCCAGCATTTCCATGATCTCACGTCGACCGCCGAATGCCCCGACCGGCATCCCGCCGCCGATGACCTTGCCCAACGTGGTGAGATCGGGCGTGATGCCGTAAAGCTGCTGCGCGCCGCCTAAACCCACCCGAAAACCGGTCATCACCTCGTCAAAGATCAGCACCGCGCCATGGCTATCGCAGCCTTCCCGAAGAGCCTGCAAAAAGCCGGGCTTGGGCGGCACGCAGTTCATGTTGCCGGCCACGGGCTCCACGATTACGCCGGCGATTTCTTGGCCGTAACGGGCGAAGACTTCATGCACCTCGGCCACGTCGTTGAATTGCAGGGTCAGGGTATGCTTGGCCAGATCGGCCGGAACCCCGAGCGAACTGGGCACGCCGAGGGTCAGCGCGCCGGAACCGGCCTTGACCAGCAGCGAATCGGAATGACCGTGGTAACAGCCTTCGAACTTCACGATCTTGTCCCGACCGGTGAACCCTCGGACGAGACGGATGGCGCTCATGGTCGCCTCGGTGCCGGAACTCACCACCCGTACCAGCTCCAATGAAGGCACCAGTTCGCACAGCCTCTTGGCCATAGTCGTTTCGATAGGCGTCGGTGCGCCGTAGCTGAGGCCAAGGTCCACCGCGGCGTGCACGGCCTTCAGCACCTCCGGATGGGCATGACCCAGGACCATCGGGCCCCAGGACCCCACGTAGTCGATGTACCGCCTCCCGTCGGTGCCGTAGAGGTACGGCCCCTCCGCCCGTTCGACGAACACCGGCGTTCCGCCGACGTTCTTGAAGGCTCGAACGGGTGAATTGACCCCGCCGGGGATGTAGTTTTTGGCCAGCGTGAATAAATCGTCGTTGCTCATGCTCGTTCCTGGGATGGCCTCTGCCTGATGGCTCGCTATTTTTACCCGAAAAGGCCGCGGGAACGAGAGGCAATTTGAGGGCGATCCGCCCGAGGGCGGGCGGATCGGGAATATCGTGTCGGATTCGGCAGATCGGTTGAAGTCGAGAGCCTGTCTATGGCCTACATTCCGAGCGCCGTCAAGTGCCCTCCATGAGGACGGAGGCTCTGTTAAACGACGATAGCCACTTCGATATCCCCTTCCTTGCGTTCCACGTTGATGCCCACGTCGTTGGCATGGCGGTGGAGGACCAGATCGATGGTTCCGTTACCGAGGCAGAGGCCCTTGATCCTCATCCAGTCGAGGTAAGGGGGAAGCTGAGGGTGGTAGAAACGGATCTGCGGCTTCTCGGCGGAAAAATTCAGCCCAAGGCAAGCCTGCACCAACTGGAACACGGCCCCGCTGGCCCAGGCCTGGGGCGAACAGGCCACGGGGTAAAGGGTCGGACCTTGGGCCGGCAACCGGGCGAAGCCGCAGAAAAGCTCCGGCAGCCGGTGCAAATCGAGAAACAGGCTGGCCTCGAACAGGCCCGTCAGGAGCATCATGGCTTCGCGCTTAAACCCGTAGCGGGCCATGCCGAATGCCGTTATGGCGGTATCGTGCGGCCATACGGAGCCGTTGTGGTAGGACATGGGATTGTAGCGGCTCTCGGTCTCCGCGATCGTGCGCACGCCCCAGCCGCTGAACGATTCCTTGGCGATGAGGGTTTCGGCCACCCTCCGGGCATACTTCGCATCGACGATCCCACTGAACAAGGTATGGCCGGCATTGGACGCGCGCACCCGGCATTGCCGCTTATCGCCATCCAGCGCCAGGGCATAGGTACCGAGGTCGTCCATCCAAAACGCCTCGTTGAAGCGACGTTTCAGCCGCGCCGCCTCATGGCGCAATTGCTCCGCCTGATCCCGCCGCTCGAGCAAATCGGCCAATTCCGCCGCCAAAAGCTTAGCCTTGTAGACATAGCCCTGTACTTCGCAGAGGGCAATGGGAGCTCGAGCAGGGGTTCCATCGGCGTGGAATATGGAATCGGTGGAATCTTTCCAGCCTTGCTGGACCAGCCCATCCTCGCTGTGGCGGGAATATTCGACGAACCCGTCGCCGTCGCTGTCGCCATACTTGTCGATCCAGTCTAGCGCCCGCTGGATGTTGGGCCAGAGAGAGCGAATGAATTCACGATCGGCGGTGCGGCGATAGTAATGGCCCGCGAGAATGATGAACAGGGGCGTGGCATCGACGGTACCATAATAACGCCCGAAGGGAATTTCGCCCAAAGCCGCCATTTCCCCTAACCGGGCTTCATGAAGTATCTTGCCGGGTTCCGCATCCTGCTCCGGATTTTCGCATTCCGCCTGAGTCGCGGCGAGATACGCCAGCACTCCCTTGCCGAGCCAAGGCTGTACCCATAGGCTCTGCAATGCCGTAATGATCCCGTCGCGTCCGAATGGAGTGCTGTACCAAGGGACGCCGGCATAGGGATAGGGGCCCTCCTGAGTCTCGGTAACAAGCATTTCGAGATCGGCGGCGGAGCGGTTGAGCCAGTCGTTGAAGGCCTCGTTGGAAGTGACGAGGCTCGCGGCCTTGGCCGCGCGCGCCATTATCCCGGCTTCGGCATGGGACATGGCTTGGTAGTAATCGCAGGGGAGGATGTTTTCCGGGCCTGAGCAGCAGGCGACGGCGATATGCAGATGACGGGACTCGCGGGATTTCAGGTGCAGCAGGGTGGTCGCGCGGGAGGTATCCAAACCTTGAGGAGCCCAATCGAAACAAACCTTGGTGCGCCGAACTTCCTGGTCAAGGCCCTCGTATCCCAAGATGATGTAATCGGCCCCGATCTCCGAAGCCAACAATGTTCCCCGGTGGCTGCGATGGACGCCGCGCACCTCGAAGATATCCCGGTAATCGGCCGCCAGCAGCAGTTCGAGGGTTAAATCCACCGGCTCCTCGCCGTAATTCATGAGCCTGATGTGCTCGTAACGGGTTTGATTCCAGAGCAGCACGGAACGAAACAGGTGGATGCTGCCTTTGGGGATGGCCAGCTTGCCGCCGCGGTACAAATCAGGCGTAGTCATATCGACCGCCAGCAGACCGTTGTTCTCCCGAATCATGGAACTGAGCAGCAAGGGGCGCTGACCGTTGATCCTGAGTTCCCAATAGGAAAGATAACGGGTGCCTTGGTGGTACAGCCCCTGTTGCGTCAAATGGTCATCGTCATCTGCGTTCTCCTGAAAGATGTCGCCGTGGCGATCGAATACGCCGAACGTATCGCCGTGCTTAAGCACACGCGCCGGCTCTTCGGATGTTGAACCGATGGCGGTGACATACCATTGATCGTTTGAGTCGTCGCTTACATTACGCTCGGCCATAGGCGGGGTTCCCAAAGCTCAAAGATGATGGGTTTCTATTCTAGTTAGAATATTAAGGTTTGGCGGGAGACCTGCAAAATCGCTCGAAAAACCTGAGAACGCAAAAACGATATTCTCCCCATTGCAAAGCCAAGTAATGCCGTTTTCGCCTGAACGGCTCTAGCTTGTCGAGGATTTTTTACATAAATCCACCCCTTACCCCATTTGAGCAAACTGAAGCCCTAAACTCAACGTTGGAAGCTGCCCCCCTGAGGGGGCGAGCCAACCAGTCATCCTTTCAGGTGGAAAAGCCGGAACAAACTAAATCTCGGATTTGTTCATTAAACCTTCGGCTTGTTTCTCAAGAGGCTTTTCTAGCTTCATGACGGCTTTCGATTTGGCACCGGCCAGATCGATGGACTCCCGGCAGCTCGGAACTCATTCTCCCTTCCACCAACTGCAGATAGAGCTCGACATAATTTCTAGCCATCAGGCGCGCCGAGAAGCGGTTTTCGAATTCCTTGCGACACCCGAGCCGATCGATCGCATCGATTTTTTCGACCGCGGCAATCGCTTGCTCCATCGTGTCCACGATGAATCCGGTTTTGCCGTGATGCAGGACTTCGGGGACCGACCCGTTGCCGAAAGCAATCACTGGCGTGCCGCAGGCCAGGGCTTCAATCATCACTAACCCGAAGGGCTCCGGCCAGTCGATAGGAAACAATAAGGCGCGTGCACGGCCCAAGAGTTCATTCTTTTCCGGCTCGTTGACCTCTCCCAGGAATTCCACCAAAGGATGGTCCAGCAAGGGACGAATCTTTTCGAGATAGTAATCGCGATCCGCCCGATCCACCTTGGCCGCTATCTTTAGCGGAATGCCGGCGTTGATGGCGATTTCAATAGCCCTGTCCGGTCGCTTCTCCGGCGATATGCGTCCGAGAAAGGCCAGGTAGTTATCGGGCTGCGGCTGGAAGGTATACAAATCCTCGGGCAGACCATGATAGACCGTGCCGATCCAGTTTGCCTTCTCCACCGGATGACGCTGAAAATCGGAGATTGAAACCACAGGAAATTCGCTGAAGGCTTTGAAAATAGGCTGTAGATCTGGAATATCCAGGCGGCCGTGAAAGGTCGTAAGATGAGGAACCAAACACCGGCGGAATATCGGAAAATGTAAGTAATCCGTGTGAAAATGGATGACATCGAACCGTGCCGCCATTTCGGTCACGCGGTCGAACATCAATAGATGTGATGCTAAAGGCTCGACAATACGCTCGTCCAGCCGCAAGGCTTTGGGGACAATCGCCTCCAAAGAGGCCCGAGTATTTGAATCTCCGCTAGCGAAGAGAGTGACTTCATGGCCCTCGTCAATCAAGGCCTCGGTCAGGTAATGGACGATGCGCTCAGTGCCGCCATAAAGCTTGGGCGGCACGCTTTCATGCAAGGGTGCGACCTGTGCGATTTTCATGGCTCTCCTTGTCTTGTTTGCTGTGGGAATAGAAAGAGGATAAATGGCAAACTAACCCGCTTCTCCAGTGACGCAGGTTTTACAAAAATTTTAGAGAGCCGGAGTCGCATCTGAGTTCAGAGCCGATGAGATCTCCAGCCCAGCAATGGGGCGCCAAGTCATCCCAGGATTGAACCGTCTGGCCTTGATGTTGCTTTGAACCTTAAGTTTAAGGAACCGCACTTTATCAGAGCTGCCCGAGGTCGACTGTCCGAATCCTTGCTCCCAAGACAGCGCGAGATCCTGCGCCTCGGATCGCCGCCTTCAAACCTTCAAAAGAGCGGGATGAGGCGCATGAGCATTCAGGAAGGGGACGACACGATCTGAATCGCGCGCTGACCGGTTTTCGCCCCTGTGGCGCAAAATACGGTAACGGAAGTAATCCCAAAGCGATCTTCTCTGCACAACCTGACAGCCGGCAAGTCATGCTCTGCAAAACCGACTAAACCGGTTTATCTCCAGCCTTTTACGGACGATCTTGACGCGCCAGAAATAAGAAATTAATATTTTAAGACTCTGGCAACGTAGCTCAGTCGGTTAGAGCACCGCATTCATAATGCGGGTGTCGGCGGTTCGAGTCCGCCCGTTGCTACCACATAGATTCAATTCTTAAGCCAGCCTTACAGCTGGCTTTTTTGTTGCCTGCCCAAATGAATACATTGCGCTTGCCTGACGGGCGCTCAATTCTTGCCAAAAATTCAGAAATTTGGCAAGTCAATCGAGGCCGCCACCTACGGGTCGGGCTTACGCTACTCCGTGAGAGAAAACGCGCGGAGGCCTAAATCGGCCCGCCCCGCGAGGCGAGATTAAACACCTACAATCAACAAACCCAAGTTGATTCTGCCAAAAGCAGGCACCGTGGCGCATGCTACTGGCTGGGTCTTGGCGCTAAGGCGTATCGAAGCCTGGAGACATGGAGATAGTCGAAGCTTGCCATGAAGCCCGATCCACCCATCGAGACCAGGCCAATACGGGGCGTGGGTCCGAGGTCGTGGGTCCAGGTGCCGCCGCGGATCCAGACCACCCCGTCGCGGCTGGTGTAAGCAGTGTAGCGCGCGTCATGGAGGCCCTCCTTTACGATCCGTAAATAGGTCCACTCGTCGGGCGGCCCAAGCACGGTGTTGCCATAGCGCGGGTAATCTGGCAATGAGGGAATGAGCTCTTTCGCGAACTCCGTCTGACGAGTCTCCCAAAGAGACACATGCGTCAGTTTGACGAAACGATCATCGTCACCGTATATGACAAGACCAGCCTGCGCGTAATTGAAGCAGCATCCCTCCGGCGGCACATCGAGCCTGACCCGCGCTTCGACGACATAATTTCCGAGCGGCGCTACCTCGGTCAGCACGGAGGCGTCGTTACTGTCGACAAAGAGATCGGCGGCCTGAGTATTGAATTCGAAGCTTTCGCCGGTAAGGCGATAACTTCCCGCTCCAGGCTCGCGCACCCAGCTCCATTGCGGTTTGAGGGTCAGGGTGTCGAATTCATCGGAGAGCCGCTCAATCGGCCGGCCGGGCTGCCGTTCGAGAGGGAGTCGGGTCCTATAGCCGCTCTCCTCGCCGACTTGCGCGGCCGGTCCGGCCTGCGGTCGGTCGGAAGCCCATTTCCCGCCGCGCACCGTAGGCCAGCCCTCGATCCAGTCGAGTGGGTCGAGAAGGGCGTGACGCTTGTTGATCCGTAACGGGTCCGGGTCGCTGAGGTAGGGATCATTCCGGTCGATCGCGTGATAAATTGTCCAGTCCTGGCCGCTGAAATCGGTGAATACCGTGTTGTGGCCCGGCCCGACCCAGCGGTTGCCGTTCAGGCTGATGACCGGCGTGCCGCCCACCCGAGACTCCAGCAAGGATACGCCTTCGCGGTCGACGAATGGCCCGATTGGGCTTTGCGAGCGGCCGGCGAAAACACTATAGCCGGTAAGCGGGCCGTTGCAGCAGTTGGTGGCGGAGGCAAAGAGATAATAGTAGCCATCGTGCTGGACGACGTCCGCGTTCTCATAACGGTTCGGAATGGCTACGGGTAGGGCTGTGTCCGCCATCGCAGCGAGGCCATCGGGGTAGAGCCGACGCACCTCGATGCCGCCGAAGTAACTGCCGTAGTAGATATACTTCTGGCCGTCGCCTGCGGTGATGACCTCGGGATCGAGCGTCCAATAGAAGTTGCAGCCAGGACCGGCACGGCGCAACTCGATGACGGGGCGCGGAGGCTGGGAGTCGGTTACCCGATCGATCCACGGTCCCGTCGGGCTTGGACTGGTGGCGACGCCAATGGCCGGCTCGAAATGACAGTCCGCCTCGCCGCTCACCTCCGCCACCGGGTCGATCATTACATAATAGAGATAATATTGCCCCTCGGAATATTGGATCTCGGGCGCCCATAGGCCCGAAGTCGGATCGCCCCAAGACGGAACTTCGGAGAACACATCGCCTACGTAAGTCCAGCTCACCAAGTCGATCGACTTGAAAATTGGAATATTGTGGAATTTCAATGCGCCGCTCGCGTCGCGATCGGCATCGTTCAGCGGATCCTTGGTACAGAACATGTACCAGTAATCGTCCCCGCGTTGTTGTCCATGGATCACCGAGGGATCGGCGCAGATCTCAACCAAGCCGCCCGTGGGAATTTCGATTGTCAGGGGATTGCTGTACCGCTTGCCCCTTGGACCTTCTTGCGCGCCCGATGCGCCCATGGGCGTCATGAGGGCGCCAATAATGCTGAGGCACGCCAATAACCCTTGGAACGATGAAACTCGCCGCAATCTCGGGGAATATCCTTGCATCTTCCTACTCCTGTCATCCTTGATACTTAGGTAGGGCTGGATGAAAGAGGGCCAAGGGACAACATCCTGGCTCTTGGCTCTCTATCGCGGATGGACCATAGCATCGGCGTCTCCCTGATGCCATAGAAATTTGCACCTACTCCCGAGGGATAGGCGTGCTGGAAAACCTCATAACCGCAAGCGTTTTCCCGTCCGAGCTATCCACGGGCTCCATGAGTCAGCGGAACCTTCTGCATCTTTCAAGGAGATAAGGCGCAATAAATACCCTTAAAGCCGGGGATTGTCCTGATGGCGGCCCTGATCATTCATTGCTGGCAGGGAATTCGAGAACATCTCGCTTTAGAAAATAACGGCCTGGCAAGCTCGCTCAAAAATTCGCGCGCAGCGGTTCTCCCGGCAAGAGAGGGCGGACAAAGCAGCCCGCCCGCGCGTTTCGCCTATTTCGTGGCCACGCCCAGAATCACCGAGCCGGCCTTGAACAGTGCCGTCGCCGAATCGCCGTCCTTGAGTCCCAGGGCGTCCACGCTGTCGTTGGTGATGCTCGCGGCGATGGAGTCGCCGCCCGGCAGTTGAATCACCACCTCGGCGTTCACCGCGCCCTTCTGGATGCGGGTCACCGTGCCCTTCAACTGGTTGCGGGCCGAGAGGCGGTAGCCTCCGAAATCCTTCACGATGATCACCAAGGGAGCCTTGATGAGCGCGATCACGTCGGCGCCCGGCGCGATTCCGAGCGAGGCGGCCGATTCGTTGGTCACGGAAGCCACGAGACTATCGCCCCCCTTGAGACCGACGACGACCTCCGAATAGACTCCGCCGGCCCGAACCGACGTGACTTGGCCGAACAGCTGATTGCGTGCGCTTGCTTGCATGATGAGCCTCCTGAACAGGTGAAAGAAATCGGGATTATCCGCCAGTTGTTGATTGAGCCGGTCCAGAAAGTGGCGGTGTTCTTCCTGCATCCGTTGGAACAGGTCCAGCAACGCCTTGCCGGCGGGCGTCAGCTGCGTGCCGCCGCCGTGGCGTCCGCCAATGGCCGTGGCCACCAGCACGCGGGGGGAAAGATTGTTGGCCCGCTCGATCATTTCCCAGGCGCCCTTGTAACTCAGTCCCACCGATTTGGCGGCCTGGTTGATGGAGCCGATGCGATCGACGGCGGCCAGCAGTCGGAAGAGCTTATTATCGAGCCCTCCGATCAGCCGGAGATCGCCGTCGATAAGCCGATTGGGCGTTTCGGAAGGCGTGGATTTGGAACTCATGGGCTGGCGCTCTGGTCGAGCATAGTCCGCGCCGCCAGGTAAGCGAAAGAGCGGGTCTTGATGAGGGCGTACATGATCTCGCCCTCTTGCAAAGCCAGTTCCCGATAGGCTCGCGGGCTGATTTCGGCAATCAGCGGCACGCCTGCGTCCAGATACACCTGCACTCCGCTGCCGCGCGATTCGATTTTGCTGACGCGGCCGGGCCATTGGTTCTGGATGGATAACTCCGGCACGGCGTTGCGGGACAGCGCGATCTCGCCCCGGTGCACCGAGACGTAGGCCGTGCGGCCGATTTCCTGATCCGTCCGCAGCGGCAGCACCAGGGGCAAATTGCCGAAGCGGGCCAGGGTACAGCCGCTTTCGAGGTCATGAAGTTCGACCGTCACCGCCAGGATGTTATCCGGGCCGAAGTGCCGGGCTTCCGATCCGCGCTGAAGGATTTCGTCCAGCCTGCCGGCCGCGAGTATCCGGCCTTGATCCAGGACGGCGAGCCGGTCGGTGAGCTGGAGAATTTCAGGGAGGGCGTGGGACACATAGATCATCGGCAGCTTGAGTTCATCGCGAATCTTTTGGAGGAACGGCAAAATCTGGGCCTTGAGCCCCGTGTCCAGGGAAGCCAGCGGCTCGTCCAGGAGCAGCAGGCGGGGCGAGGCCAGGAGCGATCGTCCCAGCGCCACCCGCTGTTTCTCGCCGCCGGAAATGCGACGCGGATGGGCGTTGAGCAGGGGGCGGAGGGCCAGAAGATCGACAATGCCGTCGAAGGCGAAGCGGCGCTCCCGTTCCGGAATCTTTTTCAATCCGTACAGGAGATTGCCCTTCACCGAATAATGGGGAAACAACTGGCTGTCCTGGAACACCAAGCCGATGCGGCGGCGATGGGGCGGGAGGCACACGCCGTCCGCGCCATCGTAGAGCGTCTCGCCGTCCAGAACGATCCGGCCGCGATCCGGGCGGAGCAAGCCGGCGACGATGCCCAGCGCCGTGCTCTTCCCGGAGCCCGAGGGGCCGAACAGCCCGGTCACGCCCTCGTCGCACTCCAACCGCACTTCGAGCCGAAAGCGCCCCCGGTTCAGGCCCACGTCCAAGAAGAGCACGGCCGACTAATCTCCGCTCAAACGCTGCTCGGCCCGGCGGGTGAGGATTTCGCTTCCGATCAGGGCGGCGAAGGCCGCCGCCATGGAGATGAGCGCCAAGCGCAACGCCGGCTCCTCGGTACCGGGCGTTTGGGTGTAGGTGTAGAGGGCGAGGGGCAGAGTGCGGGTCTCGCCTTCGATATTGCCGACGAAGGTGATGGTGGCGCCGAATTCGCCGAGGCTCCGGGCAAAGCTGAGGATGGCCCCGGTGACGAGACCGGGCGCCGCCAAGGGTAGGGTAATGCTGAAAAAGACCCGCAACGGTCCCGCGCCCAGAGTGCTGGCGGCCTGTTCCAGCCGCGGTTCGATGAGGCTCATGGCGAGCCGCACCGCCCGCACCATGAGGGGAAAGCTCATCACCGCCGAGGCGATCACCGCGCCCTTCCAGCTAAAGGCGACGCTCACGCCAAGTCCCTCGTGGAGCCAGCGTCCGAGCCAACCGTTCCGGCCGAGCGCCAACAGCAGCATATAGCCCGTCACCACCGGCGGGAGCACCATGGGCAGGTGCACCACGGCTTCGACCAAGGCCTTGCCATAGAACTGCTTGCGCGCGAGGAGCCAGCCCAAGAGCACCCCCGGCGGCAGGATGGCCGCCACGCACCAGACACTGACCTTGAGCGACAGCCACAGGGCCGACCATTCCTCGGGCGTCAGCATCGTGGCCCGCTTGGGATCCGTAGCGGCCTCGGCATCACGGAATCACTCGGCAAGCCGCTTGAATCCATATCTCGCGAAGATCTTGCCGGCGGAATCCTGCCGCAGGTGCTCCAGGAATTTCCTGGCGTCTTCGGAGGGCGTGACGCGCGCGGCGGGATAGACGATGGGCGTATGGGAATCGTCCGGGAAGCGGCCGATGATGTCCACCTTCTTGCTTTGCCTGGCGTCGGTCTCGTAGACGATGCCGACCTCGCATTCGCCGCGCTCCACCAGGTTCAGGGCCGCCCGGACGTCCTCGGTGCCCACCACGCGGCCTTTCACGCCGCCCCACCAGCCGAGGTGCGTCAGGGCTTCCTTGGCGTAGATGCCGACCGGCACCGATTCCACCACGCCGGTGCAGAGTTTGTCTTTGAGGGCCTTGGCAAAATCAAAGTTCTTGTCGACGCGTACGGGAAAGCCCTTGCCCTTGGGAGCGATCAGGACCAGGGTGTTGCCCAGGAGATTGACCCGCGAGGCGCGGTCGATCTTGCCCTTGCCGTCCAGGTAATCCATCCATTGGGTGTCCGCCGAGATGAACACATCGGCCGGCGCACCCTGCTCGATCTGTTTGGCCAAGGCGGAAGATGCCGCGAAGGACAGCCTCACCGGTGTCTTGTGCTTCGCCTCGAAGGGCTTGGCAATCTCGGTCAAGGCGTTGGTCAAGCTGGCGGCGGCGAACACGGTGACGTCGGCCGCGGCGGTTTCCATGACCAGCCAGCACAGGACCGACGCGCGCAGCAGGATTTTGAGCAGAGGTTGCATCTTCGGAACGACTCCCACAGGTTTGGATGAGTTTAAAACCGCAGCATGGACTGTACATAGTAGTAATTGACGTTGTCCGGCGGCGGGGCGCCGGGCGCGTTTCGGGCGAAGCCGCCCTTGACGAGGGTGGCCCAGCCCGTCTCCAGGGACAGGTTGGGATGGAGGTCAAAGCGGCCCGTGACCTCCACCAGATGGCCCAGAAAATCGCCGGCGCGGCCGGTCTTGTCGACCAGGTTGGCAGGCTGCCAGGGCGCCTTGGCGTCGGCGAGCCAGAACAGCCGGTGCGCCGCGTAGAAGCCCAGATCGCTGCGCGGCGTGACGAACAGCCGGTAGCCGGGGGAGTTGATGTTGTTGCGGGCGAAGGCCCCGAAAATGCCGGTGGGACCGTATTCGAAGCGCCGCGCGCCGTAGAGGGTGTCGAAGGCGCGGCTGAGCCGGCCCTGATCGTCCGCGCCGCCGGTCGCGTAGTCGTACTGGGCCAGGAGCCGCGGCGACCAAGGCAGATCGAAGGTATAGCCCACCTGCGCATGCTCGAAGAAGGCTTCGACGTCCTGCCCCGGCGCCTTGGCGCTGTCCCGCGCTCGGCCCACCTGGGCGATGCTCTCGGCCTCGAAGTCCAGCTCACCCGCTTTGGGCGGCCGGAACAGACGGAACCCCGGCGTGAACAGGCGCCGATTCCTGGGACTGGTGGCATCCTCGCCCAGATAATAGAGATAGAGTTCGCCCCGGCTTCCGAACGGCAGCTGATCGGTATCGGCGATGAAGCCGGTGAACACGGCGCCGTCCTGCTCCTGGTCCCAGGCGTAGTCGTTGTCCTGTAAAGCCTGTTTCTGGTCGGGCAGCCTCAGCACCGGCTGGGTGCCGAAGGCCTGCACCTGCCAGCGCCCCGCCCCGTCGCGGAGCCTTAAGGAAAGCCCGGTGAAGGAATTGGTCGTGTTGCGGAAGGCGTTGCGGGCCACCAGCCGGCGGCTGCCGAGGTCCAGGGTCTGACGGCCGCCCTTGGCCTCGAACCCGAGCCCCGAACCCAGCAGATCCCTTGTCGACCAGGCGGCATAGAGCTGCGGGAGATCGGCCACGTCGACCATGGTGTTGTTCAGCGTGGAATCCTGGTCCGCCCCGAACTGGCGGGCGTCCCAGAACTCGAACCCGGCGCGGAAGCCCTCATGGCGGGCTTCCAGCCACAAGACGGTCTGCAGCGGGATCTGGTATTGGCTGCCCTTCTGGCCTTGCACGAAGGCGGCGTCCAGGGTCTCGTAGCGGGCGCGCTGTTCCAGTGCCACGGACAGCCAGTCGGGGAGGCCCAAGATATTCTTGGCGGTGAGTGCGGGCCAGGCAAAGCGCTCTCCGGCGAGCCAGTCCCACCGCTGGCTCGCGTAGGCGGTCACCGACGGCCTGCTCAGCTTCTTGGCCGAGGCTGCGGTTTTCTTCGATGGAGGGTCGGACGAGAAATCTTTAGAGGGATTTTTTGCGCTGCTAACCGCTTCCGCGGCGGTTCTGGGCGAAATGGCCTCCGCCGCGACTGGCGCGGATCCATTGGCGGCGCTCCGCACGAAGCCTTCCGCCAGGGCCGCGCCGGGTGGCAAAGCCGAGAATATCAGCATGGAAAGACACTGCCTGCCGATGCTTCTCAAGGTCATTCTTTTAGGCTTTGCGGAAAGGGAAAGGGACGGGTTGTTGGTTTTCTTCAATCCCATGGCTAGGGCTGGCCTCGGAAGCTCGCGAAGCAATAATTACGAGATCATTACAATCCGTTATTTATATTAAGTAATAACGAAGCCCGTGTAAACGCATGAAGGACCAGCCTCAAGCAAGGCATGAATGCATTAGCCGGTCAACGATGACGTTTCGGGTAGTCGAACAGCGTCAATCGGCCGGCGCCCGCCATAAGATGCGACCAGGAATCCACCTGGAACTCGATGGACGCGAGGCCGCAGGTGGGAATATGAGCGAGGTTTTCCCCGGCCAGCCGATTCACCAGCTCGGTCAGCTCCGGATTGTGGCCGACCAAGTAAACTCGACTCCAGGCATCGTCGAAACCCCGGATCAACTCGATCAAAACCGACGGGTCCTGGCCGTAGAGGGGATCCAGGACATCGATGGCCCTGGCCTCGTAACCCACCTCCCGCGCGATCAGTTGCGCCGTGGTCAACGCCCGCTTGGCCGGACTGCTCACGATCCGCTCCGGAATCAAGCCCCGGCACTTGAGGACGCTGCCCATGAACGGCGCATCCCTTAGGCCACGCGGATTCAGAGGGCGGTCCAGATCGGGCGGCAGGGGCTCGTCCCAGCTGGATTTGGCGTGGCGAATGATGATGAGATTTTTCATGAAGGGAACTCCGATGAGCGCTTTAGATCTTCGCGAATGGGGCCTCATAATCGGCTGGCTGCGGCCGGACCCCAAGTCGCGAGTCTTTCCAAAGAGGGGCTATAATGCCGCTATCCGCGTATTTCGTCGCGCCATAACGTGAAGCAAGCCGGCGAGTTGCCTAAGCTATTTTGAATTCGGATAAATTTTCCGGTAACCCACCCCAGCGGAACGCCAGCCGGCGTGTTTCCGTCTGTTTTTGATTCTTTGCGGACCTTTGAACATCTGACCGCGGTCTTCGGCGGCGTTCCGCGCGTAAGTCCCGTGGGCAAGATTCAGGGCCGGCTCGTATCCGCCGGGAGGCTCAGGCATTTTCCAAGGATAGACACACTGTGAAAGCAAGAAAAAGCCGAATCATTCTGTACTTCGTCCTTTGGCTGCCGGTCTTGGCCTCGGCCGGACCAGACAAGCCGGCTCACCCGCCCGCGGCGCCTGCGGCAATCGCCGAAAACCAAGCGCCCCCTCCACCAAAACCATTCGACTTTCTCGACGCCGAACTCAGGGCCAAGGAGCTTGCCGGCAAACCCTACGCGCGCGACGAGGCAAGCCTCCCCGATTTTCTGACTAAGCTGGACTATGACCAATACCGCGACATCCGCTACAAGCCCAACAAAGCGTTATGGCGGGACGAAGAGTTGCCGTTTCAAATACAGGCTTTTCATCGGGGCTTCATGTTCACGGACCGCGTGATCGTCAATATCGTGAACCACGGCGAAGCCACGCGGCTGGCTTACTCGCCCGAGTTATTCGATTTTGGCAGGAACAATCTGCCCGCGCCGTTACCGGCCGATCTGGGGTTTGCCGGACTGCGCTTTCATTATCCCTTGCGTCGGGACGAAGTCTTGGATGAAATCGCCGTGTTCCTCGGAGCCAGTTACTTCCGCGCCGTGGGGCTGGCGCAGGTCTACGGAGCCTCGGCGCGGGGCCTCGCGCTCGACACCGGGCTTCCCAAGGCCGAAGAGTTTCCCATCTTCCGAGAGTTCTGGATCGAGAAGCCGGCCAAGGACGCCGATTCGCTGACCTTGTACGCTTTGCTGGATAGCCCGAGTGTCACGGGCGCTTACCGATTCGTGATCCGTCCCGGTCTCGATCTGACCATGGACATCACCAGTCATCTTTATTTCCGCAAGGCGGTCGAGCGGGTCGGCATCGCGCCCTTGACCAGCATGTTCTTCCACGGCGAAAACACCGACCGCTTCGCGGATGACTTCCGGCCCGAGGTCCACGATACCGATGGGCTGCTGTTCGGCCGAAGCACCGGGGAATGGGTTTGGCGGCCCATTAACAACCCGCGCCAGCTCCGCATCAGCGTCTTCCACGACACGAAGCCTTCTGGATTCGGCCTGCTGCAGCGAGACCGGAATTTTGATCATTACCAGGATCTGGAGGCCCAATACCACCACCGGCCCAGTGTTTGGGTGGAGACCCTGGGCGAATGGGGGCCGGGAGCCATTTATCTGATCGAGATCCCGAGCGAGGCCGAGAAGTACGACAATATCGTCGCGTTCTGGGTGCCGGACCAGGCCGCCAGCGAGGGCAAGGAATTCAGGTATGATTACCGCCTGCACTTCTTCCGCGACGAGTTCATCGTGCCAAGCGGTGGCAAGGTCGTCGCCACCCGGATCGGCGCCGCCGAAAATGATGGCGCTAACCGGAAAATTGTGGTTGATTTTGGCGGCCCAACCCTAAAGATGCTCAGCCCCAAAGCCCTCATGGAGGCCGATGTCAGCGCCGGCGGCGGCAAAATCGCCAATCTGGTGGTGCAGAAGAACGAGGAAAACGATACCTGGCGCTTGAGCTTCGACCTGGAGCCGGAAAAGGACAAGGACTTGGTGGAACTCCGAGCCATGCTGAAATCCGGCAAGGATGTCTTTACCGAGACCTGGGTATATCAGTGGAATTCCCGATGAATCAAACGACGCTTGCTGAGAAAACGGGAGCCGAGGCGGACATCGCGCCCGCGCCGTATTCAGCGCTGCTCAAGGAACGGGTCAAGGCTTATTGGCGGAGCCTGCGGGTTTCCGATCCGGCCCTTCTCGAGACTCTGAGCGAGGATTGCTTGAATCGGGCGCAACGCCGGCTGGGACGTAGATCCGAGGAGGAGTTGTTGCGCCACGCGCTGGAAGAGACGCAACGACGCTTCGATCATGCCTTGGCGCGCGCCTTGCGCTTGCCCCCGTCCAAGAATGCCCACTCAATCGCGGCGGTCCGAGCGGCTTTCCTACTCTCCGCGGACCAGCCCTCGGCCGACAGCCTATTCCAGTCAGCGGCCGCCGCGCCCGATCTGAGTGGCCTATTGCGAAAAGCCCTGCCGTGCGCCACGCCGCCAGAAGCTCACCTTTCCATGCCACCGGCGCCGCTGCGCTTTTGGCTGTTCAAGTCTCCCCCTGGCTAGCAGGCCCAAGCCGATGCCCTCATCTATCCCCGCGCTGCCCCGTTACATCATTACCCTGAGGCGCGCCGTGTTTCTGGTCTTGGTGGTCCTCTCGGCGGTCGCGGCACTCGCTATGATCACCAGCGCGTTCCTGCAAAACGGCATCACGCCCCAGGAAATCGTGCTGCTCTTCCTGTATACCCTCTTGATTCTCTGGATCAGCACCTCGTTTTGGACCGCGACCTTAGGATTTTGGTGCCTGTTATGGGGGGGCGACAAGCGTTCCCTCAGCCGCCTGCCCGTGAGCACTCGTGAAAGATCGGATCCCGCCCCAAAGCGCACGGCTCTCGTCATGCCCATCTACAACGAAGACCCGACCCGGGTTTTCGCGGGGCTCCGCGCCATCTGGCAGTCGCTTTTGGAAACCGGCCGGGCGAATGAGTTTGAGCTGTTCATTCTCAGCGATACCCGCCATCCGGACCTGTGGATGCGCGAAGAGGTCAACTGGTATCGGATGTGCCGCGATTTCGACGCCCACGGCCGAATCTTCTACCGCAACCGAGAGAAGAATCTGGCCCGCAAGAGCGGCAATATCGAGGATTTCTGCCGGCGTTGGGGCGGGCGCTACCGCTATATGGTGGTGTTGGACGCGGACAGCCTGATGGCCGGCGAGACCTTGGCGAAAATGGTGGATCTGATGGAGGCCCACCCGCGAGTCGCTCTGATCCAATCGCCGCCGCTGCCGGCCAATCACAAGTCTCTGTTCGCCCGCATTCTGCAGTTCGCTAGCAGCCTGTACGGCGACGTGTTCATCGCCGGCATTAATTTTTGGCAGCTTTCCGGCGGCAATTACTGGGGCCATAACGCCATCCTCCGCCTGGCGCCATTCACCAGGCACTGCGGTTTACCCAAGCTGCCGGGCCGGGAACCCTTCGGCGGCGAAATTCTGAGCCATGATTTTGTCGAGGCTGCCCTGCTGCGGGAGGCGGGCTGGGAGGTTTGGCTGGCGCCGGAGCTCAAGGGCAGCTACGAAGAGCTGCCGCCCACGCTGATTGATTACGCCAAACGCGACCGCCGCTGGTGCCAAGGCAACCTGCAGCACCTTAGAATGGTGTTTGCGAAGGGGTTTTCGGGACTGAGCCGGTTGTATTTCCTGATGGGCATCATGTCCTATCTCTCCTCGCCCTTATGGTTGCTGTTTTTGATACTGACCGGCTTCGAGGCCTACGTACAGAGCCAGACCATGCCGGTTTACTTCTTCGGCGACAACATCTTTCCAATCTGGCCGGAATCCTATGCCGTGGAAATGACCACAGTGCTCCTGGTGACCCTGGCCATGCTGTTCCTGCCGAAGCTGTGGAGCCTTCTGCTGCTCCTGCCCCGCCCCAGAAAGCTCAAGACCTATGGTGGTGTCATCCGGGTTACCGTCAGTATCTTTCTGGAGAGCCTCTTTTCCATGCTCACGGCGCCGGTGCTGATGCTCTACCAGAGCAAGTTCGTGTTCTCCATTCTGGCGCGCCGCAGCGTGGGCTGGCTGCCGCAGAACCGCGGCGATCATCGCCTGAGCCTTAAGGACGCGGCCCGCGCCCATGGCGGGCAGACAGCGCTCGGCCTCTTAGCGGGCGGGATCAGCTATGAGTACGTGCCGGAATTCTTCCTGTGGCTAACTCCGGTCCTGGCCGGGCTGGTGCTATCGATTCCTGTATCGATGCTGTCCAGTAGCATCAAACTGGGCGCTCTGATGCAACGCCTCGGCATTTTCATGACGCCGGAGGAATACCAGGCGCCGCGGCTCATGGAACTCTTCAAGGAAAATCTTGCCCGCCTGGAGGCCGCCGAGGCGGAAGTGGAGGATCCGGGCGAGCAGCGTAACGTGGCCGATCCCGCGGCTTACTCACTGCACCTTGCATTGCTGCCCAACCGGCCGATCAACAAGCGCCAACGCTATCAACTGCGCGCCCTGACATACCAGCTGATAGAGGAAGGGCCGGAGCACCTGTCGGCGGCCGACAAGCGCATGCTGATTTCGGATCCCGAAACTTTGGCACGCCTGCACACCCTCGCTTGGAGCCAAAAAAGCTGGATGACGGTACTGTCTTCCTAACGCGGCAAATCAAGAAGCGGCGGCGCGCTCTCGCTCTGCCGCATGGGCGTAGCCCCGGAAAGCAAAGGGAGGCGCGCTCGGGAAGGGCGCTACGGCTGGACCGGAAAGAATGGCCGCTTCCGCTGATCCGGTAGTATCTAGCCCGATGGCACGGCATCGCGCCGACATGCTCGATCAAACGGTCGGCCGCCGTGGCCGGATTTCATCAAGCACCTCGAAGCGGATATCATTCCTCTCCCGCACTCTTCCGGTGCATCCACTTGGCATTCTCGAAGATCGAGCAAAAACCCGTTCATTGATGCCTTACGGCTCATTGCCGAACACCCAGGGGGGCACAAAGTGTGTCATTACGCATACCCCTGCACTTAGGTTGTGCACAGCCGAGGCAGTCAGGACGCGATGTTGGCGAAGGTTTAAACAGGAATTCATCATTAATGATTAAGCTACTGATTTAAATGGATTTAAGAGTTGCAAAAAAACTTGTCAAATTAATGAAATCTTAAGGAATTCGCGGTTTTAGGCCTATTTCGGAAGTGAATTCCACAAATTTATCCACAGATTCTGTGGATGACTTTGTCATCCGCTGCACAGCAGCATCGGCATTAAAAAACAATCGCTCCCTATGAAGACAGGAGTTTCCATGAAAAAAATAAACGCCCAAGTGAGGCCGGAAGGCTCCTTGGAGGTGTTATCGAAGCTGGAAGTCGCGAAGCTGCTCGACACCAGCCAAGGCGGCCTTCACGCGCTGCTTCGGCGCTGTTCGTTGGCGGTGCTTAATTGCGGCCATGCGGTGGACAACGCCAAGCTCGTACTTGAACAACACAGAGACTTCGAAATTCGTGTGCTTCAGCAGCAGCGGGGCATCAAGCTGGAGCTCTTCAACGCGCCGGCCACGGCGTTCGTCGACGGCGAGATGATCAAAGGCATTCGGGAGCATCTATTCGCCGTCCTGCGGGACATCGCATATACCAGTTCGGAAATCGTGGCCAATCCGGTCTTTGATCTCGAGCGGGGGGACGACATCACCAGCGCCGTGTTCCATATTCTGCGCAATGCCGGAACCTTGACGCCCGAGGAGGAACCGAGATTAGTCGTGTGCTGGGGGGGGCACTCGATCAGCCGAGAGGAATACGACTACACCAAGGAGGTGGGCCACGAACTCGGGCTTCGGGGACTGAACGTCTGCACGGGCTGTGGCCCCGGCGCCATGAAGGGGCCGATGAAGGGCGCCACCATTGGCCACGCCAAACAGCGCCTCTACAACGGCCGCTATGTGGGCGTCTCGGAGCCCGGCATCATCGCCGCGGAACCGCCCAACCCCATCGTCAACCAGCTGGTGATCATGCCCGACATCGAAAAGCGTCTCGAAGCTTTCGTGCGCCTTGGCCACGGCATCATCGTCTTTCCCGGAGGCGTGGGAACGGCGGAGGAAATCCTTTATTTGCTGGGAATCCTGCTCCATCCCGACAACAAGCATCTACCGTTCCCGGTAATTCTGACGGGACCGGCCGAGTGCGGGTATTATTTCGACATGATCGATCATTTCATCGGCGCCACGTTAGGGCAGCAGGCCCGCGGCCGCTATCGCATCATCGTCGGCGATCCGGCCCGAGTGGCCCGCGAGATGAAGGAAGGGATCGGCCTGGTGCGCCAGTTCCGAAGGCAGCACAGCGACGCCTATTATTTCAATTGGCTGCTCAGAGTCGAATCCTCCTTCCAGACACCTTTCATTCCCACCCATCCCAACATGGCGGCACTGGAATTGCATCGCGACCAGGACCCCCACCACCTCGCCGCCAACCTGCGCCGGGCCTTTTCCGGCATCGTGGCCGGCAACGTCAAGGCCGACGGGATCCGCGCCATCGAGGAGCGGGGTCCGTTCGAACTCACCGGCGAACCTTCGGTCCTCCGCCCTCTGGACGAACTCTTAGCCGCCTTCGTCGCCCAGGGACGGATGAAGCTCCCTGGGGTGAAGTACGAGCCCTGTTATCGGTTGGTCGCGTAAAGGGCTTGCAACGATGTGCCTCATGATTATTCGCAAAAGCGCCAATTTCTATATCGACCCGCAAGGCCACGGATTCCACACGTGCCGGAATGCCAAACCATGAGCAATACCGAAAACGCCACACCTCCCGCTTCCGCCCCGAAACTTGATTTGCCCGCCGGCTTCCTCTGGGGCGTTTCCACCTCCAGCTATCAGATCGAAGGGGCGGCCCACGAGGACGGCCGCGCGCCTAGCGTCTGGGACACCCATTGCCGGCAGAAGGGCCGGGTCAATAACGACGATACCGGCGATGTGGCCTGCGATCACTATCACCGCTATGCCGAGGATGTGGGCCTGATGAAGGCCATTGGGCTCGACGCCTACCGTTTTTCCATCGCCTGGCCGCGGGTGCTGCCCCGCGGGCGCGGCAAGGCCAACGGCAGGGGGCTGGACTTCTACGATCGGCTGATCGACGCCGTGCTGGAGGCCGGCATCCAGCCCTGGATTTGCCTGTACCACTGGGACCTGCCGCAGGCGCTGGAAGACTTAGGAGGCTGGATCAACCGCGATAGCGCCGGCTGGTTCGCCGATTACGCATTGTTGACAGCGCGCCGTTACGGCGACCGGGTGAAGCACTGGGCCACCTTCAACGAGCAGAACGTCTCCACCATTTTCGGCTTCGCCCTCAACTGGACGCCGCCCGGCATCGCCGACCGCGCGGCCTATTACAGGGCCGTGCACCATCAGAACCTGGCCCACGGCATGGCCATCGACGTGCTGAGGGACTCGGTGCCCGGCGCCTCGCTGGGTGTCATCCACAACCGCCAGATTGTCTACCCGGAACGCCACGATCCCGCCCACCAGGCCGCCGTCGCCCCGATGGATGCCCATTGGAACGACATCTTCCCCGACCCGCAAATCCTGGGCGTTTACCCGGAGCTGGTGGCGGACGAGATCGAACCCTACGTCCGGGCGGGCGACCTGGGCCGCATCTGCCGCCCGCTGGACTGGTTCGGCCTCAATCATTACGGGTCCATGTGGGCCAAGGTCGATCCGAACGCCGTGTTCGGTTTCCATCTGGGCGCCGCGCCGGAAGAGATGCCCCACTCAGAAATCGGCTGGGCCATCCATCCCGAAGCCTTCCACTATGAACTGCTGAATGTCCACCGCCGCTATAAGCTGCCGATCTACGTCACCGAAAACGGCTGCGGCAGCGACAAGGACCAGCCGGACGAAGCCGGCCGCGTCCACGACGCCCATCGGATCGCCTATCTGCGCGATTACACGCAGGCCATGGCCGAGGCCGTCGCCGATGGCGCGGACGTGCGGGGATATTTCGTTTGGTCCTTGCTCGACAATTTCGAGTGGGGATCCGGATATGCCAATCGGTTCGGGCTGGTCTACGTGGACTTCGAGACCCAGAAGCGCCTCCCGAAGGCTTCGGCGCAATGGTATGGGGAATTGGTACGGAATAATCGAGGCGGCTGATTAGAGCATCGGGAAGCGTGCAAAAAATTGGAGCATCTTCCCGTCCAGTATTCCACCGACCTTTCCGGCTTTACGAAACCTCGGGCAATCCTTCTGGGTGGTGGGCGTCGGCATCCTGCAAAGTAGCCTGATCACTGGCGTCCTGCTCAAAGCGGCTCATCCGCTCTGAACAGCCCGGCGGAGGCTTGCATCTCCGCCGGAACTCCCGTTAACCTGTTTATCCACTCACTTTGCCTGGCTTTCCGCCGGCAGTCCCGCGGCCAGCTGGCCCTGGACGGCTATGGCGCGGGCCGCCCGCCAATTCTGGACTTCCTCGAGCAGGCTCATGGCCGTGGTGCAGAGGAACGGAATGCTCTGAATCAGGACGGTCAAGGCGAACAGGGATTGCTCATAGACGCTGAACTGATTGGCCACCCACAGCCAGATCGCCCCACTCAGCAACAACAAGCCCATGACGGTTTCCGTCTGCGCCGGGCGATCGGCTTTTTTCTTCTTGGCGAGACCGCCTTTTTCCGTACGCTTGAAAGCCAGGCCGTCGCGGATCATGCCCTCCACCACGGCGCGGGCCACGGTGTATTGCAAGCTCATGGCCGCGAGCGCGGCCCCCGCGATCTGGCGTTTCGGGATGCGCACCCGGCGGACGTAAAGCAGCCAGGCATGCACGATGTTGACCAAAACCGCCGTGAGTACGGGCACGGTCAGGGATACCGCGGGAAAGGCCAGTTCAGCCAGGATGATGAGCGGCACCCAAATCAGGTTGAGAAAGGAGATCGCGCAGCCCACGGCGTCGGAAAACCAATACGCCCAACCCGTGACGAAGTGGTATTTCTGTTGCGGGGTCAGGGTACGCGAGCTGGGCAGCATGTGCCGCCAATGCTTGCGGATGATCTGCATGGCGCCGTAAGCCCAGCGGTGGCGCTGGGTCTTGAAGGCCAGGAAGGTGTCCGGCAACAGGCCCCAGCCGTAGCGCTCGCGGGTGTAATGAGCATGGTGGCCGCGGGCCAGGAGGCGAAGTCCCAGTTCGGTATCTTCCACGATGGTGTCGGTGGCCCAGCCGCCGGCCTCGTCGAAGGCGGAGCGCCGCACCATCAGCATGGTGCCGTGGGCGATGATGGCGTTGTCCTCGTTGCGCTGCACCATGCCGATGTCGAAGAAGCCGGCGTATTCGGCGTTCATGATGGTCTTGAGGAGATTCTCGCCGCCGTCCCGATGATCCTGCGGCGCCTGGATGATCGCCACCTCGGGGTCCTCGAACCAGGGCACCAAGTCCTTCAGCCAGTTGGGGTGGACCTGGTAATCAGCGTCGACCACGGCGATCACGGCGGCGTCCGGGTCCATGTCCTTCAGCGCCGTGTTGAGCGCTCCGGCCTTGAAACCGGCCACCTTCGGCAGGTACACGAACTTGAAGTTCGGGCCGAGCTTCGCGCAATGTTCCTCGATCGGCTTCCAGAACTCTTTCTCCGGGGTGTTATTGACGATGGCCAGCACCTCGAACCTGGGATAATCCAGTTTCGCCATGCTGTCCAGGGTCGCCTTCAGCATCTCCGGCGGCTCCTTGTAGGCCGGGACGTGGATGGACACTAAGGAGGCCGGATCGGGTAGTACCGGCTTCGGCCGGTGGGGCTCGATCAGCCGCACCGGCTGATGGCCCAGGATGACCTCGGCGATTTCGTGCACCTTGGCGAGGGTAATGATGGCGAGCGGCAGCATCATCAGAAAACCCACGCCCCACATGAACCACAGGCCGGCGTTGAGATAATAATCGAAAGGATAGACCGCGGCGGACATGATGCCGGCACCGATGGCGTTGGAGGCGACGGCATAGGACAGCGCGTGGCCGAAGGTGGGCCGGCGCCGCGACAGGCCCCAGACGGCAATGAGGGTGCCGATGAGGATGCCGCCGGCCGGCATCCAGGGGCGCATTTTCTGCACCGGTCCCGTCAAACGAAATTTGGGATTGCGGTCGCTGTCGTAGAGGCCCCAGTAAGGGCCGGCGTTGCTGCCCTCGAAAGTCTTCCAGGGCTGGTCGAAGGCTTCGACGATGTTGTAGTCGATGCCCCGCTGTTTGGCCACGATGAGAAATTCGCGAACCACCTGCGCCTGCTTGAGCGGGTTGGGCACGGCCGACATGCGGTTATAGCCTTGGCTGGGCCAGCCGAATTCGCCGATCAGAACCCGCTTGCCGGGATAAAGGCCGCGCAGCAGGTCGTACTTCTCCAGGGCGTAATCCATGGCGCGATCGGCGCGGATCTGTTCCCAGAACGGCAGGTTATGGGTGGTGATGAAATCCACTTCCTTGACCAGTTCGGGCACGGCCGCCCATTCGCTCCAGCCTTCGCTGGTGGACACGGGCTTGGCGATCTGTCCCTTGGCCTGCCGGAGGTATTCCACCAGATCGTTCAAGCGCAGCCGGGCTTCCGGCGACAATTTGAGATCTCGCGCGGGCCCGGTCGCGACGTCCGGATATTGCATGCGCGCCCGGAGCAAGACTTCGTTGCCGACCATGAGTTCGCGGACGTTCCAGTTCTCCCGCGCGAGCTTGATGGCGGCGGCCAGCTCCTTTTGATTCCTCTCCCGGACCGCGGGGATCACGTTGCCGGCTATGTCGCGCTCGTCATCCAACCAAACACCCAGGGTCACGTCGAGGTTGTATTTTTGCGCGAGCCGCGGCACCTCGGCCACGTTGCCGAGCGCGGTGTAGATGCGAACCTTTCGGGCGACCTCGGCGATCAGTTTCAGATCGCGATCAATGGCTTCGAGGCTGGGATCGACACCATGGAACGGCGGGTGCTGCGGCTCATAAGCCAGCGACAGGGAGGCGATCCGATCGCCGAAATCGGGCGGCTCGGCCGCCCGCTGTACCACGTACCAGACGGCGGCTTGGAGAAGGGCAGCGATCAGAGCGGAAGACAAGACGATGAGGCGCATAGAATCGGGGAACTCCTGAGCGTCGTTGACTTAGTTTAGGGTACCGCGCACAGCGTGTCGGAGTCGAATCACTTGGGCTGGGGAGGCGCGGGCTCCGGCTGCGGCTTCACTTCCGGAATCGTGGTCGGATCTTCCCAGCACTGGGCGACTTGTTCCGCCGAGGGATTGGAAATGTTGGGATGCTGCGTCTGTAAGCCGACCAGACAGCCGAAAGCCTGGGCCAAATGCTGAGGCGGGCATTTGAAAGCGATGTAAAAATTATGAAATTCGTTGGCGGCCCCGGAGTCGTCCCGCGCCAAGGCGGCAATCACTCGTTGCCCGGTTCGAAGGCATTCGGCAGGTCCCGGAGCCGTTTTGGGCCGAGGTTTGGCGGGCGGTGCGGCCTTGGCAGGAGCCGGATTCGACGCCCCAGGATTCGAAGTGGCAGGCTTCGCCTCGGCTGGCTCCTCCGCCCAAGCAGACCAGACCGACAGACCTAAGAGCAGGGCCAAGCCTGCACCACCTGGCGCCAATCGGCGCTCAGGGATATGCGAGACAGCGACACGCCAACACTTCATAACACCTACCTTAACTAATGATTGGTTTTGCTTTTGTTCAAAACACAGGATGATGCCGGCCGCTGGCCGTTTATCCGGGGCTCTGAAATTGAGAATGAAAGGGCTATGGTACATTATCCGGTCGTTGGCTAGTAGGCACAGGGTTTTCACTATGCGCAGGGCATCCGGACTGGTTTTTCTCATCCTGGCGATTTGCGCCGGCCTTTCGATCGCCTACTGGTGGCGGGCGAGCCGGCCGGTGATCTTGGTCGATGCCTTGAACGATCACTTGAGTTGCGTATCGTACTCGCCCTTTCATGAACAGAAGCATAATCCGTTCGACAAGACACTCTACATCGACGCCGATCAGATCGACGCCGATCTCGCCCGCTTGGCGCAACGCTTCGATTGCGTGCGCATCTACTCGGTAACGCAGGGTTTGCACGAAACCGCCCGGCTGGCGCAAAAGCACGGCCTCAAGGTGCTGCTCGGAATCTGGATCGGCCGCAATCTCGCCGACAACGAGCGCGAACTGGCCCGCGGCATCGACACCGCCCGGAAATACCCGTCCGCCATCCGCGCCGTGGTGGTCGGCAACGAGGTGCTGCTGCGCGGCGAACTGCCGCCGTCGGCCCTGCGCGGCTATCTCGAGCGGGTCAGGGCGGCGCTGCCCGATATGCCGATCACCTATGCCGACGTTTGGGAGTTCTGGCTGCGCAACGCCGAGCTGGCGGATGCCGTATCCTTCGTCACCGTGCATATCCTGCCCTATTGGGAAGACCGGCCGGTTCCGGTGGAAAATGCCGTCGGCCACGTCAGCCACATCTTCCACCACGTCAAGAGCGCCTTGAAGGGCAAGGACGTCATGATCGGCGAAACCGGCTGGCCCAGCTACGGCCGCCAGCGTCAGGGCGCCGTGCCTAGCCTCGTCAACCAGGCCCGCTTCATGCGCGAATTCGAGGTGCGGGCCGAACTCGAAAAAATTCCCTATAACGTCATCGAGGCCTTCGATCAGCACTGGAAGCGCCGGCTGGAAGGCGCGGTGGGCGGTTACTGGGGGTTGTACGACCGGTTCAATCAGCCGAAATTCCCGTTCCGGGGGCCGGTCGCCGAGGCTCCGGCCTGGAGCCTGGCCGCGCTTGCCTTCGCTACGGTGTTCTTCATTGTTTTCCTACGCCGCTGGAAGACCCTGAACGGTCCCGACGAAGTGTTGTTGCTGCTCACCGTCAGCATTGTCGGGGGCGGCGCCAATCTCGCAGTCTGGCGCGATCTCTGGATGGCCAATCGGGATTGGAACGAATGGGCGGTCACCGTCCTCTATGCGGCCCTTTTGGTCTTGGCGACTTTCGAGTTCGGTCGCGCCGTGGCGAGCTGGTATGTCTCGGGCGCGCGACCGCGGCTCGCCCCTGCCGGCGCGCTGGTGAAATGGGTCCGGCGCAACGATCAAAGCTACGATGCCCAAGCTCGCCGCCTGGGCGCCCTACGGTTCGCCTTCCTGTTCGGCGCGGCCCTGGTCTGTCTGCTGCTGGTATTCGACGGACGCTACCGGGATTTCCCGGTGGCGCTCTACTCGGTGCCGGCCGTTGGCCTTACGCTGCTGGCCTGGATGGACCGACATCAAGAGGTCAATCTCGAGGAAATCCTGCTGGCCGGCTGGATCGCCCTGGCCGGTCCCTGGATCGCCATTGCCGAACATCTGGTGATGCCACCCCACGAAGCTTGGGAATGGGCGCAGCACCTCAATCCGCAGGCGCTGGCTTGGGCGGGGCTATGCCTGCTCCTGGGGGGATCCGTATGGGTGCCGGCCATTCTCGAGCTGCGCGCGCGCCAGCACCAAGACGCCCAGGAGAAAGCCCAAGGCGGAATAATCCCAAGTGTAGAGGACTAGACCCGCCATCCCGACCATTCCGGCCATGAACCCCACCCCTTGCGAGCGGGTGATGGTCGCCAGCACGCCGAGAAACAGCCCGAAATAACCTAGACCGTAGGTGTTGAAGCTTTGCACGATAAGCCAGCGGAGCGAGCATAGCCAGCCTCCACCGCCGCCCTCGCAGAAAAAGGCCAGTTCGTTCCGCTCGACCAGGGAATACCGGGCCCACAAGGAGAATCCCAGCACGGCGAGAATCAGGAGCCAAGGGAAGATGTTGGATTTCATTGAGCGTCGTGCCTCTCGCGAGCCATGTAACCGACTTTCCGCACACCCTAGCAGCGATTAGCGATTTTTGCTCAGATATGCTACCAAAGGTTCTTTTTGCAACGCAGGAAGGGATCGGATGGCAGCACATATCGAAACGGGCACGATGGTGCCAC